>JAJZGH010000336.1 GCA_021798635.1 Planctomycetota bacterium | reverse complement strand
CAGCGCCTTACCGAGGTTCCAAATTGCTTCGAACCGCAACATTCTTCATCCCCGAGCGCGTGAACTCATCAGCCGAAATTGGCTGGCTGCTGGGTTTCTTGGATGAAAGTATAGCGGCACCCATTGGCAATGCAAGCGGGGAAAAAGCGTCCGGTCCATGAACCCCGCTTTGCCTTGGCAGACCGGAGCACGAGAACCCGTTGCCACCGCGAGCAAATGAAAAAGCGATGGAGGCCGAACGCCCAGGGGCAGATCGTCCGTCGGCCACACGTCGCAAGTCAGATCACGATTCCGTGCGCCAAGCTTTCTGAACAATCATCGGTCGCAATCGCACACACATACGCCTCTTTTCCAAAGTGTGAGGGCGAGGCCTCGCGTGAAACGAATCAATTTCTTTTCGTCGACAATCCAAGCCATCGCAATCCTCGCGATTCCTCGCAGAAGCATCTGGGGTCTTGAGAAATTTTGAGTAAGCTTCGCCGTCGGCTTGGAATGCCAGGCTATAATCAGGGGCGTGCAGTTGGAAACGGATAATGAAAATCGCCCGGCCCCGTTACAACAACTTTCCTTTACAGTCCATGGTCATTATTGCATTGTTTACCGGGACACTGATTCTTGTAGGGGTGACATCAGCTCTTCTGGCCATAGTAGGCATCGGGGCCGTGCTTGCGTAAAAAATGCTTGTCCAGAAGCTCGTCCGGAATGGGCTGAACATCCGGTGCCAGAGCCAGGGTTTCCAGTTGCATTTTGGCCACCAATTCCAGAACCAGCGCATTTTCCAACGCTTTAGCGGCTGTCAGCCCCCAGGCAAATGGTGCATGGCTGGCGACCAACACACCCGGAATTTGTGCGGGATTCAACCCATGTTCCTTGAAGCATTCCAAAATTAAGCGACCCGTATTTAATTCATAGTCCGTGTGAATTTCTTCCGGGGTTAAATCCCTGGTTACGGGTACGGCACCATAAAAGGTATCAGCGTGCGTGGTGCCAAGACAGGTAATTTCCCGCTTGGCCTGGGCAAAGCTTGTGGCATGAATGGAGTGCGTATGCACAATACCGCCGATGTCCGGACAATTCTGATACAAATATAAATGTGTCGGCGTATCCGAGGACGGCCGGGCGGTTCCCTCAATGACTCGACCATCCGCCAGTGAAAGCACCACCACGTCCGCGGGCTGCAATTTTTCATACGGTACACCGCTGGGTTTAATGGCCATAACACCTGCGGTACGGTCCACGCCACTGACATTCCCCCACGTCAACGCCACCAGCCCCAGGGGCACCAGATCACGATTAGCCTGGCATACCAACTGCTTAAGTTCATCGTGCGGCATATTTAACTCCTGGCCTGATCGCGAATATCCAGTAGCTCTTTCATAACCGTGCCGAGATGGGCGACGGATTCCTTGCGGCCAAACGCATCATGCACCTGGCGATAGAGTTTAAACAACCGTTCATACACTGCAACATGGCCGCTTATGGGGGTAAAAATTCGTGCCGGCTCACCGACCATGCGGACAATGGCGTCATCAAATGTATCATGGCCGCCGCGGCTTTTTCCCGCAGCAACCGCCCCGGCGATCGCGGCACCAAAAGCGCAAGTCTGTCCGCTCCGGGAAACGCCCACGGGCCGGTTCATAACATCTGCATATATCTGCATGGCAAAATGATTCTTGGCCGATATGCCCCCGCCGTTAATAACGCGATGCACCGGCAGGCCGAATTCCTCAAAGCGTTCCATAATAACCCGCGCGCCAAAAGCGGTGGCTTCAATAAGGGCACGATAGATTTCCGCCGGCGTGCTGTGCAGTGTCAGGCCCATGATCAGTCCGGTGAGCCGCTGATCCACCAGAATGGTGCGGTTACCGTTATGCCAGTCCAGAGTCAACAGGCCGCTGGCACCGGGCTTCATTTCCGCGGCGGCCCGGGTCAAAGCCTCATGCGAACCGGCGCTTCCCTGCGGCTGCACCACCGATACAAACCAGTTAAATATGTCCCCCACCGCCGATTGCCCGGCTTCCAGGCCAAAATAATCCGGCAGAACCGATCCCGGTACAATGCCGCAAAGCCCCGGTATATCCGCCAGCTTCTCACTTTCCGGCACGACCATAATATCACAGGTAGAGGTGCCGATGAGTTTCACCAGCACGTTCTTTTTTATTCCGGCTCCCACCGCTCCAAGATGCGCATCAAAGGCCCCCACCGCCACGGGAATTCCCGGCGGCAGCCCGAAGGCCTCGGCATATTGCGGTGTTAATGTCCCCGCAGCTTGAGCTGACGAGTAAGCTTTCCCGGACAGCGTCTTTCCAATGCGCACCAGGCGCGGATCAAGTTGTTCGAGAAATTCCGCATCGGGGTAGCCGCCCCAGGAGGGATTATAAAACGCCTTATGACCGGCCGCACAAATTCCCCGCCGCAGTTTCTCCGGTTCCATTGTGCCGGTAATGGCGGCGGGAATCCAATCCGCAATTTCCACCCACGTATAAGCGGCTTGAAACACGTTTGGCGCTGTGCGGGCGCAATGCAAAATTTTTGCCCAGAACCATTCGGATGAATAGCGTCCGCCACACTTTGCCAGATATTGCGGACGTATCTTGCCCGCCACGGTGGTGATTTCTTCCGCTTCAACGTGCGCGGTGTGATCCTTCCATAGCCAGACTTTCGCCGCCGGATCATCCGCAAACGCCGGATCAAACGCCAGCGATCGGCCCAGTTGATCCACCGGCATCGGCGAACTGCCGGTGGTATCCACACCGATACCAATAACCTGCGCGGGGGAAAAATCGGGAAGTCGCTGCCGTGCCAATTTTAGTACATCACGGATCGCGGATTGCGTGCCATCCAGATAATCCTGCGGATGCTGCCGCGCCAGCAGCGGATCGCGCATATCCACGATCACGCCATCCGTGCCGTGGCGATAATTGCATACGCCGGTTGCAATTTCTTCGCCCGAAGTCACATCCACGACAAGCGCCCGCACCGAGGCCGTGCCAAAATCCAGTCCGATGGCATAACGAGATGGCATAAAATCCTTTATTCGTCGATCCGTTCGTTTCCAATGGGCAGCTTGCGGTCAGGCCTGCTGACTCCGCCGTTCCTTAATGGCGATTATTCATGCCGATACACATCCCACTTCATGTAATTACTCAAGGCATCTTCAATGCCGGCTGCGACAACCGCTTTCGTGGCTGCGACATGGTGTTCGTAACCTTCGCGGCAGATAAATTGCAGCAGCGCCTGCAGGCGGTGCACCTTAAATACTCCGTACCCGCCGAACGTATCCAGCTTTTCACCGGTGAATTCGCCTTCACCCACATACGCTCGAATCAGGCCGTTGTTGTCATCGGTTGATACGCGACAATAGGTAAAGGGGCCGGCGGCAATGTTGCCGACAATGGTCCCGTAAGTATTTTCCCGTCCCACCGTGCCGGCGATAATTTCCTGATAGTCCATTTTCTGGCTTTCAAAGAAATCCTTCGGCAGATTGGAGCAGTGGAACACCACACCCTTATCCGGATCGGTTCCGTAATTGTTATTCCAATCCAAAAGAGCTGCGGGTTTACCAGACGCCGCCTGCAAAATATACATGCCCACCACGCCGGTGATATCGGTTTCGCAGGCGCTGGGCATTAATCCGTTGGACATCATGCTCATCAGCGTGCAGGGTACCACGCCATAAAATTCTTCCAGTGCCGTCCAGCATTGAATCGCGGTGGCTACCAGTTCGCGTTCCTTAATGAATTTTTCAATCGCCACGCCCAGTTTGGCCATCTTGATAACACTTAACTGCGGAATGCCGCCGGTTGCGGTATAGCCCTGAATTCCGGCCAGCTTTTCCTTCACCGCCGCATCGCTATCAGATAGTTTTGTCGCCACACCGAGAACTTCTGAAAGATCCAGCGTTTCAATGCTGATACCGGCGGTTTCCAAAAGTTTTTCGCTGTAACGCACGGTGTTAAAGGCTCCGGGCCGCGCACCAATGGCACCGATGCGCGCCCCTTTTAACGCCCGCACCACGCGGCAGGTTGCGGCAAATCGTTGAATATCTGCGGAAAACTCCTTGCTGCCCGGTTCTTCCGTATGCAATGTCGTAAGCGAATAGGCAATGCCATATTGCCGCAAATTATTGCATGCCGACATTTTTCCGCAGAAGCTGTCCCGGCGATCTTTAATGGTCATGGTTTGCGTACGATCATTAAACGCATGGACCAGCACCGGCACATTCAGCCCGGCCCAGCGCAACGTGTTGGCGATGGCCCGTTCATCACCAAAGTTCGGTAGCGTCACCAGTATGCCGTCAATTTCTCCGCGATGCTTCTGAAACAGGTCCGCATATTTTCTGGCATCCGCTAAAGATTCAACCGCTCCGCCGTTGGTCTGCTCGGCAGGCAGAATAATGGTTTTAAT
>JAJZGH010000335.1 GCA_021798635.1 Planctomycetota bacterium | reverse complement strand
CTGCGGCACGGGCGAAATGTGCCGCCATTCCCCAGTCCGCAATATCCGTGGCATAAAATGCCGGCTCAAAGGGTTTGTATTCCACCAGCATGGTCATGTCATGGGGCATCTGGCCGTGAATTTGCTTAAGTACCTGGGCGGCCCAATGTTTTCGCGCAATAATATCCGATTGCCCCGGATAATTGATCCCGTCCGCAAACCAGAGCGACAGATAGTGGCTTCCAACGGCCCGACCGATTTTCACCGAATCATGCAGATGCTCGGCAGCCGCCGCCCGGATGGACTCCGATCGATTCGTAATACTTCCCCATTTGTATTCCTGATTTTGAAAGACGTTGGGGTTGATGGACCCAATGGCCACCCCGTGCCGTGCCGCCATGGCGGCGACCTCGCCGACGTCCTGATTTTTCTTAAAATCCCACAGCACATGCACCGCGACGGTCGGGCAGGAACCGGTTAATTGATGGACATGCCCGGCATCGGCAAGTTTTTCGTCAATGTCACCGGCGGCGGCATCCTGAAAAAACTTTCCAAAGCGCGTGCCGGTATCGGCAAATCCCCAGGAGGGCAATTCAATTTTGAAGGCATCCAACAGGGGATAAATAATCTCAGAGCTTTCCAGCACGTTTGTCACCGTTTCCTGAATCCACGCCGATATTCGCCGGCAATGTACGTCCGCTGGGAATTACCCCATTGAGAACATAGCAACCGCCGTTCACTGCCCCGCGGGTGGTTGGGAGAACATCGTGGCCGCCGTTACCTTAATAACGTGCACCACGACGCCCGTATTGCTGACCACTTCACCCTTAACGCCGATATACGACCCCAGCAATTTGGAGATATTTATTTTTGACGACGGCTCCAGATAAGCCACAACCCGGCCGGTGGTGGGGTCCATCAGGGCGTAATTTTTCAGAACGGTGCTGGTCTTGAGAATTCCGTACGCGATGTAAGGGGCTTTGGCTTCCGCCCGGGCCAGTTCCTTTTGTGACTGCTGCCACTGCTGCTGATAAGGAGCCAGAACCGACTTCAGCGGCCTTTGCTTGTGCGACGCGGCGACAATTTCCTGAATCGCAATCTGCTTTTTCAAAAGGTTGATCCGGGCGTTGCTGCCATCCATGACCGAGTGCGGCAAATGTGGCTGCCGCATGAGATTCTCAAATGCTGTTAACAGCGGCTGCAAATGGCGCTGCATAATGGGCTTATCAAATTGCGCCTGCATCTGACGTGTCAAATGGCTATAGGTGCTGAAGGCATCCGGGCTGAATTTTACCGGTGCCGGCAGCCCCCCCGGCATATTAACGGTGTTGGTTGGAGTTGCCGGAGCGGTTGCCGCAGGCGCATTGGCCGTTGTGGCAGGCATCGCCGGTGATGTCGGCGATGTCGGCGATGTCGGCGGGGCCGGCACTATGCCGGCAGACGAACCGGAATTTGCAGACACCGGCGGAACCGGAGCCGACAGGCCGGTTGATGCGGCATTTCCGGCTGGCGAAGTCGAGGCGGTGCCCGACGTAGCGGCTGAGGCCATGGCTGCGGGAGTTGATCCGGTGGGCAAACCTGTCCCTTTGAAGCCGGCCGGCATGGTTAATTCAGGCGTCACGTAGGTGCTGCCGGCGGCTGCGGGCGATACAAACCGCGCCAGAACGTAGAATCCCGTTCCCTTGGGGGCACGGATAATATCAAACGCCGGCGTCTGGCCCGTAACCGAAACGGTCGAACCCGTGTTCAGCAGATCTACCACAGCATAATTGCTGGCCGGAGATAACGCACTGGCGGCCCGCACATTGACAAAACTGCCGGTTACTGTGCCGGTGGTGCCGTCGGCACCGAGCTTGACGAATTGCCGGGCAATATAGCAACGCGCTCCGGCCGGGGCTGCGAAGCGGTACCAACCGTTGCGTTCACCGGTAACTTTAATCAGATCGCCCCGGGCAAGCTGGCCGATGGCATAATAAGATAAGCCCGGTCCACTGCGGATATTAACATGTGAGGCGCTGATCTGACCCACAAAAGCTGTGACGCTAATGTTTGATTTTTTCGGCTTTTTTGTCTTGGCTGCGGACGTTGCAGGTGCCGGGGAAACGGGCACGGGAACGGTCACCACCGGTGCCGTTGCGGCACCGGTCGTCGGTGCGGCAGCCGTTGGTGCAGTTGCCGGTGCGGTTGCCGCAGCGGTACCTGGTGCAGTAGCGCCTGGTGTGCTGCCGGTTGTTGTCACCGGCGTGTTGGCCGGTGCAGCAGCGCAAACAGCCGCTGCAAAAGCCATGGCAAAAGCGAAGCCTGCCGCCATACCAATCCCTGATTGTGTGCGGGTAATAACGCGTGGGAACATAAGATGACCTCCTACAGTCCTTTGTGAGGCTCAATATACAGAGTCCCTAACTTCCGTGAAGCTATCATCCACAAGCCTGATCGTCAAGGCTCATGCTTATTTTATGCAGTTCGGGGCAGCAACGGGTATAGTAGGTCTCTGGTAGGAACCCTTGGCTGCGGGACGCCGTCGCAGGACTTTAACAGCGGAGTAAAACAATGCATCGCGTAACAATTTATATCAAACCGGATTGCTCGATCTGCGATACAGCCTGCAAGGCCATTGAATTATCCCTGCCAAAATCCGTGCCAGTTGTGATTGAAAAAATTGACATCACCGGAAACGCGGAACTGCTGGAAAAATATGCCAAAGTGGTGCCCGTGGTGCTGGTGGACGGGCAGGAACGGTTCCGCGGTCAGGTGGATCCCGATAAATTGGGGAGCTTATTTTATAACGAACCCGGCAATCGGCTGGCGGGTATAGAATAAGTAAACCTCGGACCCGCCAGGAGACAGCTTCCATGATTCCACAGAACACTATTTTCCTTCGCGTGCGCTACGTGGAGTGCGACCCCATGGGGTATCTGCACCATTCCAATTATCTGCCTTATTTTGAAATGGGCCGCACCGAATTATTACGCCAGATGGGTGTGACGTACCGTGATTTGGAAGACCGCGGATTTATTTTTGTCGTGGCCCGAATCAGTGTGAACTTCAAACGCCCCATCCGCTATGATGATCAACTGGAATTGGTCACCCGCATCCAGCGGCAAACCCGCGCCCGCATTGACCATGTATATGAACTTTATAACCAGCAGTCACGTCTGCTGCTGACCACCGCGGAAAGCACCATCGCCTGCGTGAATCGCAAGGGCGAGCCGACCGCCATTCCCGATGACCTGGCGGCTCTGCGCAACGGATCAGATCCGGCCACGGCATAGGAATCTGTCCGAGCACCTTGCTCCGCTGGGGCATTGTTGGTAACTGGTTGCGCTGGCAACGGTAGGATTGGTTCCGCAGGCGTCCCGCCTGCTTTTGTCGTTTTTCCGATGCAGGCAGGATGCCTGCGTTACAACGGGTTACACGCCATGGCTGATACCGCGATAACCCACGATGTCATTATTCTCGGTGCCGGCGCTGCGGGCATGATGGCGGCAATTTCCTGCTCCGAAGAAGTTCTGGCCTGCGGACAAGCCATGCCGCAGATCGCCATACTGGAAAAAAATCCGCAGCCGGGCATCAAAGTTTTAGTTTGTGGCGGCGGGCGTTGCAATTTGACCAATGCGGGCGATATTGATTTTCTCATCGCGCAGTTTGGCCGTAACGGCCGATTCCTCACGCCGGCTCTGCGCACCCTGGATAATACCGGCCTGCGTAACTGGTTTGCACGCCAGGGCGTAAGCACACATGAGGAACATGACGGGAAAATATATCCCGATTCCAATAAAGCCAGTTCCGTAGTCAACGCCATGGTGGACCGCATGAGGGAGTCCGGCGTGCACATCCGCGCTTCCTGCACCGCCCAGAGCGTTGCCTGGGATCCATTGGCCCACCAATTCACAGTTACAACCAGCGCGGGGGAAATTCTCATCAGCCGCTTTCTGCTGATCGCCGTTGGCGGCCAAAGCTACACCCGCATGGGCACCACCGGTGACGGATATACTTTTGCCGAAGCTCTGGGCCACGGAATTATCACCCCCCGCCCGGCCATCGTGCCGCTGTTGTGCAAACAAGCCTGGATCAGCGAACTTAAGGGCCTGGCAGTTGAAGATGTAACCATACGCATTGAAGCCCCCGGCCCGCTGCCGCGCTTGGCCACGGGCAAACCACAACCCAGCACCAATGACATGATGTTCACGCACTTTGGATTATCCGGACCGGCGGTACTGAATTTTTCCGAAATTGTCGCCGAGCTGCTGGAAAAATTTCCTGAAATTACCTTGCGCGCGGATTTTGTCCGCCGCATCAGTCATGAAGAATTAGCCCGTTTATTCAGACAATGGCACACCACGGAAGGCAGGAAACTGGTGCGTTCCAAACTGGCAGAACTGATCCCGCACCGCCTGGCGGATATGTTCTGCCGCCTGGCGGAGATTGATTCGCAGCAGGTCTGC
>JAJZGH010000334.1 GCA_021798635.1 Planctomycetota bacterium | reverse complement strand
TCCGTCAGACCGCTCACCCGGGCTAAAGCAATGTAATTTTTTACTTTTCCCAGTCCGGCTACGACCAGCTTCCAGGAGGTTTCTGTTTGCGCTACCGCCCGGATGGCCCACGATAAACCCTTGCGGCGAAAATCGTGGCCCACAAATACCGCCACGCGATCCTCTGGTGACAACGCATATACATCTCTAAACCATTGGCGATCTTTTTGAATTTGCGCTGCGTCCGGCGGCGCAAGCATCATGGGGTTTTCAAGCAACGCCAGTTTGCTGCCGGCGGTGTTGTAGAGAGATCGGAAATCCTTTTCCATGGTGGGGCTGATGCAGAGAATTTTCCAGGGCTGCTGATCAGCGGGGACTTGTGCAGCGCGGCGTTCAAGAGTCAGAAGCGTGCGTTGTTTGCTGGAAAATTGCAGCATCAGGCGTTTGAGATTAGCGGCCTGAGAGCTTTCGCGTGAGGATATCGATTGCTGGTGAATTCGCGCATAAACTCCGGCATGAGGATGATATAAGTCTCCCGGCCATGCGACGGTCATGGAATGCGCCACGTCCGGATGATGCGCTTTACACCAGGCTGCAGCGGCAAGACCAAATTGCCGAAATCCGATGCCCGTACTTAACTTTATCGCCGGCAGACGGTGCACATGCACGCCATCGGGGGCCGGCACGTCCGGCGATTTCCCGGCTTGTCTGGAGCGCTGCATATCGTGTGATGCCCCCTCATGGGCGGCCTGATATTTATGCCTTTTTCTGGCACTGTCATGACAGAGCGCATGAACCTCGTGCCCGCGCCGTGCCAATTGTTCCGAAAGCCAGAATGTGTAATTTTCCGCCCCCCCGCGTGAGGGATCAAAATGTTCAATAATCAGAGCTATTTTCATACCGCCTCCTGCCGCCACTGCGCATCGACCGCCCGCAAAACCATCTCCGCGGTAATGCCCGTCATGCACCGATGATCAATCGGGCAGATTTTCAACTGGCAGGGCCCGCACGGAACCGGCAGGGCGATCTGCTGTTCTTTCTGGTACATGATTTCCGCCCAGCGCGGATCCGTGGGACCAAAAAGAGTGACCAGCGGCGTATCCAGTGCGGCGGCGAAATGCCGCGGCCCCGTGTCATTGCATAACACCACGGCGGCCCGGCGCACCAGTTCCTTGATCGCCCCCAGGCTTACGCCGGCACCGTTATTAAGCTGATACAGCGGAATCACACGGGCCGCGAGCGCCGGTGGGACGCCCTGTAGGATGGCGTCAATCAGCGACTTTTCACCGGCCGCTCCGCCAATAAGCACATGCGCCGGCGGCCGAATGCGGCCCTGCGCCACCTCCGCGGCAACGGCCGCGAAACGCTCCGGCGGCCAGCACTTGGCTAAGCCAAAATGAGCACCGGGGAAAAGCATCATAAAAGGCGCATCGCCGGAAATTCCAGCCTGCGTCAGAGCCGAATAGGCTTGCTCTCGTTCACCTTCGGTGATGCCCAGAGTCATTCTCGAATCGCGCTGAGTGCTGCCCAGATAGCGGCTTAAATCCAGATAATAATCAAGTGTCGGCAACGGCTGAAACGTGTTCCAGGAAGAGACCTTGACATACCAGCTGGGAATTTTTTGCGGATCATTCAAGACTGTCGTCCCGCGAGGCCAGCGGTCGGCTGCTATGGATTCCTGCGCGGCACGGCGCTGAATCATCAGCCGAACTTCATATTCCGTGCGCGGCACGGGGTTTATATAATCGGTCAGCAACAGCCGGCGACTGTCACGGTTATAGCCCAAGCGGCGGGGAACTCCGGCGCGCCACGCCAGAAAAGCGGAGCGAAAACTGTTGGGCAAAATCACGGCCAGATCAAACTTTTGCTTCCGCAGATCCGCGGCGGTTTGAGAGTAATTGATGCGTCCGGTTTTATGAATGGCGTAGGACATTGCGGCGTCAATAATTGGCAGCCCCGTAAGCACGGGCTGCACCAGAGCTTTACCGAGGCAACTGATGCGTGCGGCGGGAAACAGTTGGCGCAACGCACAAAGAAACGGCGTGGCCATGACTGCGTCACCCAGCCAATTGGGCATAATAACAAGGATCTGCTGTGGGTTGCATGTCGAATTCACAATACCATTTTCATCGGGAGTTTCATCCGATGCAATGCCCCGGCGAATATTTTGCCCATGAAGAAAAGCCCGGTGCGGGGCCGTGTGCTCACGCAACCGCTTAGTCCGCGTCCCGCCGATGGTGGGGCCGAAGTTAATCCCGCAGGCGTGCAGCGCGCCGCGTGGGCGCGACTGATCCTTTTGCGGCACCGGCATCCGACACAACATGGCGGCTGATGGCATCACGGACAGTGGCAGCCAATCCAACCGGATCCAGGCCGATTTCCTTAAATTGTTCTGATCGACTGGCATGGCGAATGAAGCGATCCGGCAGACCGGTGCGGGTTACCATGCGACCGTCAAGCCCGTTGGCCTGAGCATATTCCACCAGGGCCGAACCAAAGCCCCCCACCACGGAATGATCTTCCACCGTGATGATCGGCTTGCCCAGTGCAAATACCTGCTGGAGCATGGCTCCATCCAACGGTTTACAGAAGCGGGCGTCCACGACGCCAACATTTAATCCATCATTTTCCAATAACTGCGCTGCCGAGAGCGCCTGCAACGCCACCGAGCCATAGGCGATAAACGTGGCATCTTCACCGGCTTTGAGGACACGCGATTTTCCGCCCTGCTTGCCGATGGTCCAGGGAACCAGCTCGCCCAAAGGCTCAGGCGGGCAATTATCCCGCGGATAGCGAATCTGCACCGGTGATTCCTGCGTTACCGCGAAATCCAGGGCACCGATTAAATCACGTTCATCCGATGGCGAAATCAGCACCATACCGGGCTGACTGCGCAAAAACGAGAGATCGCAGAATCCGTGATGCACCGCACCGTCATCTCCTACAAGGCCCGCGCGATCACAACAGAAAATCACCGGCAGACCCTGCAGGCAGACTTCCTGAAATACCTGATCAAACGCCCGTTGTAAAAAGGTGCTGTAAACCGCCACGATCGGTCGCAGCCCGGCTTTGGCCATACCCGCCGCCATCGCAGTGGCGTGGCTTTCGCATATTCCGGTATCAAAATAGCGATCCGGAAACAGGGGTTTAAGTTTAATCATACCGGTGCCATCCGGCATGGCGGCGGTAATGCCTACCACGTTGGAGTGCTTGCGGCATAGATTGGTCATGGCATCAGCAAAGGCCGCCGTCCAGGATCGCCCTGAGCCTTGATTCATGACCACCCGACAACCTTCCACGCGGAAGGGCTTGGGGCTGTGGAATGTAGTGGGGTCTTCACAGGCCCATTCATAGCCCTTGCCTTTAATGGTTTTAATATGCAAAACCGCCGGGGCGTTGAGGCTTTTCAGCTCGTTGAGTTTTTCCATGAGTCCGGGTAAATCGTGGCCGTCCACGGGACCGAAATATTTTAAGCCCAGGTCTTCAAATATATGACCCGGTGCAATGGCATTTTTTATGCCCTGTTTCACGTGTACGCCGATGTCGCTGATCTGCTGGCCATAAGGAATACGATCCAGGAGTTCCTGAACGCGGCGCTTTACTTCGTCATAGGTTGTTGTCACGCGTAAATGTTCAAGGTACCCGGCAAAAGCTCCCTGCGGCTCGCTGATGCTCATGGAGTTGTCATTGAGGATAATAAGCATTTGGCGATTCAGCGTGCCGGCGTTGTTCAAACCCTCAAACGCTACACCATTAACAATAGAGGCGTCCCCGACAAATGCCACCACGCGCGTGTCATGATTCAACAGCGCATCGCCGCGTGCCATGCCCACGGCTGTGCTCACGGCTGTGCCGGCGTGGCCGACACTGAAAAGATCATAGGGGCTTTCGCTGGGGTCAGGGAAGCCGCAAACGCCGCCCATTTTCCGCAGGGAACTGAAATTTTTGTAGCGGCCCGTGATGAGTTTATGGGGGTAGCACTGGTGGCCGACATCCCAAAGCAGGCGGTCGCGCGGCATATCAAATATGGCGTGCAGGGCCAGAATAATTTCGACTGTGCCTAAATTCGGTGCCAGGTGGCCCCCGTTGGCCCCCACCGTGGTCACAATAGTTTCGCGAATTTCCCCGGCAAGCTGGGTTAGTTGATCCACCGTCAGGCGTTTAATGTCTGCTGGTGATTCAATGCCGTCGAGAAGTCGTTTCATTATGAAGTTCTCACAAAACCTTAATACTCCGCTGTCCGTATAGATGATATGCCAGCGGGGTCAAAATTGAAAGCGAGAATTTATTCGCACAAACGGCACTGGCTTGATTATGTACCGCGTTGGCCTTATATCTTCGCGTGCAAACAGCGTTACAACGTGTAAATAGGCTGGAGTTAATATGATGCGTATCGCAGTCAAAATATATGTTCTATTATTCACAGCAGCGACAATAGCGATTGGAAACACTGCCTTTGCCG
>JAJZGH010000072.1 GCA_021798635.1 Planctomycetota bacterium | reverse complement strand
CTGTACCAGTAGCGGGCGTGGAGCTTCCCGGTCCGGTTCCCGTTGCGGTATAGTAGGTAAAGATGTTGTCGCCGCTCTGGCCGACATACGGGTTGACTTCCCAACCGACATGGTCATCACCAAAGCCGACATTCTGGCCGTCGCCATTATGGTTGCCGGAATTGTAGATGTAGTTGCCGTAGGTGTTGCCAGTAACCAAAGTCGTCGTAGCGCGCTGCAAGGTGCTGCCAGCAGTGCCGCCGTCATCTGCGGGAGCCATATCGCTGACTTCAGGAACATCCGAGCCGGAATTATCCGTCCACCAGCCACCGACGCCGCCGCTATTGTTCCACGGGCAAGCGACCGAATAGCTTTCGCCTTGGCCACTGGTATTCGTTGTAGTCCCCAAAATGTTGCCAAAATTATAATAATATGCGGCACCAGACGTACTTGCAGTGGTCTGATACTCCAGCGACGGTGTGGTCGCAATCGGATCCGACGGGCAAATGAAGCTCTTGGGAGTATCCTGGCCCTGCAATACCAGCATCCACAGACAGGAAAGTGGATCGGCGTAAGTCGCTGTACCACTGTACCAAGCGGCGGTAACCGTACCTGCTGAGTAAGGTGTAGCCGGAGCGGTATTGGGGGCACCCGGAGCGCCACCGGGGGTTATTTTAAGCGTGGTTGTTCCAGTTGTTGGGGCAAGTGTTGCCGGGAACTGGGAGTTGTTGCTCTGGGCGTAGATGTAACAGGATTGAATAATACCGCGAATGTTCGCCGAGCAGACCGCCCGATTGGCCAGTTCCTTGGCACGGGCCAAGCTGGGTAACAAGATGGCAATGAGCAGCGCGATGATCGAGATCACCACGAGCAACTCAATGAGGGTAAACCCTCGTTTTTTTACGATAAAACTTCGCATAAGGAAGCCTCCGAAAAAGAGAAACACTTAATTGTGTATCCTGCGTCCCATAGCGCAACGATCTTGCCTGAAAAGCACAAGACCGGATTATTATGGGAACTGAATACCGCGCGGGAGCCAAGGAAGGCATCGGCTTGGTTTTAACCAAAAACCATGGGAAACGATCCCGTGGTTTTGCCGATTCGGATGAACCTGCGCGTGGTAGCTCCGGACTGCACAGTCCGAATATAAGCCACCTCAAAAGCTGTCAAGCCCTTTACTTCAGAGCCGGACACACAATCCTTTGTTAGAAATCCGCCCGTTATGCGGGGCGCAACCATACCGCCGGAACCAAATTCGAGATATTTTGGGACCCGTGTCCAAGGTTCCGGCATTGCCGACGACGGATCAGGCGAACATGATGGTGGGTTGCGTAGGAGCGGAATAAAAGAAAAAACCACGGCCTAAAAGCCGCTGGCACCGGAATACCGGAGCCAATGATGATGACGGTATACGAAACAATCGCTCCTGCTTCACACCACAAATCATCCTATCACCAGTTATCGGCGGCGTCAAGGAAAATCTTCAGGAATATTTTGAAAAAGAAAATTATGGGCTGCAACGGGGCGATACATTACGCCACTTCCGATAATGCAAAACATTGGATTATGCCGATACGTATGGGTTAGACGCAGTGCCGTCATGGAGCACCGTGGTGATAACCCGGTGGTTGGTTCAGGGCATTGAATCAACCACCGGATTACCATCCGGTGATCTCGGAGCGCGGTGCGGGATTGGCCAGTTTGAGGATAGATAAATTCGCGTTTACGGTTATTTTTATTGGATTTTCCCTTGGACATTTGCCTCTGCGGGCTGAACTATGTAGAACAGAGGATGTGCGGGCGATAAAAACGCCCTGATTTTCGGAGAAAAAAACGTGGTTACCTCGGATGTTGCCGGTAGCGATTCTCAAGCATCGCTGGAGGGATTGAGTCCCGAATTTTTGCAAAATCTTTATGAACAATGGAAACTCAAGCCGGAAGCGGTTGATCCGCAATGGCAATGGTTTTTCAGAGGCTTTGACTTGGCGGCTGATCGGCCCGCATCGCAAGTCGGCGCAGCGGTCACGGCCGCCCCGGCTGCGGAAGGCGAGCCGGATTTGCAGATCTCGGACTTGGTGCATAGCTATAGGGAACTGGGCCATTTAATTGCCGATTTAGACCCGCTGGGGCATAACGCCACAGACCATCCATTATTGAGCCTCAATGAGTTTGGCTTAAGCGAAGCGGATTTGGATCGGACCGTCAATGCGGGAATTTTTGGGGGCGGCGGCCGCGTGCCATTGCGGCAACTGATTGCCATGTTGCGCGCCACGTATTGCGGCACCCTGGCTGTGGAATATATGGACATACGTGATCCCCAGCAGCGGCAATTTCTACAAGATATCATGGAGCCGACACTCAATAAGCCGGAGCTTTCCGATGCGGATCGCGCCTTTATGATGTCGCGACTGGCGGCCTCGGAAGATTTTGAATTATTCCTGCAGCGCCGGCACCCCACCACCAAGCGATTCAGTATTGAAGGCGCGGAATCGCTGATTAATCTGCTGGATGAGGTGGTGGAAAAAGCGGCCGAAAATGGGGTGGACGAAATTGTCATGGGCATGCCGCACCGCGGCCGGCTTAATGTGCTGGCCCATACCATGCACAAGCCCTACGAAATGATTATGGCGGAAGTGTTGGATCGCCCGCAGAAATCCATGGGCGATGGCGATGTGAAATATCACCTGGGCTATGCCCATGATTCCACCACACGCTGCGGCCGGTCCATGCACTTATCGCTTTCGGCCAATCCGAGTCATCTGGAAATTGTTGACCCCGTGGTGGAAGGCATAGTCCGCGCCAAGCAAAACCGCAAAGGTGATGTAACGCGGCAGCGTGTCATGCCGGTGTTGATGCATGGGGATGCCGCGTTTACCGGGCAGGGCATTGTGGCCGAGACGCTATATCTTTCGGAACTTGAAGCGTATCGCACGGGCGGTACCGTTCATATTATTGTAAATAATCAGATTGGCTTTACGACCAATCCAAATGATGGGCGTTTTACCCGCTATCCCAGCGATGTGGCCAAGGCGATTCAGTCCCCGGTGTTTCATGTCAATGGCGATGATCCGGAAGCGGTGGTGCAGGCCGCTCGTCTGGCGATTGCCTTTCGTCAGCGTTTCAAGGCGGATGTGATTATTGACCTGGTCTGTTATCGCCGGCGCGGTCACAATGAATTAGATGACCCTGGCGTAACGCAGCCCGTGATGTATCGGGAAATTTCCAAACACCCCACCACCCGGCAACTTTATGCTAAACGTCTTCTGGAATCCGGGCACATGACACAAGTCCAGCTTGATGACATGGCGCGGGAGATTCATGACCGCCTGGATAAGGCGCATGAATACGCGCAAACCTTCAAACCCACCGAAGCCGCACCACCCGTACACGGCCCGTGGAAAGATTTGCTGAAAGTCCCGCGCGATATTCGCGATTGGCGCGTGGATACATCCGTAAGCTCCCAGGAACTCCTGAGCATTGCTGAAAAAGTCTGTAAATTCCCCGATACGTTTTCGCCGCATCCGAAAGTGGCACAAATGTACAAGCAGCGGCTGGATGCCGTGCGCAAGGGCGAAGGCATCGACTGGGGCAACGGGGAAATGCTGGCCATCGGCTCGCTGCTGGATGAAGGCATTTGGGTACGTCTGACCGGGCAGGATGTGTGCCGGGGAACTTTCAGCCATCGCAACGCCGTTATTTTTGATTCGGAAACCGGCAATCCATACAATCCCTTGGCGGCCTTCAGCGAAGCCAAGGCACGCTTTACGATTATCAATACCATGCTTTCCGAGTTGGCGGTGGTGGGTTTTGAATATGGCTTTTCATCCGCGGATCCCCATGCGCTGGTCATGTGGGAGGCGCAATTCGGTGATTTTATCAATATGGCTCAGCCGATCATTGACCAGTTTCTGGTAAGCGCCGAGACCAAGTGGAGCAAACACAACGGTATGGTCATGCTGTTGCCGCACGGTTATGAAGGGCAGGGGCCGGAACATTCCCATGCCCGGCTCGAACGATTCCTGCAGTTGGCCGCGGAAGATAATATTCAGGTGTGCAATCCCACCACGCCGGCGCAATATTTTCATCTACTGCGCCGGCAGATGCACCGCAGTTTCCGCAAGCCGCTGATTGTCATGGCACCCAAAAGTCTGCTTAGAAACAAAATGGCGGTGTCGCGGCTGGAGGAATTCAGCGGCGGGCAATTTGAAGAAATCATCGACGAGACCTCCAAGCTCGATCGCTCACGCGTGCGGCGTGTGCTGGTTTGCAGCGGGAAAATTTATTATGAACTTCTGGCGGAGCGTGATAAAAATCATATTACCGATATCGCCATTCTTCGCCTGGAACAAATTTATCCCTTTTATGCGGATCGCCTTACCGAAATCGCGCGCACGTATCCCAAAGGTGTGGAAATGGTATGGGTTCAGGAAGAACCGCGCAACAATGGGGTGTATCCATTTATCGGGGCGAAATTGCATTATCATTGGCCGGGCATGCAAAAATTGACGTATATCGGGCGCAAGCCGTCGAGTTCGCCGGCGGCCGGTTCGCATGAACGCCACGTGAATGAACAGGCGGAAATATTGGCCCGAGCGCTGAATTTGTCGG
Source organism: Planctomycetota bacterium (assembly GCA_021798635.1). The sequence goes on along the minus strand of JAJZGH010000072.1, from coordinate 14,188 downwards.
TTGCGGATGTGGTGGGCAAGGAACATGCCCCAGCAGGCCAATCCCGCCCCAGCGAAGTGGAAGTGCGGGAAGGCGCTCCGATAGCGAAATAAAGGCGGAGCGGATCCGCGGCGCAACGTGTGATGGAGCACCGTGGTGATAACCCGGTGGTTGGTTCGTGGCACCAGATCAACCACCGGATTACCATCCGGTGCTCGGCGGGACGCTTTTCGGTTGCGCACCGGCGCGTTATAAGAGACGGCCGGTTAGGAAATATGCCGCGAGGCTAGGTCACAAAAATCATGAAAGAATCTATACATTATGAGTAACACACTTGTAGATTTGTTTGTTCCGGGACTGGGGGAATCTGTTACCGAGGCCCGCATTGCCAGTTGGGTAAAAGCCGATGGCGATGCCGTGCTCGCTGATGACGTGGTGGCGGAATTAGAAACTGATAAAGCCACGGTTGAATTGCCCGCCGGCGCGCAGGGAGTGCTACGTATCGTCAAAGCCGCCGGCCAGACGGTTAATGTCGGTGACGTGGTTGCGCGCGTTGAACCGGGAGCCAAGCCAGCCGCTAAAAGTCCCACGGCCGCTCCGGCGACGGCTGGACCAAAAGCCGTTGGCGGTGACAAGGCCGCGGGTAAAACGCTTTCACCCGCGGTGGAGCGCATGGTGAAGGAAAACAATATTGACCCCGCAACGGTTTCTCCCACGGGTCCTGGCAATCGCATTACCAAGGGGGATGTGGTGCAGTTTTTGGAGGCACGTGGTAGTGCGCCGGCTCCAGGGGTCGCTGCGCCGCCGGCTTCGGCAGCGCGGCCAACGCCGGTTAAGCCGGGGGTCGCGGCCCGGGCCCCGGCCATTCAAGCCGATGGCCCGGAAGAAACACGCGTGGAGATGTCCAAATTACGTGAAACCATTGCCCGCCGCCTGGTTGAAGCGCAGCACAGCGCGGCCATCCTGACCACCTTCAATGAAATTGACATGTCCGCCGTCATGGCCTTGCGTGAGAAATATAAAGAGAAATTTGAAAAAACGCACAGTGTGGGCCTGGGTTTCCTCTCCTTTTTCGCCCGGGCTGTCTGCGCCGCGGCCAAGGCTGTCCCCATTGTTAATGCCCAACTGCAAAATCGGATTGTTATTTATAAAAACAATGTGCACCTGGGCGTGGCGGTGGCTACGGAAAAAGGCTTGGTGGTGCCGGTGGTGCGCTATGCCAATAAACTGTCCATGGCCCAGATTGAAGCGGAAATTAAACGCCTGGCCCAACGCGCCCGCGAAGGAAAAATTACGCTCGATGAGCTGGGCGGCGGCACGTTTACGATCACCAACGGCGGCGTATTCGGCTCGCTGTTGTCCACGCCGATTCTCAATCCGCCGCAGAGCGCCATTCTGGGCCTGCATAAAATTGAAAAACGTGCCGTCGTGGTGAACGATCAAATTGTCATCCGGCCGATGATGTATGCGGCACTTTCCTACGATCATCGCATCATTGACGGGCAGCAGGCGGTGAGCTTTCTGGTACACATAAAAGAATCGCTGGAAGACCCCACAAGGTTGCTGCTGGAGATTTGATAAAATCTGTCACGCGCTTGTATGGCGGCCCTACGTCATGGCACTGATTTGCGCCGTGACACGAGAGGTGATTTACCATATCCCGCCAAGGCGCGATACACTATGGCTCACGCGCTCGTAGCTCAATTGGATAGAGCATCCGCCTTCTAAGCGGACGGTTGTGGGTTCGATTCCCGCCGGGCGCATTTTTGCCAAAGGCAAAAATAGAGCAGGAGTTCGGAGAGAGTAGATAGTAGAGCACATTCGGCTGGCGCATAAGAGAGGCTGCCGCCGAGACACGTGGCTCCTCCTGCGGTCTACTGCTCTACTCTCTACTGCTCAAGCCCCGATAGAGCAGGCGAGAGTAGAGCAAATCCGGCTGGGGCCAACGAGCGGCTGTCGCCGAGACAACGCCGTCCCTCCTGCGATCACCTGTTCACCTGGTCAGATTTTTTTGCCATCAGGAAAAAAATAGAGCAGATGTTTTTTAGAACAGTTGAGCAGTAGCGCAAATAAGGTTGGGAGTAATAGTAGGTGAAATACATTTGTATCCCATCTTCCCGGCGCAGCCGCCGCCTCTCCATGCCAAGGCGGTATTCGTGGCGTCATTTTTGGACCCCGTTCCGGGCAACACTTGCCTTGCGACTCCTCCGCAAGGAGGATATTGGATAGACCCAGACGCCGGCAGTGTGCAGCGGATGGTGCGAGACGTTTTTAAGCACCGCAGCGTATTGAGGCTTGTCAACATCCGGAACAACAATTGCGCCAACGTGGAAGCGCCTGGCAAACGCGGCCAGTTCCGCATGATAATGTGCGGGAGCCGTGGCTGCATAGAACGCTTGGGGGATCGTCTGCTGCGCGTAAGGACCGGTGAGGGCCAGATAGCCGCCGGCCAGACGAAAATAAAATCCCGTCTCCGCCTGCCAAATCATGCTGTCTCCATTAATTCCGTAGGGCAGCGCGACAATATTTTCTCCCGGCATAAGGCTGGCTCTAACTGCAGGCCCTGTAAAAAAAGAAGGGTTTGGCGGGCGCACCGCCCATAAACCGGCAGCTATATTGGGGAACATGGTGGCCGCGACCAGAAGGCCAAGCGCCGCACGGAAAGCCGGACGCCGTCGCGATTTCGTCAGCCACCACGCGGCAATCAAGGCCGTTACCAGACTGACATACAGGCTCAATCGTGCAGGAAGCGCCTTTTGCAGCACGGGGATATGCCCAAGCAGGCTCCACGGCAAGGCAATGGGAAGGTTCCATCCGGCGACGGTCAGATACGGCCCCAGACTCAGGAGCACCATTCCCAGTAGCAGCAACAGCAGGAAGCACGCGGCCGGCTTTTTACGGAACTCCCAGCCGTACAATCCCACCAGCACCAGCAGCGGCAATCCGATGTACGCAGATTGCTCGGGAAGGAAGCCGGAAAAGCGGCGGGATACAAACGCCATCGTATCACCACCCGCCCAGAGAGTCCGGGTAGGAATCAGGAGGTTGGCGGCATCGGCGCTAAAATCCCGTGCCGGATGGATTAGCTCCGGCTGTCGGCCCAATTCGGTGAACATCACGTAGAGAATGGGGGAGAGCATAACCCCAATGACCACCATGCTGGTCAACGTGCAGGCGAAAAGGCGGTAAAGCCTCTTCCGCGTCTCGCTATCTCTCCAGCATATTATCGCGGCGATGGCGGCGATGATCCCGGTGAGCACCGTTGTGGCAAAGAGTTCCGTGGAAGTCAGAAACAGCACTATTCCGGCAGCGGAGAACCAGCCGGTAAAGCGCCGGGGCGATATTGTATTTTTCATGTAGCGAATTACCAGCAGCGTCATCAGGGGAATCATCCAGACACAATAAAGGTTCGGCCGCCCCATCAGCTCCGCCATGACATAGGGAGAAAATCCGAACAGCCATCCGCCCAGTGCCGCAGCCGGCAACTTGGCCCCAATCTGTCGGCATGTCATCAGTGCGGAAAAGGAATTGAGGACAGGGGCGGCAACCGCCAGCAGGTTGTAGCTGATTATTGGTCCCAACGTCAGCGTAACGGGGGCCAACAAAAGTGCCAACACGGGCGCGGATTGTGTCCAAGCCAGACTTTGTCCCGTGGGTGCCCAGACTTGGCTGGTGAATAGAGGGTTCAGACCATGACTTAGTGCAAAGGGCCACCAGGCGTAAAACCACATTGCCTGGGAGGCATCAGCAATCTGATGGGCGACAAGCATGGTGGAAAAATTGAAGTTGATGGGGATCAGGAGACCGGCCGCACAGAGAATATAAACAACCAGCACGGCCGCAGGCTGCAGGCAGTACGGGAAAGTCGAGAGAAACGATATCAAGCCTCGCTTTTCTTGCGAAGTGGTTTGAGGGCGCGTTTCCTCGTGTCGCTTTGCATCCATGCTGTCCGCTTGTTTGTTCATGTCCTGCTACCTCAGGTGAACAGCCTGGGCGAGAGAACTGCCCTGCCCCCGAATGGCGGCGTGCCTCGGCCACTGCCCAACTGATCCCGCGACGTGCCGCTGCCTCAGTTGCGCCGAGAATGGGTTAATCATTTCGAGCCAGCCGGGGCGGACCCGCATTGGCCAATCCGCCGAGCCGCGGCGCTCCAGCGGATGCACCCTGCAAAACATTTTACGGCTAATCGTCCGGTGGGGTGCAATAGAGCGGAATTTAGCAAGGTGAACGGAGCCTATTCCGCTGGAACCGGCCGAGTGGCTCGTGCTGACGCGAGAAAGCTCGTCCTGCAGGCGGATGGAGCAAGGGACAGGCTCCTCTCGCAAACCAACCTGAAACTAGAATCGCGACAGTCACCGGAACCTGCCGGTGGCCTTCCTTTCCAGCTCATTATCCTCCGCCTGCTATCGGCGAAGCACGAACCCCGCGGCACGCCGGTTGGGCCGCTTTGGGGTGCCACGGTTATTTCGCGGCCTGATAAATTTCGGCAACTTTGGCCCAGTTGACCACTTCCCACCAATTGGTGATGTACTCAGGCCGGCGGTTTTGATATTTGAGGTAATAGGCGTGTTCCCATACATCCAGGCCCATGATCGGCTTGCCCGACAGGCCGCAAACCGCGTCGCCCATCAGCGGATTATCTTGATTGGCGGTTGAACCAATGGCCAGTTTGCCATTCTTCAGAACCAGCCAGGACCAACCGGAGCCAAAGCGTTTGGTCGCGGCTTCGCCGAAACGGGTCTTGAAGTCAGCAAAGGATCCAAAGGAGGAGTTAATCGCGGCCGCCAGGTCGCCGGTCGGCTCGCCGCCGCCACCCTTGCCCTTGGGGGCCATGATTTGCCAGAACATGCTGTGATTGGCATGACCGCCACCGTTGTTGCGTACGGCGGTACGAATATCTTCAGGCACGGACGCGAGGTCGGCGATCAGCGCTTCCACGCTTTTGCTTTCCAACGCGGACTTACCGGCGACGGCATTGTTCAGATTGGTAACATAGGCACCGTGATGTTTGCCGTGGTGAATCTGCATGGTTTGCGTATCAATGACTGGTTCCAATGCGCTAAAGTCATAGGGTAAAGAAGGAAGTTGAAAAGCCATAAGGGTACTCCTGAAAACAATTTACTCATCCAACCAGCCACTTACGTGCGGCAGTATTTTCACTCTCATAATTGTAGCACAATTCCGCACACGTCAAGGCCGTAATGCGGGGGAAATTATTGCGTTATTGAATAATTGACGATTTTATCGCCCGATGAAATTTGTACACTGGCCTTGCCGCCCTCATGCACAGTAACGGTTTTAAGCCAGACACGCATTTGTGCGGCGGAGTGCGTCCAGATCAGTACATCATATTCGGCTGGTCCAAGCTTAATGGGCTTATTCATCGAACCTTGTGCGTTAAGCGTTGCCGCCGCCACGCGCTGACCAGCCAGTAACGGTTCAATGGTACCGCGGAAGTAACTGCGTATGCGTGTCAATGAACTATTGGTATTGGTGCCCACTTGAGACGCAAATAATACCGGTAATAGCTGCGACCATGGGGCATCATGATGCAATCTGAGATTCAAGGCATTTTGATGGTACATCGTGGTCATGGACGTATTGGGCGTTCCGCTGATATTGGCGGATGACCATGGCGGCTTGCCGGCTGCAATGGCACGATGAATTCGTCCGAGTCTGGCCGATGCGGCCTGCATCGCAAACCGTACAGCGGCCATGCGCGTGCCGGCGGGGATTATCCACATATTGACCGGGGCTGATGAAAGATTCTTCGCGGCTAACTGCACCGTCAGAGAGGAATTATTGTAAGGCAGTTGCGGATAAGCCGAAGCCCGCAGGGGTTCAAGTTTTTCAGTGGACAGGCTCGCGAGGTCCACACTGGCTGTCTGTTTCATGTGCAAGGCTAAGGGCTTTTCATTGGAGGGAATAAGGAATATCCAATCCTGTATCACGCGCCGATGGCCATGCACGGTTCGGTAATCGTCGACCATGGCATTGTTAAGTTTCACCGGCGTATATTGGCGGCCGTCCTTAAGATATCCGCTGGGAAAGTACATTTTGCCGCCGGTGGTGACCATTTGCACTTCTGCCGGTGTCAATCGAAAATAGCCCTGATCCGAGCTGACATTGGGCTGGGCGCTGCCATGGTTTACTTCCGTGCGGACCAAAATAGCCTGTTTTCCAGCCGCGGGAATCCCGTACTGCTTAAGTACGGCCACCGGCAGCGGTGCGGCAAAGGGAACATGCAACAGACTTGGTGGAAGGGCTTTAGCCCCAGCATATTGGACGGTGTAGCGGTCGGCATACCATTGCCGGAGGGGCTGGGGATTGTACTTGCTGAAGGGTTGCCCGCCTACGCTTCGGCCGCTGACCATGCCCCAGAGGCTGGTAACAAAACCATCCGGATCCAGCCACAGGCCGGTGGGTGAGTTACTGGCCAAATCCGCCGCCGTGCTGTACCGGGAATATCCCAAAATACTGCTGGGCAGCGGCAGCATTTGCACGCCCACCATTACCGAGCCGATTAAAATCATGGCGGTAAAAAAGCCAAAGGCCCCTCCAACGATGCGTCCCGGCCAGAGCGGGAGTTCCACATCGCCGCGAATCAGGTAGTCAAAGGCCGTGCGAATGAGGGAAAAAGCCAGGAAAAATACCAGTAAAAACGTAACGCCGTAAGCAAAATCAGGACGATGATTCAGAATGGGATTGGCCCACGCCTGATAGACCCCCATCGCCAACGTAGAGGCAAAGAAGCTGGCACACAGCAGGAGTAATGCTGACAACGGCCCCTCATTGGCCATATATAGCGCAAAGAGGATAATGAACAATAGTACGATGAATTGAAGAATCATTGATGATCTTCCAATGCGCTGCGGCGTGTGAATCGCAATCCGGCAAGCGATTCAGAAGCCTGTGTCACTTAACTGTTTCCAGCGGACGATCCGCCAGCCTGAGAGCTACCGGCACCTGTGGCACCAGCCTGAGTTTGCCCCGGTATCTTCCCGGTCTTGTCCGTATCTGCCTTGGGGGGTCCGGAAGGCGCGGCTTTCGGTTTGGAGGCCGACTTTTTGTCCGGAGTGCACACGCGAATCACTTCCTGGATTGAAGTAATTCCCAGGGCAAATTTTCTAAAACCGTGTTCCACCATGAACATCATATTATTTTTCCGCGACAGGGTGCGGATTTCTTCCGCCGGCCGTCCGGTGGCAATAGCCCGGCGAATTTCGTCATTGATCACCAGGATTTCAAATATTCCGGTCTGTCCGCGGTAACCCAGACTGGCGCAATCCGGACACTTTATTAAGTTCCCCTTTGGATCACGGGACGGTTGTGTGTTGGCCTTAAAGGCTGAGAGATCGCGGCCGACGGGTAAATTCAACTTGGCCAGCATCGCCTCATCGGGCTGATAAGCGATTTTGCATGTCGGGCAGAGCAGGCGCACCAGCCGCTGGGATATGATGGCGCGCAGCGGCGTGGCAGCCACTTGGTTATCGGGCAAAACTTTACGCCACAGTTCCAGGGCGGTAATGGCATCATTAGCTCGCAAACCAACATAAACACGATGCTCTTCACGAGAGTATTTGGCAATCGCTTCTGCCGTTGCCGCGTCGGGGCATTGCGCCACCATCAGAATATGCGGGTCTTTTAGCATAAGACTTTGCAAGGCTTTAGAGTGGCTGGCGTTGGCTGCGGAGGGGTCGAAGCGGGTTAAGGAGATGGATTCAAAATCGGCCCGCGGGTTAATTTCAAAAGTGTTGATGCTGGTCGTGTAAGCGTCATGATTAGCCAGCAGGGAATAGAGCGTGGTTGTGCGGCCCATGTGCGGGGGAGATGATACGATCACCAGCCCTTCATTGCCCTGAAGCACCTCGCGCAGGGCCGTGAGTTGTTCGGACGACATGCCTAGGTGATCCAGCGGCATTTTCCAGTTATCTTTGGCGTTTATCTGGAGCCATAACCGTTCACCAGCTGTTGTGCCACTGGTATTGGCGGTCCAGTGGACCGGATTGTTGTCCGCATCGCGGGTGGTAAATGTTGCCGATTGCGGGCGCCGCCGCTCTTCCAGCGAAAGGCCGGTAAGCTGTTTGACGGATTGGATCAGCGGTTCGGCGTTGGTGCGCTGCATCCCGGATTGGGGGTAGGCCACCCCGTCTGTACTGAAGGACATTTCATAAGCCTGAGCCGCCGGCATAAGATCGATACGCTGCGCCCGGTTTTCCAAGCCTTGTATCAGCAACTGATCCAGCAGCACCACGCCGTTGTAACCGGGGTCTTCCACCGCCGGCAGGTGCAGCGGCTTTCCGCCCTTTCCTTCATACCGCAAGCCCAGTTGGGAAACGGACTTTTTTGCCCGCCGCCCGGCGGAAAACTGCTCCATGTGCCCGGATATCACACCCAGCAGATCGCCGGAAGATCCCAGCACCTGCACGCGTGTGCGCCAGTAATAACCCAGTAAAGCTCCGGGAATGAATATATTCAGTAGCAGTGCAAACCAGAAGTTTGGAATCAGCAGCCAGATCAGCAGGAGAATGGCCACGGATCCCAGCAAAGCGCCTTTCCATATCAGGGCGGGCTGTTCGGGCATGTTAGGAAGGTCATTGTCAATCCAGACAAGAAAGCGTCCCCAGAGCACAAGAACGGCAACCGCCACCGCAACATAAATGACATTTACATACATCAAAGCAATCATTCCTGCCTTCGCGTGTAGCCTCAGGCACCATGCTACGCGCCGCCAAATGCAAAACTTACCATGATCCGGCTAATTAAGCCAGAGATTCTTAATCGGAATCATCCTTGACGCCACTTAGCGCTTCTGCGCTATTTCGCCTCCCGCAGGGGTTAATTCGTACGAATGCCCTTCATGCGCATGCGCAATTCATCCGGATTGGGCGACGCAATATAGGCCTCTTTGTGTGTAATGGTCTCGCTGGCCACAAGTTCACACAGCATGTCATTAAAGTCAATCATCCCGGCTCCGCGCTCGGACCGGATCACCTGCGTCAATTCATTTTCCCGGCCTTCAAGAATGTATTTCCTGACCGAGGGTGAATTCAACATGACTTCGACCACCGGGACTCGGCCAATGGCTGGATCGATGGCCGGCACCAGTTTCTGAAAAATAATGGCCTTCATATTGTTGGCAATAGCCTGACGCATGTTCATGTGCATATCCGGAGGGAACAATTCCAGAACGCGTGTGATGGCTCCCGGAGCACTGGCGGCATGAATGGTGGAAAACACCATGTGCCCGGTTTCCGTGGCCTGTACGGCAGCCTGAAATGTCAGGCGGTCACGCATTTCCCCGATCAAAATAACATCAGGGTCTTCACGCATCATGTAGCGGATGGCCATTTCAAAGCTTTCAACATCCAGACCCACTTCGCGCTGGTTGATAAAGGCTTTCTGATCCACATAGGTGTATTCAATAGGATCTTCTATGGTGATAATGTGGCATGACCGCCGATCGTTCACTTGCTGGAGCATCGCAGCGATGGTGGTGCTTTTGCCGCTGCCCGTGATGCCCGCGAGCATGACCAGTCCCTGTTCGTTGTCCGCAATTTTTTCAAAAACTTCAGGCAGGTGCAACTGGGCGAAATTCGGAATTTTCGGATTAATGCGCCGCGCCGCCAAGCTGACCATGCCGCGCTGGCGAAAAATATTGACGCGGAATCGCTCGGTGGGGCCTATGGCGTAGGCGATATCCAGTGATCCGCGATGCAGGAAATCATGCCACTGCTCTTCGGTGAGCATTTCCTTGACCATGGCTTCGATTTCCGCATTGGTCAGCGGTGTGCCGGTAGTCGGAACCAGCCGACCGGATTTACGCACGCGCGGCAATACCTCGGCCTTGATGTGCAAATCGCTGCCTTCCACCTTGGTGACAACTTCAAAATATTTATGAATCTTCGGCGTTGCTCCGCGCTTGGCGGATTCGGCGACTTCAACTTTTGTACCCTGCGATTCTTTAGTCATGCGACCATTATCCTTCTTACTAAAAACTAAAACTTACAACACACGCGCTTAAAAAGCCAGTCCATCCAGGGATTTTAGCCCCAGTGTTTCCTGCACGAAAAAGGGTTCCGCGAATCGACGGCGAATGGTCCCGCCGAAATATCCGTTGATATTCTCAATGTAGGGGAGGATTTCCCACTGCGATTCCGCCGGCCGCCCCGTACTGAACTGCGATTCATAACACCGCACCGCCTGACGTTTAGCATCCATGGCATCTGTAACATCCACACAGAAAGAGGCCGGAAAATTAAACCGCAGATGGGAGCAGAAATAGTAGATCAACCGCGGCGGATAAAATGGTTTACCGGGGATTTCGGATTTTGTCAGCTTGGCGTCAAACCGGGCATCTTCAGCGATTTTGGTCACTTGCCGATGGTCCGGGTGGGCGTCCTGGGGATAGGGAAGAAATACAATATCAGGGCGAAGCCGGCGAAACACGGCGGCCGTGGCATGGCGCGCGGCAAGACTCCATGTCACTTCCCGATTTTTCAGCCCCAGTGACAGGCGGGTGGCTCCCAGAATCTTGGCGGCAGCGGCTGATTCGGCCGCCCGCGTTTCGGGTGTGCCGAAGGGCGTCGGTTCGCCATTGGTCATGTCCAGAAGTGTCACAGCGTGCATCTGTCGCGTGAGCAGGGCAATCGTTGCGCCCATAGCGAGTTCCTGATCGTCGGGGTGGGGTCCAATTACCAGAATGTTCATAGCATCAAGCCCGATTAAGCATGGCGGGGTTTCATTTCCAAAACGCCTTGAGAAAAAATACGTCAGCGGGATTCAAACGATTTCCAATGCTGATTGCGCGGTCCGATATATTCCGCGCGGGGCCGGATCAGCTTGTTGTTTGAATATTGCTCCAGAATGTGGGCAATCCATCCGCTGGTGCGGCTGATGGCGAAAATCGGAGTAAAAAGATCAGCGGGTATATGCAGATAGTGATACACTGATGCGCTGTAAAAATCGACATTCGGCTTCAAATTTTTTGTTCGTACCACCAAGTCTTCGATGCGCACAGACATTTCATACCAGCGCTGCTGCCCGGTCAGGGTGCCGAGCTGGCGCGACATTTCCTTGAGATGCCGGGCGCGCGGATCGCCGTTTTTATAAACCGCGTGTCCAAAACCCATTATTTTTTCGTGGTTGTCCAGCTTCGCCCGGATATAGGCATCCACGGTGTCCGGGTTGCCGATTTCATTAAGCATCCGCATGACCTGTTCATTGGCTCCGCCATGCAGGGGGCCTTTTAAGGCACAGATGGCGGCTACGAGCGCGGAGTGCATATCGGTCAGCGTGCCTGCCGCCACGCGTGCGGCAAATGTGCTGGCATTTAATTCATGATCCGCGTGAAGAATATAAGCTTTGTCCAGGGCGCGTGTGGCCAAAGGTTCGGGCGATCGGCCGGTGAGCATGTATAAAAAATTTGCCGCCAGGTTCAAATCACGTCGGGGTGCCAGAGGTTCGCGGTCGTTGCGGATGCGATCATACGCCGCTACGACGCTGGCCATTTGACCCAGAATCCGCAGGGATTTTCGCTGATTGGCCGCGGCGGACATGTCTTCGGATTCAGCGTCAAACATAGCCATAGCGCTGGCGGCGGTGCGCAGAGCTTCCATCGGCGTGCTGCGCCGGGGAAAGGATTTCATCATGGCCAGCAGCCCTTCCGGCAATTGTGCCTGCTCGGCAATGGATTGGCGCAGATCGTCCAGTTCTCCGCGCGTAGGAAGTCGCCCGTTCCAAAGCAGAAATACCACTTCTTCAAATGTGGAATTTTCCGCCAGTTCATCGATGGAAATGCCGCGATAGGTCAACACGCCGTTTTCAATGGAGCAAATGGAAGAGCTTAACGCCACGATGTCGCGCAGGCCTCCGCTGGTTGCGCCGACGGTAGTCATGGGGGTCTGGGTCATACGATTACTCCTGAACGCACATCAGAGATACTAATAATACACACTGGAGATGGAATCGTATAGTTTTGGGCGCAATAAAAAAGCCGTGTGGAGGAGGGTAGGTCCACACGGCTTGGCGGAGGAGGAAACGAGTTTAAGTGATAGTGTATGGTGCAGATCACACCCGCACAGACCTCCAGGTTGTGCTTGGGAAGCGGTGGCCCTGCGCCATACACGATCCATATTCACTTGTCATATTCGAGCACCGTCCCGTTCTTTCGGTCCCGAATTTCTTGCATTCTCTGTCACTCCCGCGGTCCTTGCCGCACGTTAGATATATTGCAACTCTCATGCCAGTTCGACATGCGGCGGAATTTTTTTTGCGAATCCCTACACGACGTCGCACTTTGATTTAAGGAACAGGATTTTTATTGAAAAAAAGCCGGGCCTTTTGCCTTATTATTGGACAGACCTGTTTTAAAAAGCCAAATGGGGCCTTGAAAATGGGCGGGTGCCGGAGCCGGACACCCCACAACCCAATGCCTAAAGTTAGTGCAGCACGCCCCAGAGATGCTTATACGCCATGCAAGGCGCTACTCCGGCATGCCTAACACGTCAGGACAATCCTAAGATTTGCGGGAATTGCTCCGGCAAGCTAAAACTGTTGCCGCACACCCGCTCTGCGCCGGGGAACCTTGCCGGATTTTCAGGAGTGACCGGCGCAACCAAGATGAGGATCCGTTGTGAACACGACCAGCACCACCAAGATTGGCCCTTTTGACCCGTTGACCAAAATTGAACGATGGGGCCTGATCGCGTTGCTGATCGGCGTTTTTGCCTTCGGCTGCGTGACGGAAGTTCGGTCCGCCTTTCTTAAACGGCGGATGACCGATGTGGATACTTATTTTCGCGCCGCATGGGCGGTGCGCGTGCATAAAGATCCCTACAATGTCACAGATACCAATGGATGGCATTACAATTATCCGCCTCTGCTGGCAACTCTTTTGTACCCCCTGGCTGACGCCCCGGCCAAATTCAGTCGGGCGGGGTTATTGCCCTATCCCGTTTCCGTGGCGATCTGGTTTCTCATCAGCATTGGCTGTATCTGGTGGGGGAGTCATGCGCTGGCGGAGGCTCTGGAAAAAACTTCCACCGATCCGGCTGTGCGCAACATGCCGCGTTTTTGCCGCCGGTGGTGGGCGCTTCGCATTATTCCAATTTTGGTCTGCCTGCCGGCCATTGGCCGCGCGGTGGTGCGCGGACAGGTCAATAGTGTTCTTTTAATGCTGTTTTGTTTTGCCGGGGCGGCTTTGGCCACGCGCAAACGCTTTTGGGCCGGGTTTGCCAATGGCTTGGCGGCGGCGCTAAAGGTTTTCCCGGGCTTTTTAATTCTTTATGGAATATCGCGGCTGCGGTGGACGTATCTTGTCGGTATGGCGGCGGCGTTAGCGGTGGGCTTGTTGGTTATCCCGGGGATCATCATGGGGCCGCAACACATGATGGCTGCGTATCACCGCTTTGCCCAAGTGGTTTTGGAGCCTGCCCTGGGATTGAATCATAATACCTCGCGTGATAAGGAACTTCTGGATATTAATAAGACTGATTCGACCAGTTTTGAAGCGATGATAGACCATACGGTTTACCTCGGGCGCCACGCTCCAGCCCCGGCAAAATGGATGAAATTGGCGCATTGGGGAATTTCCTGCGTGCTTGTGGCGATTACGCTGCTGGTGGAATTTCTACGCCGAAAGGATGATCCGATATTTCGCAATCTGTTTCTTGGCGTGCTGATTACCATCATGATGCCCATTATCCCCATTTGTCATCCCCATTATTTCTGTATGGTGCTGCCGCTGATTACAGCGCTACTGGCGGCGCGTTGGGAACATGACCGGATGCTTCCTCTGGGCGGCGCATTGGGTTGGGTGTTCATCTTTTTTGCCGCATCCCATATTATGACGGTGCTCCCGCCGCCGTTTTATATTCTGCGTGGCCTGGGGCTGGTTACCTATTCCGCTTTGGCGCTCTGGGGTCTGGGATTATTTGTGATGTGGCATTGGGAAACCCCGCGCGAATGGCTGACCGCTGCGGCTGGAACATAAACCACATCCTGAAGAAATCGCGTGCCTGGAATTGTGCCCAGATTTGTGCTTAGATTTGTGCATAGAACTTCCCAAACCGGTCATGAGCGGATAAATTCATCAGGATCGCGGAGCCTGCGGGCCACACGCAGCGGCCCCTACGAAAATGTTTTGGAGTATTTATGCAAATGAATCCCTGGGTGCCGGCTTCGAACCGCTACGACACTATGGTCTATA
>JAJZGH010000333.1 GCA_021798635.1 Planctomycetota bacterium | reverse complement strand
TACCCCAACCGGGGTAGAACAACCTATAAAATACTGGATAATCAGGGGGATTTCAAAGCAGGCGCAGCAAAATCCGCAGCAATTCAACCAGATTACGATTTTACCTTGATCATGGATCGTTGGCCATCGTTGCCCGGACACATCAAACTGGCGGTTTTGGCGTTGGTGAAGAGCCAGAACGCCGGATAGGGGTCGGCCAACACTCCAAAGCGTGCGTAGACTTTTTGCCGATCGAAATTGGTCGTCAACCGTTCAGCTACCCTTTCGCCGTGTCGCAGCGCCCCGCTCGAAGTTGTCTGATATCACATGCGGTATCCCGCACATTATTGTCATCGTTCCGAAGTCGGTTTACGGCCCTGTTCGGCCAGAAGTTGTTGCAAGTGAGCCAATTGCTTGGCGCTGGCCGAGCCTTCAATGGCCCGCACCGCGATTTCCTGTACCTGGGCATACGCTTTTTCCGCCTGGCCCAGCAACTTGGTCAATCGTTCGGCCTGCTCGGCAACCTGCTGTTCCAGCGAGGCGATCCGTGTGCTTTGAACATTCTTTTGACCTTCAAATTCCTGCTTTAACAGTTGCTCGCGCGCTGTGGACTCCTGTTGCAGGCGTGCGGTTGTCTCCTTGATTGTTTTGGCAGTTATAGAGTCCAACTCCTTCGGAAAGGCGTCCACTTTTTGCCGTAATTCATTGACTTCCTGTTCCTGGCTCTTGATGGCTTGCTGACGTTGGGCCAGATCAGTTTCCAATTTGCCTCGGCGTTCGTCCGATTCTTTTTGAGCCTTGGCCATCTGGTCGGTAAACTGATCCTTGGCCTGCTGCTGCTGGCGGGAAAAGCCGTACTGATATTCCTCCTTCTCGCGCTCGCGGCGCTTTTGCTCAAGGGCATCGCGTTCCTTTATTTCCACCTCGCGCTGCTTTTTTGCCTGCTCCCAGGATTCGCGTGTTTGCGCGACTTCGCGTTCAAGCTGCTCTTTGGCCGCCGTGATTTCCTGCTCCATTTTTTCACGCTCTCGCGCATGGGCGTCGATCAAGGCGGTAAGCGTTGAGGCGGAGCGCTGTATCTCGTAAATATCCTTAAGTTCCTGGTCTTTGGCAAGGATGGCCCGCTGCACCTGCGTGTACCGCGACACCTGTTCTTCGAGCCGATCGGACAGTTCGCCCAGCAGCCGTCCAATACTGGATTTAAGTTCACCGATGGACTGCACCACGCCACGATTGGAAAGTTCCTCCGCCGCAGTCACAGCTTCTGTAATTGCCCTCGCGGCAAGTTTCTGTTCGGGAGTTCCCGCAACGTCACGATGTTCGGTAACAGCCTTTTCACTCTCCGCCAAAGCCTCCAGCATCTGTTGCCGGGCCGGACGTTTTTTTGCCGAAGTTTTTTCCGCCATTTCAATATCTCCGGGTCGAAGACCAAATCTAAACCAACGGCCGCAAGGATACATCGGCCGTGTGGCCGGTGCAATCGCCGAAGGTAATGGCCGCTGGCTGCGGACTGAACCCTTTTAACTTATGCCCATTATTATCTCGCTGCGTCAATTGATCCCGCATTTTTCAAAGCTTGTAATGCGCTGGTTGCAACTCTATTGCTTGACTATCGCTGCCAGAATATATCAAAGTGGCAATTTGGGTGCTCGTTCGCTCATCACCGGAGCAATGCATGAACTGATAAATTCAAAGTGAAAGCGGGATTCTCGGTCCGTTGCGATTCCCCCTGTAGCGGAGTTAATAATACCGCGAAAACATTGTGTTTTGCAAGCGATCTAATTTTTATTTTCTCATGGCATTGCGGGCTGTCGAAAAACCAAACGCCACAAGGGTTTTTCTCGATGGCCGCCCCCCCCTTGGGTCGCAATTGGCTTACTTGCGAGGCACGAGTTTCGCAGCCACCACTTCGGCGGATGCGGCCAGCGTATCAGCCATTTAGCACATCGCCATAATCTGCGGTATTTTAATCTCCTTGAGTTTGTCACGGCCAACAGTAAACCGCAAAACACGCGACATCAATAGCATCGCAGTTGCGAATATTAAGGTGTTTTTATTTTTAATTTCCCCTTGGGCGGCTCTGGCTTGTGCGGCGGTTACGCAAAGCATATATTTACATCCATCGGTGACGCTTGGGGTGCGCCGGCTGAACATGCCGTACCGTTCAGCAAAAGATGCAAGGGTTTTATTGGTTGTGACTGCTGAGGATCGGCGTTAGCTGACCCAGGAGGTTTTCCGTATGCGGCGACGCGGGGAATCCGACGGTGTTGATCCATTAAATCGCGGGGGCGGAGTTTTCCGCACCACGCGATGGAGTATTGTCTGCACTGCGGGAGATCAGAAGAATCCGCAATCACGGGCCGCCCTCGAAGAATTGTGTGTCATATATTGGCAGCCGCTATATGTCTTTGCCCGGCATGGCGGCAGGCAACACCATGACGCGGCGGATGCGACTCAGGAATTTATTGTGAACCTCATCGCGAAAAATAAAATTGGTAAGGCTGATCGGCTGCGTGGAAGGTTTCGGACGTTTCTTGTAAATTCATTCAATCATTTTCTTATTAACGAATGGAAGAAGGCCCGCGCCAAAAAGCGGGGCAATGGTCTGCCCGCTCTATCTATATATGATGAAACCAAGGTTTCACCCGATGATCCATCACTTTGTCGCGGATTGTCGGCTCAACAGGCATTTGACTTGAAGTGGCGGGCCACCCTGATTGAACAGGCAATCGTCCAACTCGGAAATTCACTCACCGATGCGGTAGATCGTGCCATGTTCCAAGTGCTTGAGTTACAGCGTGCGGGAAATGGCAAGTCCGCACCGAAGTATGCTGAATTGGCGTGGAAATTAGGAATTTCCGAGCAAAATGTCAAAACGCGGATGCATCGAATGCACATACGGTTGGGGAAACTGATTCGTGAGGAAATCAGGCAGACCGTTTCATCCGACTCTGAAGTGGAAGAGGAATTTCGTGATCTTATGCGTCCCGTGCGTGACGTGTAACCACGGGCTTTCGACGGTGTAGGAATTGCTGGAGCGTAATTGCGACGACGGTACCCATGGATGAAGTGCATATCTGTTCGGATTGCGGAAAGCCCCTTGATGGCGGGGCGTGGGGAGGTATTTGCTCGAATTGTCTGCTGAACCTTGGCGTGCGGGCGCACGGGGAGAGTACACCGTCCGGCGGCTGGACGCCTCCGGCGGTTAAGGACCTTGCCGCGCACTTTCCGGAATTGGAGATACGGGAAATGCTGGGGCGAGGCGGCATGGGGGCGGTTTATAAAGCCCGACAGAAGAGCTTGGATCGGCTGGTGGCACTGAAAATTCTTCCGCCCGCCGTGGCTGCCGTGGCGGGCTTCACCGAACGGTTTAGCCGCGAAGCTCAGGCGATGGCCAAACTCAATCACGCGCATATTGTGGTGATTCACGATTTTGGAAATCGGCATGGTCTGTTTTTCTTCATCATGGAATATGTGGATGGGTTGAATCTGCGGGCCTTGATGGAAGGAGGCGGCATCAAGCCGGAGGAAGCTCTGAACATAGTACCGCAGATCTGCGAGGCGCTACAGTATGCCCATGATCATGGCGTGGTTCATCGGGATATCAAGCCGGAAAACATTCTTCTTGATCGGCAGGGTTCCATCAAGATCACGGATTTCGGATTGGCCCGTCTGACTGGCCCGCAATCCGTGGGTGCGGCGACGGCCTCGCAAAATGTGCTGGGTACGCCTGTGTATATGGCACCCGAACAAATTGAGCATCCCGCGCAGGCTGACCACCGGGCGGATATCTATTCGCTTGGGGTGGTGTTTTATCAGTTGCTGACCGGCGAACTGCCGCTGGGAAGGTTTCCACCTCCCTCGCGGAAAGTGCAAATTGATGTGCGCCTTGATGAGGTTGTGCTGCGTTCGCTGGAAAAGGACCCGTCGTTGCGCTACCAGCAAGCCAACGAGGTGCGCACGGATGTGGAAACCATCGTATCCACACCCGGTAACACGTCCAAGCCTCATAAGAAACGCAATGATGATACCAACCGAGGCATCCACCGATTCCTGATTTTACTGGGCGGTGCGTTGTTGGCTTCAACTCTTGCCGCGTTGGGTATCCTTGCAGCCATTTCGTTATTCCATGCGGAAGGCCCCCATTCACCGGCATCCACAGGAAAAGCCTCGGCAGTAGGCCCACTCGGCAGGGACATTCACCCATCGGGGGGTAATGGGCTAAACCTGTCACATGGACTGGTACGAACCACTCCCACCCACGGGGGTGCCACATACTTCTTGCCGCACGCTTGGGCGCAGGTGAACACCTTGGCCATGGCCGACGGAAGGATTCTTGTGGGCGGCGCAGGCCCCGCCGGTGCGCGGTTTGCTACCGTTGATATTCGCAGCGGTTTGTGGCGGGATCGCAGCACGCTGCTGCCCAGATACTGGTCCAATGTGAAAGCGATGGCATTTGGCGATGATCGACTCATGCTGGTGGGCGGAT
>JAJZGH010000332.1 GCA_021798635.1 Planctomycetota bacterium | reverse complement strand
CCACCAGGAGCATAATATGTAGATCGGGGAAGCGCCGGTACGCCGTCGTTAAGACATCGTGAAATACATCACCCGTGGCACTGGTGATGACGACAATATGCAGCGGCACCGGCGGAAGGGGCCGCTTGCGGGCGGCCTCAAACAAGCCTTCCGCGCGCAACTTGTCACAGAGTTGCCGAAAAGCTAAATCCAATTCACCGGCACCCTGCGGGACAAGGGAATTGACGTACAACTGCAAGCGGCCCTGGGCTTCATATAGTTTCACCGCGCCTTCGGCGATCACGGCAAGGCCGTCGGCGGGATTGAATCGAAGCTTTTCGAGATCATTACGCCACATCATGCAGGGCAATTCTGACCGCTGATCTTTAAGTTTGAAAAAGGCGTGGCCCTTACTGTACACATTAAAGTTGGATATTTCCCCGCGCACACGCAATATGGGCGGCAACTGCGACTGGATCACGCGACCTATAAGTCCATTGATTTCGCTGACTGAACGCACCGGTGCCGCTGCGGAAGGCGCTATGGCAGATTGGCGAGAGGGGATATTCGGCTCTGATACAGGATTCTCCGTCCCGCGTGCAGGTGCAGACTCCGCAGCAGAGGAATTATCGGCGGTTAGCAATTCCTCGGGCACCGGTTCGCGAGCCGCCGGCTTTATGCCGCCGGGCGTTTTTGAATCGTCGGATCGCCTGGAGGCACTAGCGCGTTTGCCGTGCGATTTATCGGGAGTATCAAACAAAGCCTGGTCGAATAATCCGCCGCTCATTACCGGAGTCTCCATTATCGGCGATTCCATCATACGCGATTTTATTGGTTTGGCGATTCAGACGCATCGCAATCCGGGCCATTACTCGGACAGGTTCCGGGTGCTTCACGTCCCAGAAGAGTTTTCTCTCATTTTTGTATTAACGTTTCGCCCCATGTGGTTCGATAGAAGTATTAACATTTTGGTTTCCTGCGGTTTTGACATATCACAGAGCCGCATCGACGAACGAGAGTTGAATAATTTAATCCTGCCGCGGGGCAGATTCTTCATGGTCTGGCGTTGTAATTCCAGAGTGAGGAAGTTCCGCCCTATCCGCGGCTCTTTGGAGGTTTTTTTCATGAGAGGTTGGAAGACAGTTTACGGTGACGGCTACGCGGTTGAAATTCCCAGCGACTTCACCGCCGTGCAGCGTGATGACGGCCATCTGCTGATTCATGATCCGTCCGAGAGCATTCAAATGGAATTGCAAATGACCGCCGGCAGCGATCAGGCAGAGAGATCTGATCGGCCCGGCGGACAATATACCGAGGCGGTTTCGCCGGTGAATTCGCGGCAGGCGTTGGCCCGATTCAAACAATGGCTGGCGCGCTATAACACGATGCGTATAACTGAACCGGCCAAACTTGTACTGGGCATGCACCACGTCACCTGCACCGCGCAAGGCACCGATTGCAAGGGTATGTTTTCGGTTTTGGCTCGCAAAATCATGAAGAAACAAGCCACAACGGGTGCCCGCTTCTGGGCCGTTTTTCATGGACAGGATGTGATTTTCGCCTCCTGCCGCGGACTGTATGACGCGGTCAATTTCCTTAAACCTGTTGAGGACGGCATCATCGCAGCGGTGCGTGTGGGCGTGCGTGACACGCTTAAAAGTCCCTTTATTCAGGCGGTGGTGGATCTCGCGAAAGATATTGCGCCCGCCACATCGGTAGCCCCGGTGGATGATCAGACGATCAGCGTCGGGGGGATGCGCATCCGGGTTTCGCCGCTGCATCACACGTTTATGGAGCAACCGGAACAACTGGCGGAAAATGTCAAACGCTTTTTTGATGAACTGATGGTGCAGGACCCGGAACAGGATAGTGCCGTGGCCGATGATCCATGGTCTTTGGTGCGCAGTGAAATATTTCCGGTTCTGTTGCCCCGCACGTTGGCCGCCAAACTGCCAGCTTCAGTCATGCTTGAAGAATGGATCAATGATTTAATTATTGGTTATCAGATTAAATCACGCACCACGCTGGTAAGCATGGAAGACTGCCGGCTCTGGGGGGTGGACCAGGAAACCCTGCACGAACATGCCATGAGCAATATTCTTCGCGACACGCGCGAACTCAATATGACCGGCGGCCGATGCGATAACTATACGCTGTTCAGTTTCCCGATTGAGCATCCGCACAATGCCGCCCGCATCATGCTTCCCCTGGTACAGAAGCATCTGCGGCCGCACCTGGGAAAGAACTTCTATATGGCCGCGCCGGACCGGGATGTGCTGCTGGCATTCTCCTGTGATGATGAAGAAACACTTAAATGGTTCCGGCATCAGGTGGAAGTGCGTTATACAAAATCAGCTAACCCATTAAGCGATAAATTATTTCTCATTACGCCCGACGGCGTCGTCGGGGATACCTATGGCTCTGAAAAGGAGGATCATCCAGAGTAACAACCCTCGGCAGCCAACCGTCGAGTAACAACAACGGAAGGCTCCCTCCTCAAGACACCGGCGGATTGTTGGAAGAAGGCCCAACATTACCGCCGGTGTCATTTTTACAGGCGTAAAGTCTTATAAGCGGTGGAAACGCATAAATGTTGGAAATAATTTTGCGTTGTGAACCGGTTTAGTTTAGAGTAAGTATGTATGTTGACAGCGGGATTGCGGTACGCGTTGCCATAAGGACGTTACCGCAGTGAATTCTGGTGATTCGTCGCTGCCAACAGAGGAGGGTCGAAGGAAGGGCATTTCGACGCTGAAGCCGCATGTAAGGCTCTCGGCGAAAAGCTCTTGTGAAGGGTACCCAGGCCGGCTTTGGAGCCGGCAGGTGCTGTAGAACTGTCGTCAGGCTGATGGCAAATGAGTGTTTCTGGTGAGTTACGCAAGGAGGCGTCCGAGGTTGAAGATAACAACCTTGTAAGGCCACGTCTTGTCCAAGAGCCTGCGAGAGAGAGGTGTTTAGTGTCTGGTGTCAACCCAATGGATCCGTCGGCCCCAGGGGGGCCTCCACGGCCCGCATTTGAGATATTTCGGCCGGTGCCCAATGTTGCGCCTGGGCGCTCGGCAAAACCACCGAAGCGCGATGGCAAAGTTACCACCTCATCACCGGCGGAAAAAGCGGCTGAGACCCCTGATACAACTTCCGAACCCCTGGCGGATATTCTGGCCGATCAAGATCAAGCCGGTGCAGCGGCCTCCGGATCCGCTACCTTGAAAATCCCCATGCAGGCCCAGATCACCCTGACCCAGGAAATGCAAACCGGACACCGGGACATTCAAACCGTCGCATTGGAAATATTGCAAAGTAATTTTCGCTGGCCGGGATACTTAAAAATTGAACCTCCCGGTTCCGAGCAGGCGCAACTATTTCCCGTTGGGGCGGAAAAGGCCTGTGCCGTATTGCAGCATCGAGGAATTAATTTTGGCACGCTGATATTGGAAGGCACCGCCAAAAGCACGCGGATTACCGATCAGCTTCAGCAATCAGCCGCCTGGCTTACAGCCATGCTGCTATTGAACCGCAATTTCAAAAATCTCCGTCGCCTGGCGGATACTGATGAATTATCCGGTGCGTACAATCGACGCTACTTCATGGAAAATGTCCCCCATCTGCTGGATCGGGCGCGGCGGGACCGCTTCTGTGTAACGATTCTGTTATTTGATATTGACGATTTCAAGCAATACAACGACCAGTTTGGTCATGCCGCGGGCGATGCCATTATCCGTGAAGTTATCCGCCTGCTGCGGCATTGCACCCGCAACCGGGATATGGTGGCACGCGTGGGGGGCGATGAATTTGCCGTGGTATTCTGGGATGAAGGCGGCCCCCGACAGCCTGATTCACAACATCCGCGGACGGTGTTAAATATTGCCCAGCGGTTCCGCAAAGCTGTGGCCGAACACCCATGGAACGCCGACGGCGGCCCGATTTCGGGAAAATTAAGCATCAGCGGCGGCCTGGCCACATTCCCCTGGGATGCCCAGAATCTTACCGATCTGCTGGCCGTGGCGGATCAGGAACTCATGCGTGCCAAATCCATCGGCAAGAATGCCATCGTCCTGGCCGGCCCCGCCGGCAGCCGCGATATCGACGAAGCGAAATCGCCGCCCTTCGAAGGCAACTGAACCAATCTTCCAGGCTGAAAAGCAAAACCGCGATATACCTGTTTAGCTCAATGCGGCAGCGTTGAGTTGTTCGCGGAAACCCGGCCTGCTGACACAATACGTTCCCGCCCGTCGCGACAGGTGCCGCGCGTGCCGTATAAGAAGCCGGCCTTTTCCCATGACCCGCATTCCGCATCCAACCGCGACGCTTCCGCGTCGGGCTAACGGCCGTTGCCGTGGAAAAAAAGGTGTCAGGTACCTTTTCCAAAAAAAAGGTACCTGACACCTTTTTTTGAGCCGTGACCGCCGTTAGAGTTGTCCGCGGATTGCAGTTTGATTACGCGATGGGCGTTTGACCGTCGCGACCGGCACGCTCCATCTATTTTTTTA
>JAJZGH010000331.1 GCA_021798635.1 Planctomycetota bacterium | reverse complement strand
GTCGTGATTCCTTCGTAGATGCCGATGAGGCCGGATTCGCGGAGGGTTCTCATGCCGCGTTTGCGGGCGGCGTTCCGGAGGAGGTTGGTCGAGGCGTGGGCCATGATCATTTCGCGCATTTCATCGTCCAGGGTCATGATTTCGCAGATGGCCAGGCGGCCTTTATAGCCGGTATTGTTGCAGCTATTGCAGCCCCGGCCCCGATAAAATGCTTTGCCGCGGACATCTTCCGGGGTTAATTCCAACTCCATCAGATGTTCTTCAGTGGGTTGATATTCTTCTTTGCATACCTGACAGATACGCCGACACAACCGCTGGGCCAGGACACCTTCAATGGTGGCGGTGATCAGGAAGGGTTCCACGCCAAGGTCCAGTAACCGGGCGATGGAAGAGGGGGCATCGTTGGTGTGCAGGGTAGTAAAAACCAAGTGTCCAGTGAGGCTGGCCTGGGTGGCAATTTCCGCGGTCTCTTTATCACGGATTTCGCCAACGAGAATAATATCCGGGTCCTGCCGCAAAATCGATCGCAGACACCGCGCGAATGTGAGTTCGATTTCCGAGCGAATCTGTACCTGTAAAATGCCGTCAATATCATATTCCACCGGGTCTTCAGTGGTGATAAGCTTATCTTCAATGTTGTTGAGCTCATTGAGTGCGGCGTACAGGGTGGTGGTTTTACCGGACCCGGTCGGGCCGGTGACCAGAACAATGCCGTTGGGCTTATCAATGAGTTGGCGGAACACGCGCATGTCATCTTCGCGCATGCCCAGCTTGTCCAAATCCAGGGATACGTTGGAGCGGTCCAGCACACGCAGCACGATGCTTTCACCGAAAATGGTGGGCAACACCGCAACGCGCAAATCCACCGGGTGGCCCTGCACCATCAGAGGGATGCGGCCATCCTGCGGGACGCGGCGTTCGGCTATGTCCAGATTGGCCATAACCTTGATGCGACTGGAGATCGCCATGGCGATGAATTTGGGCGGGGGGACCATTTCATACAGTACGCCGTCGATGCGGTAGCGCATTTTGAATTCAGTTTCAAAAGGCTCAAAGTGAATATCTGAAGCGCGTTCCTTAATGGCCTGCATGAGCACGGTGTTGAGCAGGCGTTTGACGGGGTTGGCCTCAGCGAGTTCCTTCAGGGTGTCAAGGTCAATGGAGTCGCCGCGATTTTCCAGGGCCTTCAGCGTTGAATCCGAACCGATTTCGGACATTAAATCGGAGAGCGAATCCTGCTTGGTTTCATAGTACCGGGCCAGGATTTTGGCAACTTCCTCAGGATCGGCGATGCATGTAACAACCTTAAAGCCCATGAGGGTTTGCAGATCATCGACCACGCGGAAATTGTCCGGCGAATCCAGAGCGATGGTGAGGGTTTTGGTTTTTTCATCAAAGGCGATGGGAACAACGCGGTAAACGCTGGCCATCTGTGAGGGAATCTGTTTGACCAGATCCGTTGCCAGATCGCGCCCGGCGAGGTCCACAACTTCAAAGCCGCGCTGGGCGGCCAGGGCGAAGTTGAGATCTTTTTGTGAGATCATGCCCAGTTCAACCAGCACCTGTCCGATGGGGGTATTGAGGTGCCGGGCTTTTTGCTGTGTTTGCACGGCCAGGGCCTGATGCACCTGTTCGCGGGTGAGGCGTCCCATTTTTATCAGGACACGTCCCAGCGGACGATCCTTCAGTTGATCCACCGGCGGCATGGAGCCGGGTTTGGCCTCTGCCGGATTGGGCACGGGCTTGGGGGTACCGGGTTTTGGTGCGGGGGGCTGTTCAGCCATGATTACTCCATAGTAGCGCGGCGTTGCCGCGGCGACGAGGTTACAGGTGACGGGTTACAGGTTACAGGACGGCGCGGCTGCGGCCGCGAGGAGTTAGGAGTTAGGAGTTGGGAGTTAGAAGAATAGGGAACCGCTGCGCGGGCGCAATTTGTGGTGCGGGCATCTTGCCTGCGCGGCTGCAGCCGCCCAATGGGCAATGCGCGCGGATCAATGATCAATCTTTTTGAAGTTCCTTTATTATTGATCCGTGATCCGTGATCCGTGATCATTGATGCTGATCCGTGATCCGTGGTCATCGATTTCACTTCATCGTTTCTCATACATCACCATTTACTCGTTGGCGCGACACACGGTCGCGGCACAGCGCAGCGGCACATTAAATGTGCCGGCTAACATACCCGGTGGGATAAACCCACCGGCTCGCGCTCCCCGTCTTCTAACTCCTGCGCTCTGCTCCTGTCCCCTGTAACCTATAACCTGTAACCTGTCCCCTGTAACCTATATCCTGTAACCCATTCGCTCACCCCGCAGCGCGGCGCGATCCGCCGGTGGCCGGGGCGTCGTCTTTTTCCGTATCGGGCCGATCCATGCGGGCACCCATGCGTTCGGCAAGGTCAGCCGGATGGCGGGCTTTATCGACGGCATCTTCCGCGCTGACTTTGCCGGAGCGATAAAGGTCCAACAGGTGGTCATCCAGTAACTGCATACCGAATTTTTTTCCGGTCTGAATCGCGGAGTCAATTCGGAAGGTTTTATTTTCACGGATCATATTGGCGATAGCGGGCGTAATAACCAGAAATTCATAGGCTGCGACCACGCCGTCGGTATCGCAGCGCGGCAACAGTGCCTGGCTGATAATCGCCAGCAGCGTGGTCGATAGCTGCACGCGAATCTGTTCCTGCTGACTGACGGGAAAGGCATCAACCACGCGGTTAATGGTGCTGGCGGCACCGGAGGTGTGCAACGTGGCAAAGACCAAGTGGCCGGTTTCAGCGGCGGTAATGGCGGAGCTGATGGTTTCCAAGTCGCGCATTTCGCCGACGAGAATCACATCCGGATCCTGCCGCAACACCCGACGCAAGGCCTCGGAAAAGGTTGTCACATCGCTGCCGTGGCCGACTTCACGCTGTGTGACCATGCTCTTTTTATGCTCATGGTAATATTCCAGCGGGTCTTCAACGGTTTGAATGTGCCGCTCAAAATTTTCATTGACATAATTCACCATGGTGGCCAGCGAGGTGGTTTTACCGGACCCGGTGGGACCTGTGACGAGAAATAATCCGCGCGGGCGGCGGCAAAGTTCCGCACAAATCGGCGGCAGGCCGATTTCATCAAAGGTCAGGAGCTTGTAGGGAATTTTTCGCAACACGATTGAAACGTGTCCCTTTTGGCGAAACACCGCCACACGGAAACGGGCTTTGGCCAGGCCGTCAGAGCTGGAAAACGCAAAGCCAAAGTCGGTGCTGCCGCTTTCCTGTAATTCCTGCTGCCCGCGATCCGGCGTGATGGCTTTCATCAGGGCCATGGTGTCATCAGGCTCCAGAGATTTTGTCGCCAAATCCCGCAGGTGCCCGTGCAGGCGCAGCACCGGCGGCCGGCCCACATGCAAATGCAGGTCGGAGGCATTTTTCTTAATGGCTGTTTCCAGCAGACGATCAATAAGAATTTGTGACATCGAGCTTTTTTCCCTTAAAATCGGCGCTTCCGGGTTCGCCGATACAAAACATTGCCAACGCCTGGTTACCGATTATACCCGTTAGGGCGTTAGTTTCCTGCGCCCGTTATTCCGCAATCAGGCCTTCGGTCTGCGTCACGCGGGCGATTTCCCTGGGCGTGGTGACGCCATTGAGCACTTTAATTCGGCCGTCTTCCAGCAGAGATTTCATCCCATTGGCGATCGCCACTTTACGGATCGCCGAAGAACTTGACCGCTTAAACGCCAGTTCCCGCACTTCGGTGTTCATCATCATCATTTCAAATATGCCGATGCGTCCGCGGTAGCCGGTATTATTGCAGGCGTTGCAGCCGACGGATTTATAAATTTTCTTGCCGGCCAGATCTTTATCCGTCATGGCCAGCAGGGCCATAAGTTTGCGATCCGGGTCGGGATCAACCTGTTTGCACTGTTCGCACAGCGTGCGAATGAGGCGCTGGGCCATGATGGCCTGAATGGACGAGGCCACAAGGAAGGGCTTAACGCCCATATCAATTAATCGGGTAATGGCGGAAGGAGCATCGTTGGTGTGCAGGGTGCTGAAGACCAGGTGCCCGGTCAGGGCGGCCTGCACGGCGACATCGGCGACTTCACGGTCACGGATTTCACCAATCAGAATAATATTGGGAGCCTGACGCAGCATGGATCGCAGAATTTTGGCAAAACTTAAGCCGATGCTTTCACGCACCTGGCACTGATTAATTCCGGCAAAGTTATATTCCACGGGATCTTCGGCGGTAATGATTTTGCGATCCGGCGTATTAAGTTCCGCCAGGGCACCGTATAAGGTGGTTGTTTTTCCCGAACCGGTCGGGCCGGTGACCAGAAATATGCCGTTAGGCCGGGAAATAATGCGCTTAAATCGGTTATAATCCTCTTCTTCAAAGCCCATGCGTTGAATACCGATTTTGACATTATCCGGCCGGAGAATACGCAGCACGATGGATTCCCCGTGATACGCAGGCAGCGTGCTGACGCGGAAGTCAATA
>JAJZGH010000071.1 GCA_021798635.1 Planctomycetota bacterium | reverse complement strand
AATGTCATCGTCTATCTACTGGGCCAGAACGATGCCGGCTATAAGCCTTATGCCAAGCCAGCCTTTGACATTTATCGGCGCGGTTTGTCCCATATTCTGCATTCGCTGCGCTCCCATCTGCCCAAGGTTCGCATTGTGCTTATCAACTCAACACCGTGGGATGATTTTACCCATCCACCGGGGTTCATGCTCGATCCGAAGGCCAAGGGCAGCTATAACGACGTGCTGATCCGCTATGGTCAATATAACCGACAACTGGCGAAACGCGACCACTTGTTTTTAGTGGACTTCAATGCGCCGCTTGTCGCCGTACTAAAAAAAGCTGTAAAGGTAAACCTGAATCTGGCTCGGATGATTATTCCCGGGCGCATTCATCCTTCCGCGGCAGGCCATTTGGTGATGGCGCAAACGCTGCTCAAGGCGTGGGGCGCACCGGCGACAGTTACATCAGTACGCATCAACGCGGAGGACAAACGTGTTGGAAAATCGGTCAATACCACTGTAAGCGGCATTGCTGATTCGCGCGGCACACTTTCCTGGCGACAGTTGGATGGTTCTCTACCGATGCCAATTATGTCGTTGCATGACAAATGGCCGCTGTTTGCGCCAAAGAGGCTTTGGCCCGCCCGTACTCCGAATTATAAATACACCAATCCCGTCACGGCTCTGGTGGTCAAGGAGTGTGGATTTTACCACGCTCTGGATCGTGAGACCTTACGAGTAACGCACCTTGGGGCCTCCAATTACCAATTGCGGATCGACGGGCAGGCCGTGGGCACGTTCAGCAGCACAGATCTTGCCCACGGTATTAATTTGGCCAGGCTTTCAACTCCGATGATGACGCAGGCCTACCGGGTTCTGGCACTGGCCTGGCAACGTACGGAGGTGCGATTTGCGGGTTGGCGGCAGGTGCAGCTTCCCATGGCGAACATTTTTCACCGGCCTACATTCTTCCACGCCCCCAAGGGGCCGATCTTCCCGGTTGACACGGAGTCCAATCCGGCGGCGCTCGCCGCCGTGCAGAAAATTATGAGGGGATTTTCGGCATTGGAACGTGTGGTTGCCCACGCGGAGCGGCGGGCCGCGCAACCCGTATTGCACCATTACACCTTGGTTCCAATCAGCGGATGAGTGAAATCATCTGAAAAATCGCCGTGAAAAGTGGTGTTGGCGTGATAAAAAGTGGTATAGGAATTGATGAAAAGTGGGACTTCCAATTCAATGGCAACTGTGTCATAGTGTAGTAGCTGATGAATGTCGCTTCGGATGATTCATAACTGCGGTCGAGCCGAAGACTGGTCGCCTGCGGTGAAATAAAGGATGCGGTTCAATCAGTTTTAGAGTTGTTTGTCTTTGTGTCTTTGTCAGTTTTTTGTTGTTTTTGTTTCAGGAGTAAGAGACATGTTTTCATTCACATCCAAATCACGGCGGAGTATCGGAATTCTTTCAGCGGGAGCGGCGGCGGCTTTGCTGCTGACCGGACTGGGCGTTTCCCCTGCGGTAGCGAGCAATCTGCTATGGAATCCCGGCCAGAGTGCGACGGGTGGCTCCAATGGCACCGGCACTTGGAACGCCAGCACCACCAATTGGTACGACTCAACCGCCGCCACCAACCCGGTCGCATGGGCCAATGGTGACGGGGCCTATTTCGGTGCCGGTACCGGCGGCAGCGGTACCTATACTGTAACGTTGGGCAGCAGCAGCGGCACGTACAGCACCACCAATCTGGGGGTTAATAATTCGGGTAACGCTTATGTGCTTGATGGCGGCGGCGGGACTATTACCGGCACCGGAGAACTGCTGGCCAATGGCAATTTTACGCTGCAAAATATCGCCCTCAAGGCTTATACAACCATTGCGGTAAATAGCAACAGCGGTACTACCGGCAGCACGCTGAATATTAATAGTGGCGCTACCATTACGATGGCCAGTCCCAGCAACCTGAATCTTAGCGATGCGACCAGTGGTGCCGGCGGTACCGCGGGTACGGTCAATGTAAATGGAGGTTCGCTGACGGTGCAGGCGATTACCGTTGCGGCCAATAACATTCGACAGACCGGAACTTTAAATATTAATAGCGGCACAGTGACGACGACTGCCATCGCCGGGATTACCAGCAAGAGCGCAACGAATATAGGTTCTCCAACCGTGGTGAATCTCAACGGCGGTACGCTCAACACCAACTGGATCACCGCAACAACCCACGGCAATGTAACCGTAAACTTTAACGGCGGCACGTTGCAATCCCACAATGGCGGAGGAATTGGGGCTGCCAGCAGTGCCTATACCATTCCGACGAACATGAACGTGCAGGCCGGCGGGGCGGTCATTGATTCCAATGCGCACACCTATTGGATTCAGACGCCGCTGCTGCACGATGCCACTTTGGGTTCAACACCGGATGGCGGCCTGACTGTTACGGACAGCAAGGCCACCGGTTCGCAGACGGCTTCTTCTGTCACGCTGCAAGGAGCCAACTCCTATACCGGTGCAACAGTGGTGCAAAGCGGCGGTGACCTGGTGCTCGGTGGGGCGACGACGGCCACCACGCAGTATGGCGTGGTGGCGCTCGCAGCGGCTTCGATTGCCGATAGCTCTGCGGTGACGGTGAATTCCGGCGGTGTATTAACGCTGGCGAACAATGCCGCGGCAACGCAGGTAAACGCGTTGAATATCAGCGGCGGAACTCTCACGTTCGAGTTGAACAGCAGCCAGACGCCGAGCCTGTCGATCGGCAGCGCCGCGAATGTCAGCGGCGTCAACAACATCAACATTTTTGCTCTTGCCGGCACGTCATCGTTTACCTTCGGGACGTATAATCTGATCACCGACAGCGCTGGCGGACTGTCAGGCGGAACCTTCCAGTTCACGGGGGGCGGGCAGACTGCAATTGCCGGGCCGCTTTCCGGCGGCAAGAGCTATTTGCTGACGTTGGGAAGTTCCGATACGGCGGAAACCCTTACGATCAGCGCCGTGCCGGAGCCAACCGCGTTGGGTCTGTTCGCCATGGGTGGAGCAGGCCTGCTGCTGTTAGGGCGGAAACGTAAGGCCCAAGCTTAATTGCAACGCAGGTACAATGTATCGCAGAAGTGTAAGAAGGCCGCGAGAGTTCAAGGCCTTCTTTTTTTTCTGTCTAAGTTTCTGGCGGTGCACACTGGTGCCGCCCGAATATCCACAATGCCAACGCGAAGAGAACCCTTTGTTAGACCATACAGTGATTCCGGCTATGGCAGATTGGCCAGATCATCCAGGAGATTACGTGCTTATATCCTTTAAATCCGCTAGATTTTTCCGTGCCTCATGCTGGTTGGCCGCAACGGTGATGGGCCTTGCGGTTCTAACAGCTTTCTCCCGCGCAGCGGTCGCGGCCAGTCGGATCGACCGTGGGGAGGCATCGTTGGGCACATCGGCGTCAGACTCCGCTCGGCGGCCAACGCCCGCTGGCGAATATTCGCCCATCGGCCTGTCGCCCTTACAAATTAATGCCAGAGCACAAAGCCTGTTGGCGAAAATGACGCTGCCGGAAAAAGTGGCTCTGCTTTCCGGCTACCGCCCGGCCAAGGCGACCCATGCCATCCCGCGGCTGGGAATCCCCGCCATTCATGTCAGTGACGCCACCCTGGGCGTGGTGGATTGGGGCAGGTCTACCGCTTATCCGGCGGCACCCTGTTTGACCTCCGCATGGAATCGGCACCTGGTTTACCGCGAGGCGCGGCACATCGGGATTGACGCCCGGGCCAAGCATGTCGGCATGTTACTCGGGCCGGGTGTGAACATACTGCGCCAGCCGCAGAACGGACGGAGTTTTGAATACATCGGCGGGGAAGATCCATTTTTAGCGGCGCAACTGGTAGTGCCCTATGTGCAAGGGCTGCAATCGGAAGATGTCGTGGCATGTACCAAGCACTTTGTGGGCAATGAGATTGAAACCCAGCGGCCCAGCATTAATTGCATCATCAGCCGCCGCGCGTTGGAGGAAATTTATCTGCCGCCGTTCCGTGCCGCGGTGCGACAGGGGCATACCTGGATGATTATGGCGGCCTGCAATCGTATCAACGGTGAATACGGCTCGGAAAGTCATTTTCTACTGACGGATATCCTGCGTGACAGGTGGGGATTTCAAGGTGTCACCCGATCGGATGCGGGGTGCGTATACAGCACAGAGGGGAATCTTCGCGCCGGGCTTAATATGGAAATGCCCAAGACCAATAAATATTCGCTGCCGGCTATCAGCCGTCTGTTGGACCAGCACAAGATTTCCATCGCGCTGATTAACCGCCGGGTCCTGCCGATTCTCCGCATGATTGTCGCCATGGGTTTTAATGATCCCATCAATTCATTTAATCATAAGTCCGCCAACACCTCTGGCGATGCCGCCGTCGTAAATCAGGTGACGGCGGAGGGGACGGTGTTGTTGAAGAACCGGAATCATATCCTGCCGTTGAATCCAGCGCGGCATAACAATGTGGTATTTATCGGGCCATGGGCTACGCGCGTTGTAACCGGCGGCGGCGGCAGTTCCCATGTCCCACCGGCCGTGGTTCCATCATTAACTTTATTTAACGCGGTCAAACAGGTGGTTAGCCCCAATGTTCATCTGGCCGCCGTGCCATGGGACGACACGTACAAACAGTTTTGGGGCCGCGGAGTGCTCACTACGCCGGAGGGGCGGCCCGGGGTCGTGGCGGATTATTATGCCAATGGCCGGTTCCAAGGAAAACCACAGCACGTGCGGCAGCAGAATATCTCCCTGAATCCACCAACGGCGCTAAGCCGTAATATTTCGGATGGCCCGCGTAACAGCCGCGCTGCCAATCTTATTCAAGTGCTTACCAGGATGACGCATCAGGCCCATATCGGGAAAAAGCCAATCAGTGTGATATGGAAAGCGGCAATTCATCCCACCAGTACCGGCGCTTACAGTTTTATCTGCGCGGTCAATGGTTCAGCAGAGGTTTATTTGAATGGTCGAAGGATTATTGATTTGTGGCTGCCGTTCTGGCAAAGACCTTTCCATCCACTTAAAGGGGCTTTGACAACCGTTCGCCTTCACGCCGGAAAAACGTATCAGATTCGCGTGGTGTACCGCAGCTTTATTAACAAACCCGCGATCATCGGCTTTGGCTGGGTGCCACGGAAAACGGTGCATTTCTTTACCTCAAGTCAACGCGGCATGATTCGTCACGCCGACGCGGTCATTGCCTGCATGGGGTTTAATCAGACCATCCAACGGGAGCAGGCCGATAGGCCTTATAACCTCACGGGGCCGCAGAACGAATATCTGCGCGAAGCTTCCCTATTGAATCCCCATACCATCGCGGTGGTTTATGCCGGGGCAGGCGTAGGCATGGAAAAATGGATCCATCATGTGGCAGGCCTATTATGGGGATGGTATCCGGGACAGACCGGCAATATTTCAATTGCTAAAATAATGTTTGGGAAAATTGATCCCAGCGGCCATCTGCCTGACTCATTTAGTCGTTATGCGCGCGATGAGGCTGCTTATCACCATTTTCCGGGCTATCCCGGTGTATTCAACCATCGCTGGTTTGCCGAGCCGCGTTATGCCGGCTTTCCCGACGGGGCCGCCGCACGTTGTAAATTTGTGGAGGGTATTTATGTCGGTTATCGCTGGTACGATTACAAGCATATCCGTCCTTTGTTTCCCTTCGGATTTGGACTTTCCTATTCCACCTTTTCCCTTCGTGATCTGACGGTGCGTTCCCGTGGGGCCGGTCCGCAGCGGATCATCACAGTTCACGTAACGGTCACCAATACCGGTCAACGCGCAGGGGCGCAGGTGGTTCAATTATATGTGCATCCCCCGCAGGGCGGACCAATTACTCGCGTAGTTCAAAAACTCGAAGGCTTCCAACGTGTGGAGCTGAAGCCCGGTCAAAGTCGGACCGTGGCGATGCGATTGAACTGGAAAGCATTTGCCTGCTTCAACAGCCGAAATAATACCTGGGAAGTCCCGCCCGGTAACTACACAATTGCTGTGGGAACCTCCAGCCGCGATGAACCCTTGCGCCAAGTGGTCCGCCAATAATATGAAAGGGCGTCGCCGAAATAGTGCCCCCATCTGCTGATGAATTGACCTGAATCCGATATTTGCCATGCCAATGCCCGAATTTGGCTGAGTTATTCGCAACCGTTCACGGGCAAAAATTGGCGGAATCAGCCGGAAAACGCCCCTTTTCACATTGCGGATCTTGTTTTTCGTGCTTTTGACGCCTCATAAACTCCAGATTCCATATTATTTCTTTTATTTTTCGCAATTTTTAGCCCGTGAACGGTTACAGTTACTCGTTGCGGCCGGGGGCTACGTTGATTAAAAGTGGTACAGACTTTGATGAAAAGTGAGACTTCCTTTTCAGTTGCGAAGGGCTATAGTGATAGACAGCAAATTGGCGCGTTGGTGCTTACGGTTGTCAAGCCGGACAACCTGTTTGAAAAGTTAAGGTATCGCGGTACCGGGCATTCTGTTCCGTAGTGTTGTACCCATGATGCCCGATGTTCTAAAAGGAGTGTCTTTATGAACCGTTTCGTATTCAAGAATGTTTCAGGCAACCGCTGTTCAATACAGCGGCGGAGTTTGAGAAAGAGCGAAAACACATGCGTGGGTCTGCTCGAGGCTTGGGGCAATGGATTTACCCTCATTGAATTGCTGGTGGTCATTTCCATCATCGCTCTTTTGATCAGCCTGCTATTACCCGCCCTGGCCCGCGCGAAGCATGTGGCGGAGCAAGTTGTCTGTGCGTCCAATTTGCGGCAGTTGGGGTTGGCTATGCATGAATACGCCAATGAATATAACGGCACCTATCCCCTCAATGCCTCCGCTATGTATCCAATGGGTGGATTCCGCTGGCCAGTAGCCCCGGCTGTATATCCCGCGTGGGGATTTGCTATGTTATATGTTGATTCATTCGGCCAGAGGGGCAACAGTATGATTCCATCCACCATTCGCCCGGGAATTTTAACGCCGAATCTGAAGGGCATTTCACTGCTTTTCTCTACGCAACCAGGTGTAATCAGTCAGCCGGATCAGGTAATCGCCAGCGGTCCGAAGTCTTTTTTCGTTCCAACGACGGGATATTTAAAGCAGTGGAATTTCTATTCCGGCTATTGTTATTGGGTGGATCGTGGCACGGGAGGTAATGTTCCGCTGGGCCCCAATTCCAGCACCGTCGGATCAGGCCTTCCCCAGGGGTATAGTGAGGCCTACGACCTTTCCTCCATCATTAAACAGTCCACAAATATCACCTCATGGTCATATTTTAATACGAATACGTCACACATGCCTGCGGAAAATGCTTTGGCGGGGCCGGGGGCCATATTGGCCTCGGACATCGCGGTAATGACCGACCCGACAGGCACGATGGGGCAAATGACAACTTGGGGTGCCGTCGGGGGTTCTCTCTCGCCATTATCCCCGGCTTCCAATCATGTGGATATTGCCAATAACAATTACCTTCCCGAAGGCGTCCATGATCTGTACAATGACGGTTCCGTATCCTGGCAGGGCATGGCCAAGGTGAAGGTTCATTACTACAACGGCCATAATTATTACGCCTGGTAGTTGACAAGGCTTCGGCGATCGAATTCCATCCGTCATTGCTCAGACATCCGCGAGTAAATTTCCGGCACTGACACTCTGGACGCTCCGCTTCCAGGCTAAAATGAGTGAGATGGGGTGCCCTCATGTGGTCGGCACCCCGTGAGGAATCGGCCCGGCCCCGGGATGGGCCAGGCTCTATCGCTGGTGAACTGAGGTTGTAATGTCGGGGACCGCCCATGCAGCTTGGCGTCATAGCAATATTTTGGTCATTATTTCCTGCTGCATTTCAGTTATTTCAATCCTTACCGTGGCTGCTGCCGCAACTCCCCGAGTAATTCCTGTTTGGCCTGATTTACATATTCCAGCGGCTCAACGTCAAGGCCCTTTCATCAGGAAAAAAATAAATGGGTATATTGCACTGCCTCCGATACTTTGGCCCACACTGACACTTTTTTTTGCTCCTGACCGAAAAGCCAATGGGACGGCGCTGGTTATTTGCACCGGAGGCGGGTATCAGGCCGAGGCATTGTCGTTGGAGGGGTATCGTGTGGCACGCTGGTTCAATAAGCAGGGTGTAAGCTGTTACGTGCTTAAATATCGCCTGCCGCAGCAGAAACTCCCGCCAAGTGGCGTGCCGTGGGCGCTGCAGGACGTGCGGCGAGCTGTGCAGATTGTCCGAGCTCACGCGGCACAGTGGCACATTAATCCGCACCATGTGGGTGTGATGGGCTTTTCGGCGGGTGGTTCGCTTGCCGCCCTGGCTGGTGTGCATTGGCGGCCCGGAAATCCCACCGCCCGGGATACCCTCAACAGATTCAGTACACGGCCGGATTTTCTGGTCTTGGGGTATCCGCTGTTATCCATGATGCCGAAAAGGACCAATAAAGTTCCATGCCGCAACCTTCTGGGCAAACATGCGCCGTTAGCTGTCAGAGAATATTTTTCCTGTGAACTCAATGTAACCCCACTTACGCCGCCAGCGTTTATTTTCTATGCGCATGATGACAACACCGTACACCACCAGGTTACCCAACAATTTTACGCCGCCCTGCGGCGCGATGGTGTGCCGGCCAAGCTTATTGAATTCAAGCGTGGCAAGCATGGTTTTGGCTTGGGAAGAAAAGGCACCGATACCGTCCAATGGCCGGAAGATTGTATCCGTTGGCTAAGGAAGATGAATCTTCTCCTGCCCCGGAATAGCTGAATTCCAAACCATCGCCAACATCGCGGTTGCACGCGCAACTCACGGGCGGAAAGCTTTAGGTGATGGCTAATCATAGCGTGGACCCGCTGCCAATCCATGTGGGCTAGGCAATTTATGAATCGCTGGTGAAAAAATCGCTGGGTCAAGCAAGGGTCGCTGGTAGCCTTGTGTGCCGCTACGGCTCGGTGATCAGCGGGTGATTCTACTTCAGAAACCCAAGGCCAATTCCTTGGTTCGCGTGAACAGTTTGCAATCAAATATATTAATTCATCCTGAATGTAACGTCTAATGACGCGACGCAACTTTATTGAACATGCTTGGGATTGCTTTCTTCCGGACCTGACCGGGTTTACAGCCAATCCGTGGATCGGGGCTGACCGTGGCCGGGGCGCATGCAGGATCAGCGTGATAACAGTATTGCCGTTCGGTTGCCAACGCTGTTGATTCCGCTTGATTTCATCTTTGAGATTGCGATGTCTCTCTGCTGCGTTAAGATAATCGAGGTAATTGGTTTTGTGTATGCGGAGGTATTGCGTCGTGACTGCTCCGGGTGCAATTTGGAATTTCCTCATCGGTCTGTGGGGCCTCTCCTACGGATACAATATTTGGCCTAAACGTGCAGTGCCGGTAGCGGGGCCGGATAAGAAGGGGCGCGGGTTGATAATTTTTGGCTATATTTTTGTCGGCCTGGCCATCGGACAGATGTTCCTGCTTTCCAGCGGGATCGTTAAGCCCCATTTATCTGATGAGCGGGCCGCTCACGCAGCGATGCAGAAATTCCGCAGCGCTGCCGACGCCGGGAATTATAAGGCGATGTACCACATCGGTGTTTTATACGAGAAAGGAGAAGGCGTTTCTCGCAGCCTTCCAAAGGCCATCCAATGGTACAGGAGGGCGGCAGCAGGCGGGTTTCCAGCCGCGATGGTCCAGCTCGGGGCGCTTTACCAAGACGGTCACGGTGTCGTTGAGAACTATCACAAGGCAATGATATGGTACCGCAGGGCGGCGGCGAAAGGTTCCCCGATTGCGGCGTTCTTGGTCGGTAGCCTCTACTATAATGGGCGAGGTGTGCATAGGGATTTCCCAATTGCGATTGCGTGGTGGCAAAAAGCCGGCAGGGAGGGGAGCAAAGACGCCATGATCGGAATGGCAGTTGCCTACGCATACGGTCGAGGTGTTCCCCGAAATCCCAGGAAAGCAATCAAATTTTTGCGCCGAGCAGCGGCGTCGGGAAGTGTGCGAGCGAAGAAGCTCCTGGCGAATAATCAGCCGGAGATAAACCAATATTTAATCCGCTCCAAATGAAAGGAAAAAAAGGAATGGCGACTTTTAGGGCCTTATACTTGCGACAGTTTTGCGGTATGTTGAGACGGCCCGTTGGCCCCCTGGCGGCGGTAGGCATGTTGGCTATGGTGGTGACAGGCGTTGTACCATTGGCGGCCCAGCCGATGCGGCCATTTCGGCTTAGCCGAATTGCTCCGTTGCCATTGCCGCGCCACCCGCTGGCCAGAGCGGAAAAGGATTTCCCTTTTTTTAAACATCAGCCCATCGCCACTGCCGGATTTAACGCAGTGTTTCTCCCGTTTCATCATGTTTTCCAGCAGCCCTCACATGGATTTAATCAGGCCCAGGCGTTCGCCTTTTTATTCTCCATGGATTTGGATTGGGCACCGGGCAATTATTGCAACCGCCACGCCTATTTTCTCTATAACCGCAGCGGGGCCAATATGGTCCGCCTCCTGCGGCATTATTCCCGTAGTGCCATCGCCCGGTATTTTCCAGGCTGGGAGGCCACTGTTGCTGTGGGGGGAACCCTGAAGCATGGCCCCGGCGGATACACCGCCGCCATTGTTCTATTCAATCGAACTGGCCGACTAATTGACACCATGCGTTACACCACCCCCATGTCCTTCTGGAATTTGTTGGGTGCTGTTGATGCTGGCTTTATGACATATATGAAAGAGCCTCCATCCCCGGCGCTGGCGCATTACCTCTGTCAGCCCCGTTGCAACAACATGCAATGCCTGACGGAATTGGGGAAGGCGGCTTTTCTTCCGATTCAGTCAACACGGGCATTTACCCTGTTCCGAAAGGTTCTCAGTATCGATCCGCGTTTCGCGGAGGTGCGCTATTGGTTTGAAAATCAGGCGATGTGGCGCGGAACCCATGGTTTCGGTAAGCTGGAATCTGAATTTGCACAAAGCCTGAAAAACCGCCTGTTGCCGTTCCCGGCGAGTATATTCGATCCGGCGGCCTGTCATAATAAACAATTGGGCCAAGTATTGGCGAAACTGGAACCGGCAATATTGGCCGAATCGAAGAAACTCGCTGGCACCGATTCACCGCTGGTTCTTACGGAAGAATTAAATTGGGAAACATATAAACAATGGGAAGTGGGAGCACTTCTTCGCGAGGCAACACGCGTTGCTGGCAAATATCCCAATGACTACGACCTGCTAATGGAAACGGCTGATCTGTATGCAAATCGCAAGTTCGCCATGGACGACAACGCGGATATGGCGGCTGCAATCGATGCTGTGGCATTGCGTGACCGTTGGCTTACCGGTCAATTGCGCAAGCACAAAGCGCGACGTGATCTTGGGTTTTCCGCCTTTCAGACCGGGCATTTCGGCGTAGCGGCATCGCTGCTTCTGCGATCAAAATATTCGCATAATAAGGCGGCGGGACTTTGGGCGCTGGCACAGCTCGGGCAGTTCCATCTCATTACCCGTCTTTCGCCGAAATTGCTCGCGGGACAACCCGCGATGGCCGACCAAATCGTTGCCATTTACGCGTTTGCGGCGGCCATGCGATCGGATCGCCCGGAGCTTGAAAGCATTGTCAGAACCTATCGGGGTGACCTTCAGCAGCAGGGAATTCTTGGTGTAATGAAGTATTGCTTACTGCGACTGGCGGGAAAGAACACCTCGCACGTGGTATTTAATAAGCTCGTGCCGAAGTGGCCGGGACAATACATTAATATTTATATTCAGGCGGAATACGATTTGAGTCGCCATCAGGAAGTGCATAACGACGCGCTCAATAATCTATTTGTAGCCGAGCCTTTGGATCGACTGACCTGGTTTTATACCGATGCGTACACCCGGCAGGAACCGCATCCATATCCTGATGATCCCGATTTTTACAATATGTTGCCGTGGATATTTCCCCAAGATCCGTGGGCCAGACAGGCGGTAAGAAATTACCTTGCCCGGACCAAGGCCCATCCCGTTCAACCCATGAATCCGCAATTCGTGTTTTCCCAATTCGCCGTGTTAAAAGCTTACAAACATCGCGAATCAAGCCAAGGTGCCTTTAACCTCGCGGTGTTCCATCTGCAGTTGCCCAATAATATCCAACTGTTTAATGAGATGGCGGCGGTGCATCAGTTTGTGCAAAAATCGGAATTCAAACGCGCCAGCCGAATGGCCCATGTTCTAGAGTGGTACGCGGAACTCCACGACTTTGCCAGCATTACGCATTTTTTTCGGCATATTGTCTACATGGAGAAGGCTGCGGAGATGCAGGCTAAAAAATTGCCACAGAAATGAATGTCGCGGCAAACCCAGTTGGGGCCGGGGCGGGGGCCATCATGTCGCTTGTGGTCTGACAGAGCACCAGGGAGTAGGTTGTGTCTTAGTAATGTTGTGGTAAATCCTTTTGGTCGTCGGTAAGGCCACTTTGGGCTGTATGGTCGTTCTTTCCCAAGATGGTAAGAACACGGAAAAATCTCCTCGAAAAATCCGCGACTTGCTTTTTTTCGTGAAACCTGCTATGACTACTCAATCGACGGCGAGTTTCCAGGGCTGCGGCTCTGAGAAATTCGCTATCCCGGCTTGCCGGGACGGCGGCCTGGTTGGGCGCTGGTGTAATCTGCCGTGCGGCGGACGCTATGCTAACCTTTCCAATGCAGCCGATGTTGTATGAGGTTTTTATGTCCAGCACTTCCCTTATCGGGGGAGCGGCCTCTGCGCCGGCTTCCAAAACCACCAAGACCAACAAAGCTGAAAAATTGGCTGAAGCGACAACCTTCACTTCCGGAGCCGAAATCAGCAATGAACTGCCCGTGCTTGGTCAGCCCACCGGCCTGACGGACCGGTACATCGGCAAAACCGGTGCGCAGATTTTGCTGCAAATGCTCCTGGAGCATCAGGTCACCGACGCGTTCGGCTACCCCGGCGGGGCGATCCTCCCAACCTTCGATCAGCTTTATGATACAAAATTGAACTTTATTCTTGTACGGCATGAGCAGGGTGCCGGCCACATGGCTGATGGCTACGCCCGGGCCACCGGCAAGCCGGGCATTGTGATTGTCACCAGCGGCCCCGGTGCCACCAACACCGTAACGCCTCTGGCCACTGCCTACATGGATTCGATCCCCATGATCGTATTTTCCGGTCAGGTGCGCACCTATGTCATTGGTAATGACGCGTTCCAGGAAGCGGACGTGACCGGTATTACGCGCCCGGTGACCAAGCGCAATTATCTGGTAAAGAATGTCAAAGATTTGCCCCGGATTATTAATGAGGCGTTTATCATCGCCACTACAGGCCGGCCCGGGCCGGTGCTGGTGGATTTGCCCGTGGATGTCACCACCAATAAGGTGGAATCCGCCATTGATGATACGCCCTGGCTGCCGGGATATAAGACCTATCGCCTGGGCCACAGCCGCATGGTGAAAGCCGCCGCCGATATGATTAATGCGGCCCAGCGCCCGGTGTTGTATGTTGGCGGTGGAGCGATTCTCAGCGGTGCATGGAAAGAAGTTCGCGAGTTGGCGGAAAAAGGGAATATTCCCTGCACCACCACGCTGCTGGGCCTGGGCGCGTTTGATGAAAA
Organism: Planctomycetota bacterium; assembly: GCA_021798635.1. Next base: position 5,392 of record JAJZGH010000071.1, on the reverse strand, counting down.
CAGCCCGCTAAGCCTGCACATGCTGGGTATGCACGGCGGGGCGTATGCCAATTACGCTGTACAGGATGCGGATTGTCTCATTGCCATCGGTGCGCGGTTTGATGATCGGGTGACCGGAAATCTTAAGCTCTTTGCGCCCAAGGCCAAAATTGTGCACGTGGATATCGACCCCACCAGCATCAGTAAAAGCGTGAAGGTGGATGTCCCCGTAGTCGGCGATGCCCGGTTGTGTCTCAAAGATATGATTGGCCATATTGAACATCGGCCCCGCTCGCAGTGGCTGCAACAGATTGCCGAATGGAAAAGCAAATATCCATTTGCCTACCGCGATGACTCTCCTTTGGCTAAGCCGCAGGCGATTATCGAAGCGATTAATAAAGCCACCGCCGGTAACGCCATATTCACCACCGGCGTAGGCCAGCACCAGATGTGGGCGGCGCAGTTTATCCGCTGGAGCATTCCCCGCTCCATGATTACCAGCGGCGGTCTGGGAACGATGGGCTACGGCCTGCCTTCGGCGATCGGTGCCCAGGTGGCGCGGCCCGGTGAATTGGTGATTGATATTGACGGCGATGCGTCGTTCATCATGACCGCCATGGAATTGGCTACGATTCGGCAATATCAACTGCCGGTAAAAGTGGCTATTCTGAACAATAACTTCCAAGGCATGGTGCGGCAATGGCAGAAGATGTTCTACGGCAGCCGCTTCAGCCATACGGAAATGGTCAATCCGGATTTCGCGGCTATGGCCGAAAGCTTCGGCATCCGCGGCATCCGCTGCGAAAAGAAACAGGACGTGGATAAAGTGGTTCAGGAAATGATCCATCATCCCGGACCCTGCGTGGTGGATTTCCTCTGCGAAGCCGATGAAAACGTTTATCCCATGGTACCCAGCGGAAAAGGTATTCATGAAATGGAGCTGGGAATTGTCGGCTCTGCTCCGCCGAACATGGCACGCGACATGGGCACGCTGGCCTGATGGCGGCGTTGTCTTTCGGCGCTACCGTGTTGCCCGCTGGCTCACACGCAAACACCCCGGAAACGGGATTTGGTTGCCCGGAGTCATTGGACAGGCGGATCGCCTTGGTTGACGGAATTTCTTAAGACACGTTTTTGCAATGGAGTATAACTATGCGGCACATTTTAACCGCACTGGTAATGAACGAACCCGGCGTGCTTTCGCACGTGGCCAACATGTTTTCCGCCCGGGGATTTAATATTGACTCTCTGGTGGTGGGGCGCACGGAAGACCCAAATTTATCCCGTATGACGATCGTGGTTATCGCTGATGAACGCACCTTGGATCAGGTGCGTAAACAACTGGCCAAAATTGTCACCGTGGTGAAAGTTCGGGATTACAAAGATTCGCCCTATGTGTCACGGGATCTGATGTTGGTGAAGCTTGGCGTAACGCCGCGCACGCGCAGCGAAATTATTGAACTCGCCGATCTCTTCCGCGGCCGCGTGGTGGATGTGGGCCATCAGGCGATTATGGTGGAACTATCCGGCGAAGAAGACAAACTGGATGCGTTTGTGGAACTCGTGCGGCCCTATGGCATTCGTGAACTGGCCCGTACCGGTGTTATTGCCATGGCCCGCGGCGTACAAGGCAGCAGCGGCGATGAGCAAACCATGGAAAATGCTCCCGAGCCGTCGCGCATGGTCAAACCCGCCGCCGGAAAACGCCAACCCACGCAAGCGGAACTGGAAGCCACGCCGCCGGGATAATCAGGGCGGACCGAAGCTTAGGAAAACCAGTCTCCGTCATCGCGTCAGACTTTTAAGCGCCGCAGCCTCCGGTGCCGGATCGGTATGTTTTAACACGTCCTGAATAATCGCCACAGTATCAATGGCATCCACACGGGCGTCAAAATGAGTGATGATCCGGTGCCGCAGGCACGGCAGCGCAACAGCCAGAATATCATCAGGCTCCACATACGCGCGTCCACGGATCAACGCCTGTACCCGCGCGGCCAGTATCAAAGCCTGCGCCGCGCGTGGGCTGGCACCGTACCGGACATATTTTTTGACCATAACTGTGGTCTGATTACTGTCGGGATGCGTGGCGAGAATAATGCGAGCTATGAATCGTTTCAATATATCCGCCACGGTGACGGATCGCACCATGAGCTTCATTTCCGCCAGGCGGGCAGCATTCATAATCGTCAGCAACGCCGGCTTGTTAACGCCGGTGGTGCGATCCATAATATTGACCAACTCATCCACCGGTGGCGGTCGGATGATAATATTCATGGCAAACCGGTCCAGTTGTGCTTCAGGCAGCGGATACGTGCCTTCCATTTCCAGCGGATTTTGGGTGGCGATAACAAAAAATGGGTCGGCCAGGTGATGCGTCGTGCGCCCGACACTGATGGACTGTTCAGACATTGCCTCAAGCATGGCGGATTGTGTTTTCGGTGAAGCACGGTTGATCTCATCCGCGAGAATCACATTGCCGAATAAAGGTCCTTCCTGGAACTGCATGCTCCGCGATCCCAGAGCGTCAGTAACCAGAATGGATGTCCCCAATATATCAGCCGGCATGAGATCCGGCGTAAATTGAATACGTGAAAATTTCAGGTCCAGCACCTGTCCCAAGGATCGGGCCAGCAGCGTCTTTCCGATGCCCGGCACGCCCTCAATCAGAGCGTGCCCGCCGATAAGCAGACAGCAAAGCGTCTGGCGGATGACATCGCATTGCCCGACGATCACTTTGGCTAATTCATGTTCCAGCGACGCATAATGTCGTTGGAAGTCCGTCACGGCGGACTGTGTGCTTGCCGGAATTTCAGCCTGGGCCATGCCTGCTCCTTGGGTCTTACATCGCTGAACATCATACGGCATTTTGACGCAAGTGTTGACTTATGCGGCCGGGTGGCTGCCATGTTACGTTCCATTTAACCAGCTTTGTAATCCGGTGGGTAGCAAATCAATTCCAAGGTGTTGCCGGCCGGATCATGAAGGTATATTCCCCGTGTGCCGTCACGGTGCGCTGCGATGGTCCCGCTATGCTTCTCGGCCATGCGTTGCAAATCCTCATCAGAAACGCGCATCGCGACATGGGGCGGATGCTGCTGCGGAGAAACCAGCGCAATTTTTCCCTGTCCTAATCGCAAAAAAGCCCAACTTGTATCCTGATACAAAATTTCCGCCCCGAACTCTTTAACATAAAATTCCGCCGTCCCCGCAATATCGGGTGTTTGCATCGCGACATGATCAAGTGAAAACATCTGGCACGCTCCTTTCTTTAATTCTACGCAGTTCCACCGCTTTAGTCACTGCCGCTGCTGCCGGATGGCTGTTGGCCGAAGGGGCGATTTGACCTTTCCGTTGATAATGCTACGATACCACTGGTTTTTATGAGGTGTGCCGTGCGGACAGATTGTGCAGCTATGACCCCGATGACATTCGGGACGCTGCCGTTACAGCAGAGGATATGCTCCTATGCTGCTGTCCGCGCTGTTATTGGCCGGTCCCTTAAAATGTAACGCCCGGCAGGCACTTGTGTAATTTTCAAAAATCAAAAACGTTTTACACCCTGCCTGGGCGCAGGGTGTTTTTGTTTGTGAATTCAAGGGTGCATGGCTGGCGGTAAATCCTTATAATGCTCCCGGCAGCCAATGAGGTTATTTTATGCAAAGAATAGAAATATATGACACGACGTTACGGGACGGCAGTCAGGGGGAAGGCGTCAGTTTTTCCCTGCAGGATAAATTGCTGATCTGTCACCGCCTGGATGAACTGGGCGTAGATTTTATCGAAGGTGGATATCCATTATCCAATCCTAAGGATGCGGCATTTTTTAATGAAGCCCGTGATTTAAAGCTTAAAACTGCCAAGCTTTTGGCCTTCGGAATGACTCGCCGAAAGGGTATTGCCGCCGCGGATGATACGGGTCTTATGGCTCTGCGTGATGCGGAAACCGAGTTTGTCACTCTGGTGGGAAAAACATGGGATATTCATGCCACGGAAGTGCTGGGAGTATCGCTGCAGGAAAATCTGGACATGATTGCCGATTCTGTGGCATATCTCACCGCCCTGGGCCGAAAAGTGATCTACGATGCCGAACATTTTTTTGACGGCTTCAAAGCCAACGACCAGTACGCTCTTAAAACCATCGCCGCCGCCGCGCAAGCCGGTGCCGTTCTCGTATGCTTGTGTGATACCAATGGCGGCACGTTGCCTCCGGCAGTGCAAAATGGCGTGCGGCGTGCCTTGGAAGAGATAAAAATTCCCGTGGGTATCCATCCGCATAATGACAGCGGCGTGGCAGTCGCTAATGCATTAGCTGCGGTAACGGCGGGGGCTACGCAGGTGCAGGGTACCATCAACGGTATCGGTGAACGCTGCGGCAATGTGGACATCACCACAGTTATTGCGAACCTGCGTCTGAAATTGGGCTACGATTGTCTCCAGAAGAATTCGCTGAACCATCTGACCGAAACATCCCGGTATGTCTATGAGATTGCCAACTTGAATCTGGTAAATAATCAGCCGTACACCGGGGCCAGCGCCTTTGCCCATAAGGGTGGCATGCACGTACATGCGGTCAATAAGATGGCCAGCAGTTATGAACATGTTGAACCGGAACTGGTGGGGAATTCCCGGCGAATATTGGTTTCCGAGCTTTCCGGTATTTCCAATATAGTCGCCAAGGCCGGCAAGAAATTTAATATCGAACACGACCGCACGGCCCTGAAAAAAGTGCTGGATCAGGTAACGGAATTGGAAGCACAGGGGTATCAGTTTGAGGCGGCTGAAGCGTCGTTTGAATTGATCCTCCGCCGACAGATTGGGCGAACGCGGAAATTCTTTGATCTTAAAAATTACCGCTGCGCCGTTTCCCGCCAGGCCCATGGCCAACCGGTTACCAAGGCAACGCTTTCCATCGCAGCCAATAATCGCGATATCAACGCCTCGGCCGAAGGTGACGGCCCAATTAACGCGCTGGATGCGGCCTTGCGCCACGCCTTGGAGCCGGAGTTCCCCGCCATTGCCGATCTGCATCTCGTGGATTACAAAGTCCGTGTCGTCAATGGCCGGGCGGAATCAGCCGCAAAGGTGCGCGTCATCATTGAATTCCGCTCGCCAGAAGGTGTTTTTGGAACCATCGGCGTATCGGAAAATATCATCGAAGCCAGTTGGCAAGCCATCGCGGATGCGGTGGAGTATCGCCTCATTCATGCTCAGGAAGCCGCCGCGGTTGTACCGGCGGCCCATACGGCGATGTAATGCGAACCCCGCAGCCATGGGAGGAATCCCATGGCCGTTGGTTGCGGACGAGACGTGAATGTCGTCGATGCACGGGTTCGCGAATGCGGCCGCGGGTTCCCACCGCGCGGCTGTGTGTGACGGGCGTGGCGGGAGAATGGTAATATTCCCGCAGCCATGG
>JAJZGH010000070.1 GCA_021798635.1 Planctomycetota bacterium | reverse complement strand
ACGCTAATTTGACTATCAATTCACTGGGCGCTTTGGCCCTGGGAACCATGAACGGTGATTTCGCACTGGTGGTCAATACCCTGACGGGTGGCATCGCATTCAATGGATCATTAGGGCAATCCGCAGCGTTGGATAGTGTCACCGCAACGGCCGGCACCGGATCAGGCTCCACGGCCGGTTCAGTGACGGTCAACGGAGCTATCACAGCAATTAATGACATATCCCTGCAACCCAACAGCGGCACATATCTGGGCGGTGCCGGCCCCGGAGATTATCGCCCCGATGGTATTCTGGCGATCAATGCGAATTTGACTTCCACCAATGGCAATATTGATCTTTCGCCCACCGGTCGCACCGTGGTTCCCAGTGTAGCGACCATTACCAGCAATAAATCCGTGGTGATCTCCGCACCCAATGGCAACATCACCATGGGGCCGAATGAACGCTACACTGGCTTTGGTTCAGTAACCATCGCGGCGGGCACAGGAACCGGTGATACCGCATCCATTGGTGATATCAACTCCTTGGGCAACATCAATGTTTCCGGCAATACCATTGACATACTATTGCGTCAACCCGGGGCGGTTTTGACCAGCTTTGGATCTCTGGACTCCGGCGTATCTCCCACTACCGATGGAACGGAATATATTGCCAACGGGCCGATTACCTTTACCGGTAATGTGATCACTTCCGGCACAGGCAATCCTCCTCCCAATCCTCCTCGCTTTGCCAGCGCCACGGATTCCGGCAGTGTGCCGGCACCTTACGCCATTACCTTTTACGGAGCTGGAACGCCGTTTGCGGGCCGACCGATCTCGCCAAATTTCGCAACGTACAACGGCACTGTTCTTGTACTTAGCGCTAATGGACCAGTAGCGCAATTAGTTCAAATTTACACCCAGGATGTGGCCCCCGTGTTGCCGCAAAACCTGCCGACCGTTGAATACACGGTTGTGCCTCCGCCCACGGTTAACTCTTGGGATCAATCGATTCTCAACGGAGTCGGGGTCACTACCTCCTCGCCGTCTTCCGCCCGGCAGATTCTTGCGGGCATGATGGGCACAAGCGTTTATGAAAATGGGATGTATAGCTCTGGAGGCACATCGGCTTCCGTCCCGGCCGGCCAGTACTCGCCGGAGACGGTTCAGAATTTCCTGAATATCTATCACAAACTCTTCAGCTTTGAAGTGCCCGCCAATTACTCGCCCTATAAGCCCAGCGATTGGTTTACCCGTCCAACCTGGTATGAAGTTGCCGGGCGGCATCGGGATATCCACAACACCTTATCTCTGGCCTACAGCCTGTATCAGGACTCGCTGGGGGCATCACCGGTCAAGGATACCTTCTTGCAGTTTGTGAATCAGAACCGCACACAAAGCAAGATATTCAAGCAGGCCGCCAACTATATGAGCTTGCTGCATAAGCTCAGCGATGCGCTTTATCAGATGGGTATTACGCCTCGGCAATTTGCGGCAATTGAAGTGAAATTCTTCAAGCCGCTGGCACCCGATGGCATGCCGTTTAATGAATTTATGTCCGAAATCGCCCCGGCCCAACTATTGCCTGCGGGTTCGCAGGCGGAATAACGGGAGCATGTGGCCGCGCTGCGAGGTTCTCGCCTCCGGCGCTGCGCAATCCAACCGCCAGCCACGTGACCGCAGTGCCTCGGCACCGCATCACAAAGCCGCCGGCTCCGCCGGCGGTGGAATCCGCTGCAACGACCCAACGCCGGATTTCCAGCCAGTGTCTGCTCCCGCGCACTCTCACCGCAGGGGATTTATGTCGATTTAATTGTCCGCGACCCGCCCCGGCAAACGGGCGGTGCATCAGGAAGATGCAAACACGCGCGAGAATAGCGCCGCACCACCGGCGGAGCCAGCGGCTTTGTGATGTTTCCGGCACTCCGTCGTGCAACCGGTGGCCATGTGATGTTTTTAAGATAGCTGCCGGCTCGGCTGTCGGTGGAATCCGCTGCAACGAGCCAACGCCGGATTTTCAGCCAAGGTCTGCCCTCGCTCGCTCTCATCGCCGCGATGAAGTGAATTTAATTCCCAACCTTGCGTCGCCGCAGCGTCAGCAGGAGCGGAGCCGCTCCAAGAAAAAGAATCGGCAACACGCCCGGTTCCGGAACAGAGGACGCCGCCCCGGTTGTCACTGTGCCCGGCGGATCGATCTGGGTGATCCAGGTATTCCACTGATTTGGATTTGTGGCACTGGGCAGTTCCTGGAATATCCAGAAATCCTTGGGGTTTGTCGGGTCAGCCCAGATCGTGCTGTAGTCGCCCCATCTCGCAGTGCCGGTGGTCTGGTTGTGGTAATAGTATGGCCCGGCTCCCGCCGGTTGCAGCACGGCAAACGGATTAAGCGCGAGGCTGGACCCATTAAACACACCGGTCATAACATAGGTGCTAATGGCCTGTGTGGAGCTTCCTCCCGCAAAGTCGATGACCACGTTTTCGTTCGTCGTGCCGGCGACCGGGTTCAGGGCAATCGACGCGTAGGCCAGCGAAAGATTGGGCGATGAGGTAAGCCCTTGCGCGGGTGTGATAAGCCCCTGCACTAGAATTGTGTTGGTGCTCGGATTAATGGCGAAGTAACGGATATCATTCAGATTCGGATTCTTAGCATCCGCCACCGTCTGCGTACCCCATACCAGACCGTTGGCGTCCATGTACAAATTGGATGATAATCGGCTGTCGTCCGCGTTTATCTGCACTGCGGTGCTGGGTTGACTAATGGGGGAAACCGCGTTGGTGGTGGAACCCGCGACCGCCGAATTGAACTTCACAATGCTGCCAGCCCCCTGGCTAAGTTGGTAATTGTTGTACGAGGTACCGGTCATTTCACTGCGATTCAATTGGTTGGCGAAGTCGCCGCTGTACATATATTCAGTTGTGGTAGTGCTGCCAAGCTCCTGCACTGGCTGGTTGATATAGCCGCCCGTGCTGGGCGAGTTGGTGTAGGTGCGGTAGCCGCTGTCGGACGGTGTGGCGGCGGTTAAAGAGGCTTTCGGTACGGCGATCAGATCAATGCCGGTAATACCGCCGCCGGAGAGGCTTGAGAACATATCCCCGTTAAGATACACATTGCCGCCGTTGACCGCCAGCGTGTCAAAATCCGCGGCACTGGTAAGGGCCGGGTTGGCGGGCAGGGCAAACCCGCTCCACGTGCCGCCAGGGTTGGACGTATTGGACACAGCTAAGAGGAAATTATCTGAGCTGGCGCCGCCAATTCCAAGTGTGCTGGCGAACCATCGCTTGGAACCGGGGTCGTAAACGATGCGCGGATCGGTGGCGAAATACGATCCCGAAGCTCCGAACACCTTGTTGAAGGTCGTTGCGCCAAGCGCATTTTCCCAGAATACGCCCATGGTTTCCTGGGTAATGGGAACTCCATTGGGCGTATACACGCCGTAATAACCATTCAAAAACTCGCTTACCAGTTCGCTGCCGCCGTTCAAGCCCACGGCGCCATTGACATCCGGCGGAGCCAGTTGAGCAAAGAACGGCCCTGGCAACGGATTGGCATAGCCGCCGGAACCGCCCTGAAATTGTTGAATGATGTTAAAACTCGCAGTGGCCGCGCTGCTCACGCCCGCCGCCAAAGCAATGGCGCTTGCCGCCAATGTTGCCGATTTAATCTTCCGCATGAGAACCGTCCTTTCTATTGATAAAGCATGGCCGGCTATGGCCGCTTTAACTTACAACGCATAATATTTAGCTCGCGGTGTCTCGTCTTTGCCCTCTGCGCCAAGCAAAAATCCCCAAGCCGCCCAAGCCCCCCAAGGCCATCAGCGGCAGTACTCCCGGCTCCGGGATCGGTGTGGCAAAACCTCCTTTGCCCATACCCTGATGATATCCCGAATTGCTGGTTATGTTCAGTTGTGATCCCGCCGGCGCCGCGCCGCCTACCGTTACTGTAAATCCATTGCCATAACTGTTCAATGGTGATGGCGTAGCGCCCAATCCGCCAACGCCGGACACAAGTTGAATGGCCGAATTGGTAAAGTTTGAAATCGTTCCCGTGTTGGTTCCGCCCAGCGTGGCGGCCGCGCCGGTGAATGTCACGGTGCCAAAATTGGCCAGCGAGGAAATTGTTCCGTTGACGCCGGGTGATTCCGCAATCCACTCCGCCGAGGTCCGTAAGTCGGCGGAGGCGAACTGGCCCTGGTCGAACGTTGACGTCTGGTCGATGCTGAATATTGCCCCGGTTGTCGTATCGTGCATAGTCAGGCGGAATTTTGCGCCGCCTTCGTAAGTGACGGATGCGTTCATCCAGTCGCCAGGCGCGACGGCCATGCCGATGGGAATCGAATACTGGGGGTACATTTCATACCAAGCGTAATAATAAGATCCGCTGCCGGGAACACTGAAGCTGCTTGTGCCCAATTGCTCCACGGTGCCGTCTTTCCATCCATCCAGGCCGACCCAGAAAGACGAGTAGGTCCCGGTGCTGGCTCCAACCGCCGGGGCGGGGACGGAGGGAACCTGCCACGACCCCAGCACGCTGGTGAAGGTATTGCCCGTGGCGGCAGTCGCCACATATCCCGACCAGTTGGTTGAAGTTACGGCGTTGTAAGTTACTGTCGCCTCCGCCGCGGATGCTCCCAGCACCAGACCCGCCGCCAGGGATGCGCACGCGGCCATACTCAGCAACTGCGACGCCGCCCATGGATCGCAATTCCCATTGGAATAAAAACGTTGAAGAATCCCGTGCATGGACCGCTCCTTATTAAAATCTCTCGGCATCAACGCCAGCCGCACGCCGCATGAACCGATTTCCGCTTTCACTTAGACGGAAGGTTATCGCGCCATACCGTGCAAGTCAAGAAAAAATAATGCGATGTTTGGAATTTGTGATAAAAGTGCTTTTTCGCCAACAGTTATTCCCGCGTTTGAGCGGCAAAGAAACGGTCCCCAAATAACTTCCTGAAAACCCGACCTGCCGTCCCTCATATAGCCGCCGGCTCCGCCGGCGGTGCCGCATGAGAGTGCAGCGCAAATCGGGAAGTTATTTCGGGCCTGTTCCAAAGTTGGTCCTGCATTCCCACTATGGGTGTTTGACGTTCTGCCAATCGGCAGTTATAACCACGGTTGCGTCATCGAGGGATGCGAGAGGGATTTTTTGGAATTTATAAAAGCCATGGGCAACGGGTGACTGGATCTAAAGGAGTTTTTCATGGGTCGCGGAGAAACACAAATCAGTATTACCGGGCACTTAACGAATAGCCGAAAGAATACGAAACATCTTCCCCATCGGCAAACCGCCAAAGTTTTAGCACTTGCGGCCGCGGCGGTATTCGTCGTCAGCGCGCCGGCGTGGCGGGCGCGTGCGGCTGACACCAGTGAGACGTTCACCGGAACCTCGCCAGGCAACTGGACTGTCCCCACCAACTGGCTAAACACGGCAACCGCCGGCAGCGGATCAGTTCCGAATAATGGATTTCCCGCTACCACCACCTACGACGCCTATATTGGTACAACGAATCCCGGCTCGGGGATAACATTTACCCCCAACGCAACCGTCGACTTGGCCGGGAGCGCCAACACTATAAGCTACCTCAACCTCGCCGCTGGTTCAGGGATTGTCAACTCCGGTTCCCTTGCCACGCTCTCCATTATCCCGTCCACCAGCAGTTCTTTGATCGGAGGATCGACGATTGCGGGCACTATCAACGGGGGAACGGGCCTCGGAATTTTTCTGAATTTTGGCTCCGGAGCTACCACCCCGCCCGCAGGCGGTGCAGCGATTACCTCGACGCTTAGCCCAACCGGGCTGCTTGAAGGCACTGTCGGCGTCACACTCTCCGGTTACGATGGCAACTTGAATTTTGGCACTGCTGCCAACACGTATACGCAGGGAACGACCGTTGAAAATAACGCGGTAGCGTCTTTCGGCAACGCCGCTTCCTTTGGGATCGGACCGGTCGCCCTGAATCAGGGCGAACTAGCCTACACGGGTGTAACAACAGCCCCCGTAAACGTCGCCAATAACATCAGCTTGTCAGGCAACGGTACCATCGATGCAGGCGGCCTTACCGGTGTTAATGCTCTGGCCCTCTCCGGTAACATCACCAATGCCGCCAACACCTTGACCTTGCAAAATGGAATCATTGACCTGACCGGAACCAACAACACCAGTTTCACCGGTGGCACACTGCAGATCGGCAACGGAGCGGGTGCTTCTACCGCTTCGGCGGCCACAGCTGCAAATTTTGTTGCAACGAATGTTAATATCACGCTCAACCAGGGTACGCTCCAATATGCCGCCGGCGGAACGCTTAGCAATTCTATCACGGTTACCGATGCGGGAGTCGCCACAACAAACGCCGTCGATGCCGGCGGCCAAACCCTCACCATCAGCTCACCCATCATCAGTAATTCGGCAACCGGCGACACCCTGGCTTTGCAGGATGGCACGTTTATTATCACCGGAATCAACAATACCAGCTTTACTGCCGGCACTTTGCAGGTAGGCAATGGGACCGTGACAAGCGAGGTGCAATTTAATTCGGTAGTGAATTTGCCGGGGCACACCTCCGCCGGCGTCGCCTTGGACGGCGGTACGCTGGATTATACCGGAACGGGCACGGCCAGCATGGTGACTCCCATCACGCTTATGGGCACGACCGCAAGCACCATCACGACGCAAAATAATCAGACCATTCAACTGGACGGCATAACGGCCGCAGGGTTCGCGACAGCACCTCTGACATTGTCAAACGGCACCTTTGATCTCAATGGCACCAATATAGGCCTCGGGGTCGCAACATTGACCGTGGCCTCCACCGCCACCGTGATCAACTCCAACCCCAACAACGTATCGAGCGTTTCGGCAGGGGCTGGTTACATTAACGGCACAATTGATGGCCAGCACAACGCCGGCATAACCTTGAATCTCGGCGGTGGCAACATGGGCAGCACGGGCCTGCTTGCCGGCAACTTGGCGCTGAACCTGTCCGGCAACTTCAATTTTGGAGCGGTGAGCAACACCTACTCCGCAGGAACCGCTATTTTCAGCACCATTAACCTTGGCAGCTCCGGTGCCACTCCTCCGGTAATCGCGGCCACTCCCGCAGTCGCCACTTTCAGCAACAACGGTGATGAGGGCGGAGCCAGCAGCAGTGCATTCGGTGGCGGCACGGTCCAACTTGACAATGGCACACTGCAATACAGCGGAACCACCCCGGCCACACTAATCGCCGGCAACTCCATCATTCTCACGGATAGCGGGAATGGGACTACCAAAATCGGAACCACGACATACAACTGGATGCCCTCCGTCAATACCTTTGACGGCAACACGCAATCCATCACTGTTCAGGGCGCGATCGAGAACGCCGGGACCAACACCCAGCAAATGCCCCTGCGACCGGTAGGGGTGACCAACCAGCCTGGCGACATCATGGTCTTTCAAAACGGCACCTTTTATCTCACCTCCATCTATACATCCTCGGACTTTACCAAAGGCACTATTCAGGTCGGTAATGGCTTGGTCTCAAATGGTTCCGGTGGTTATGCGCCAGCGTCAACAACGGAGGTATCGCTCGACGCCATCGGCAGCCAGGCGGGCGCTGGTTCGCGGTTGGCGCTTTACCAGAGCACCCTGAAGATGGGCGTGAACAATCTTAACATTGCCGCGTCACTTGAGTCTACGGCATACGTATCGTCGTCCGGATATGTTACACCGACCACCAATACGCTCGACCTCAATGGATATACCACAACACTTTCAGGCAACATGGCCGCCGATGTCGAAAGCATCAAAAGCGGCGCGAATACCAACACCGTCAACATCGACTCCGGCAATCTGATCATTGGTTCCACGGCGACAAACAGCAGTGGCACTCCTATCGGCGGAGGAACGCTGAAAATTACGGGTGATAACAGTGCCTTCGGCGATTACGGCGACAGAACGGTAAACGGGGTGGCCAATACTTTTGTATCGGACGGTACCGTGACGCTGCAAGATAATGTCATCATTCAACTGGACAGCTCCGGTGCCACCTTTACGGACAATCTCGGTGCCGGCCAGATAAACATCGGATCTCCCGCCACCGGTGCCCCCGTCGGTTCTCCGGGCGCTACTATCCAATATCTGGGCACCAATCAACAGCTGGGCAACAGCGTCTACGTACCGCTGGGAACTTCAACCTTTGCGGAAAATGCCCTGACCCTTGATGTGTACGGTCACAATGGAACTTTCGGCGACAACAACCCCGGGACCGTAATATTCGCCAGCGAGCTAACCGGAAGAGACGGTGTTCTGGTTACGAATTCCCAAGCCACGGCCGGAACCCTTTTCATGCAGGGTTTTATCAACACCTACAGTGGCGTTATCACCATTGACAACGCACTGACAACACTGAACATCGTGAGTGCGAACGTCGGATCGCTTAACAGTTTCGCCTTCAATACCGGCGGCACATTGGTCGCAGGGGCTAACCAGCCGGCAAACAATCAGATCATCGGCCCGGTTATCCTCAACGACAACAACGTAACTGATATTGTCGATGCCAATGGCTCTGTGGTCAGCGATCCGCTGGGCCTGGGTGGCAGCATCACCAACGCCAATGCCGGGACCACCTTGCTGTTGCGGAACGGGGCATTCGACCTGACCTCAACAAATAACACCGCTTTCAGCGCCGGCACACTCCAGATTGGCGACGGTACCGCTGCTGTCACCACCGCTCAGTTTGGCCGTGGCGGCGGCGTCGCCGAGTTGCCCGGCGCAAACGTGGGCATCACCCTGGATAATGGCGTGCTTTCTTACATCGGCAATTCTCCCGCGCAGCTGGTCAACGCCATCAAGTTGGCTGGCGTGGGCACCATTACCGCCAACGGCCAGACCCTTGGCTTGGCGGGTGTCACCGGTGATACCGTCGGCAGCGCCCAATCGCTGACTCTGCAGGATGGTACTTTTGACCTCGCTGGTACGAATATCGGCGTGGGTGAATTAACCACCACCAACGCGCTGGGCGGCGGTTTAGCTACCATTACCAACAGTTCCACGACGACTGTCGGGGATATTAATATACTTCCCGATGCCATGGCCACACCGACCGCGTCAGCCCTCGCCGGCAACATTGACGGGGGCACCGGTGCGGGCATCGTTCTGACGCTCGGCTCGGGTGCCACAGCCAGAACGGTGGAGAGTTCCACGTTTTCCGGCACACTTTCAGGAAAGTTGACGCTTATATTTACCGGGATCGATGGCAGTGCTGATTTGGGAAGCCAGACCAATACCTTCCTTGGGACCACGACAGTAAACAACAATGCCATCGTGAAATTTGGCATCGGCGGTTCATTCGGCGCCGCTGGCAGCGGTATCACGCTGAATGCCGGCACGCTGACCTATACCGGAACCACGGCAGCCACGGTGGCCAATGCAATCACGCTCACGGGTACCGGTACAATTATCGGCAATGCCCAAACCATCGGGCTTAGCGGAGGCGTCAGCGGCACCGGGCAGCTTTTCCAAATGGAGAACGGTAATTACGACCTCGGCGGAAGTACTTTAACTGTTGGAGAATTGTCGCTGGACTCTCTTTCCAGTATTACCAACAGTTCCACTACATCCGTTTCGGATATTAATATCCTGCCGGATTCAATGGCCACGCCTTCCGCGTCCACGATTGCCGGTAATATCAATGGTGGTGCCGGCGCGGGGATAGTTTTGACACTCGGGACCGGTGCCGGCGCGACCACCGCGGCCACATCGCAATTTACCGGAACCTTGTCGGGTAATCTGGCTCTGGTATTCAACGGCATTGACGGCAGCGCCAATCTTGGAGCCGGCGCCAACACGTATTCCAATGGCACCACGGTTGAAAATAACGCGGCGGTGCGGTTTGGCAATGCCAGTTCGTTTGGTACGGGAACCATTACCCTTAATCAGGGCGAACTGATGTATACGGGGACAAGCGGCGGCACCCTTGTAAGCGCCATTACCAACGCCGGCACATCCGTCACCAATACCATCGACGCGGGCGGACAAACGCTCACGCTCAGCGGGGGGATTACCAATAACTCCGCGCCGGGTGATACGCTGGTTTTGCAGGATGGCACCATCGCTCTCACCAATACCGGCAACGACACCACATTTAATGTCGGCACCTTGCAAATTGGTGATGGCACAGGAACTTCCATTGTCAGCGCCGCCGCTCTGACAGACTTGCCGGGTACCGGCGCGGCGATTGTTCTGGATCAGGGAACTCTTGAATATTCCGGCGGAGGAACTCTGTCCCGTGCCGTCACCATCGCCAACTCCGGTGGAGCCGCCACCACCAACGCCATTGACGCCGGCGGGCAGGCTCTGACCATCAGTGCGCCAATTACCAATAATTCCACACTCGGTGATACGTTCGCATTGCAGGATGGCACCATCACCCTGACCGGAATCAATGACACCACGTTTACCACCGGCACCTTCCAAATCGGCGATGGCACGGGAACCACCACCGTGATCGCCGCCGGCAGCGCCAATTTGCCCAATACCGCCGCGGGAACCCGCGTGAAGTTTGCCTTTGATCAGGGCACGCTGGATTACTCCGGCGGCGGCACAATCAACAATGCCATAACCGTTCTTGATAACGGCGCTGGCGCCAGTGCGGGCGGTATTAATGCGGGAGGAACGTCCCTGACCCTCGCCGGCGTCATTTCAAACACATCTACACGTAATGATACATTTAGTCTGGCCAATGGCGCCTTTGTGCTCGGGGGAACCAATAACGGTTCCATTGCGTTTACCGCCGGTTATCTGCAAATCGGTGATGGAACGCATACCACGGTGGTCTCCGCGGCCGGCGCGAATAATTTGCCGGCTATCGGCGCTGGAATCATCATGGACAATGGCACATTACGGCAGACCGGTTCGTACACTGTGGCAAACAATATCACACTGGACGCCGCCGGGGGCGCCTTGGATGCCAATGGTAACACTGGAATTTATACCGGCACGATCATCGGACAGGCCGCACCCACCGGTTCCCTGACATTGACGTCTTCGTCAACCACCGCTGCGGGAACATTGCTGCTTAACGGCGTCGGCACCTTCAGCAATAACACGGATATTACGACCTCGGGAAAGCAACTGGGTGTCACAGTCGTGGCCGGGACGGCCTCCTCGCTGGGATCCGGCACCCTGAGCCTGACCAATACCAGCACCGCTGCCAACGCGGTTAATGCGGTGGAAACAATCAATTATTTTAATGCGCTGCGCAATGTCGCCGCGACACCTTCAGCGATTGCCATGACCACCGCGCAATACAGTCAGGACGCGGGCAGCTCCCTTGGCTTGGCGATATTCGGCGAGCCATCCACCAATGCCTACGATTCAGTGGCGGTGGCCGGCAGCGGAACCGCGACACTCAACGGCAATCTGAATCTGGCATTCGAAACACGCGCCGGTTCAAGCTTCGTCCATCCCCTAGATTTTGATAAATACACCGTGATATCCAGCACGACCGCACCAACGGGTGTGGCCGCGGCGGGTGGCGCAACACCCACTTCCGCCGGCGCGACACCGCTTGAGAACGGCAATGTTACCTACGGCACCGGCTTTCATACAATTACCGCCGCGAACGTGGGCAACGGCTATGATTTTTACGAGTCGTCCGTGGCGGGAACCGGTGAAGTTGTAACCGTCCAGACTCTCTTTTCGCCCTATGGCCAGAACGCCAACGAAATCGCCATTGGGGCGTTGTTGGATCAAGCATTTACGCCTGACAGCGCGGTGTCGCCAAGCTGGCAAAGTGCGTTGATAGCCATGAGCGCGGAATCCCCCTCGCAAATTGCCGCCACGCTCGGCGAACTTAGTCCACAGGTTTATAACACCATGACCAATGAATCCATCCAGAACACCACGTTCCTGAATCAGGAGGTGCTCGGTCAAGCAGAGCAGGCCTTTGAAAATCCAGGCTTTAACACCTCCGGCCTGACGCTGCTGAAAACCAGTGATCAAGATCCGTTCTCTATCTCCATGGATGCGGCCATGCAAACCGCCCAGCAGGAAGCTCAGAACTCTGTTTCCTATATGGATCCCGCCGTGGTCGGACTGCCACAAGGGTATGTGCCGCCGCCCCCCACCTCCAGTAACAGTGGATTCTCGGGGTTTGTCCTTGGAACCGTTACACTGGATCAAATTCACCCCACTGGCGGGTCGGGTGAACATTTTTCCACCGGCGGCGTCTTGGGGGGATTGGATTACCGGCTGAATCGCAACTTTGTCGTCGGTGCCTTTTTTAACTGGGGTTATACCGGTGGAACCATCGACAGTGCCGGCAGTCGGCAGCAATCCACAAATTACACCCCCGGCGTGTTTGTCGGTTTCCAAAAGAGCAACTTCTATGCGGACGCTTTGGCATCTTACACCTATAACAGCTACCGCATCGACCGGAACGTGAACTTTGGCAGTCAGGCGAGCACCGCGACCGCAAAACCCACCGGCAACCAATTCGATGCCGCCGGCATGGTGGGTTACTGGTTCCCGGTAACCGCCGGATTTAAGTTTGGCCCCGCGGGCGGTGTTGGATACACCCACCTTGGCGTGTCGAGTTTTAGCGAAAATGGTAGCCCATTTGATCTTAGCGTCGGCAGCCAATCAGTGAATTCCTTGCGATCTCTGCTCGGTGGTCAGTTGCAATGGACGCTTTTTGGCAAGCAGAATCTTGTTACCAATTCCCGCCCAGCCCTGTTGAATATCAATTTTAACGCTTATTGGCAGCATGAATTCCTTGATAACAGCCAAAATATTTCCGCCAATTTTAATGGACTTGGTGCAGGATCATTTGCCTTCCAGAGCGGCTCGCCGACCCGGGATTCCGGATTGCTCGGCGGCGGAATAAGTGGAAATCTCAGTAAGGGCATTACTCTGTTCGCTAATTACGAACTTCAGGCTGGAGCCAATAGTCAATTTGCCCAGACGGTGATGGCGGGCTTGGCGATAAGCTTCTAGCACGGCGCGTCGCGCCCCGCTACCCAATGCGAACCTCTTTGCCCGCTTCCGATGAGCGATACACGCCGTCGACAATTTTTTGCACGGCCGCACCGGCTTCGCCGGGCGCTTCCAGGGGCTGGTCGCGTAATACGCCGTCGACAAAATTCCGCAGTTTCAGCTTAAAAAGTGTGAAAAAATCACCTTCAGCAAGATAGGCCGGTGTGGTATGGGTCATGGTGCCCGCGCGATCGGTGAAAATCGCCGGTGGGTCCCATGTGCAGCCGCCCTTTTCTCCAGCGAGCGTGAAATTCCAGACGTCGCGTTCAATGTGCCCCGCAAAACAGGCTTCAATCTGCATGACCGCGCCATTATCGAAGCGAATATGCCCAATCGCCAGATCTTCCACGGTATAGGTTTTCCAGTCCCAGTCGGGCCACATACTGCTGACATCGTTGGGTTTATTGCCCATGTAGGTCCAAGTTTTGCCCGTGGCCCCCACAGGTTTAGGGGAACCCATTACGTAATGGGCCATTTCAATGACATGCACGCCGATATCAATCATCGGGCCGCCGCCCTGCAGATGCTTTTGTCCAAATACGCCCCAGTTCGGAATGCCGCGCCGCCGCAGGGCCTGGCATTTCACAAACATCACCTTGCCAAACTGCCCTTCATCCCGCGCCCGGCGCAACATTTGTGTCGCAGGATGAAACCGATACTGAAATCCCACCGCCAGTTTGCGATTCGCCTTGTTCGCGGTGTCAATCATGGACTGGCATTCTTCGGGGGACATGGCCATCGGTTTTTCGGTAATGACATGAGCACCGGCCTTCAGCGCCGCAATCGTAGCCGGGGCGTGCACGGCATTGGGTGTGCACACTGTCACGGCATCCGGCTTTATTTCCTTAAGCATTTTATGGTAATCCGTATACAGCGCGGTCAAAGCGAATTTGTCTTTCGTGGATTGCAGGCGTTGCGGGTTAATATCCGCGCCGGCGACAATTTCAACATCCGGCATGGTCTGTAACGCCTTGAGTTGAATTTCACTCACGCCTCCGCAACCGATAATCGCCATCCGCAGGCGCGGACCTTTATACGCGGCGTTTTTCTGCCGGGCAAAAGATTCAGTTGATACACTTGTGCCGGCCATGGTCATGCTCCTTCTCAAAGCGGAGTCGTCTCCGAGATTGCTGCCTTCGCAAGATAGATCGACCCCTTCAAAAGGTATGAGTGTATTGTGCTCCGCGATGCCGCACTTGGCAAGCTGGACGCGCCCTGCCAAAAGCGATATGATCAATAGCTTGCCGCTTGGTCGGTATGTACGGGATATGTGTTCCGTGACCGATGGATGCTATTTCGCCGCAAGGCGAGTTTTAAGCGACGGTAGGAGCCTGTGCGGCACATGGCTCTGAAATCGCTGATGTGAGGTTCTCCCCATGGCCAATCCAGAATTGGTTCGTCAGCTCGTTGATTCCGGAATTCATTTCGGTCACCGCACCAGCCGGTGGAATCCCAAGATGAAGCCCTACATTTATGGCAAACGGAATCTGATCCACATTATCGACGTTCGTGAAACGCTCAAAGGCCTCCTTGCCGCGCAGCGGTTTATCAGCCGCCTGGTAGGCAGTGGCCGCGATGTGCTGTTTGTCGGCACCAAACGGCAGGCCCGCTCGGTGATTGATGAAATAGGCAAGCAGGCGGGCATGCCGGTGGTTACGGAGCGCTGGCTCGGCGGCACGCTGACCAACTACCGGACTATCCGTTCGCGCTTGCAGCGCCTGGAAGAATTGGAGCGCATTTTACAATCTCCGGATGTGGGCAAGAATTATTCCAAAAAAATGGTATCCAATTTGAACCGCGAATATCGCAAGATTCTTCGTAACCTTTCGGGTATTCGCGCTATGGATCGGCTGCCCGGAGCCATGTTTGTTGTTGATGTTCGCCGTGAAGCCATCGCGATTCAGGAAGCCCGCAAGCTGCGAATACCGGTCATCGGTTTAATTGATACCGACAGCGACCCGGATATGGTGGATATCGCCATTCCCGCTAATGATGACGCGCTGCGTGGTATTGATTTGATCATGAAGGAAATTCTCGTGGCCGTCATGGAAGGCAAATCCGGACGCATCGCCAAGGAAGAACAGGACAAAGTGCAGCAACGGGTAGCCAAGTCAGACCGCACCCGCCGTCGCACCACCACGGCCCAGGCAGAAGAGCAGGCTGAATCTGAAAAACCAGCCGCTGCGGAGCCGGTTGCGGAACCTTCCGCGGATGCCGCGGCTTCCGGTACGGCCTGATGGTTGGCACAGTGTAGGCGATGCTCCGAGGTACTTCATGCCGACTGTACAGTGTTCTACCGATATTTCGCGGAAGACTTCGCCGCTGAAAAAGAACCTTATTATTCTCGGAATTGTGGTTCTGGCGGAAATTTTTCTCCTGAGCTTTAACGCTCGGCTGGATACATTGGCATGGCGGGCCACACGCTGGCTCATGGGTGATCAGCAGCCGTACAGTTGGCAGGCTGTGCGATTAAATCCACAAACGCACCCCGATGCGCCCTGGTGGCGCACGGTTACACCGCCATTTCATTCCCAGTTGTACCATCACACCGAAAGCACTTGGCGGGCGTTACGCGATGTCGGTGTACCCGCGGAAGTCATATTTATATGTCTACTGGTTTGGGTTTATGATCCCGCGCGATGGAAGGGCATCGCCATCATGGCTAGCGCCATTCTGGGTGCCGGCGCGGTTTCAGAAGCATTCAAAAGCGTCTGTGGGCGTGTGCGGCCCATCGGGATGTTGCCCGGAGGTCATTTAAATGACGGCCTGAATGTCTGGCAGTGGTTTCGCGGATTTCATACCCAGACTGATCTGAGCTTTCCCAGTGGTCATGCCTGTGTGGCTTTTGCCATGGCTGCCGCGCTAACGTATTTATCCCCCAAGGGCCGGCGGTTATTTTTGCTCGTGGCGTGGCTGACATCCATTTCCCGCATCGTCATGCAGGCCCATTTTTACTCCGACATTATTGCCGGGGGAACCATCGGCTGGTTCTGCGGCTTCGGGTGTGCTATTTGGATGGGGGAGCGTCTGGGCCTGCCGCAACGGACTTTGACTCCGGCAGCGCAAATTTTTCCCGCTTGATAAATATTCCGGCTGTGACCAGTAAACACAATCCCGCTGAAACATAGTACGGCATCGCCGGGAACATGTATTCGAACAGCAGCCCCGCAAGAATAGGGCCTAAGGCCCGCGCCAAACTCGCCATCCCCTGATTGGCTCCCAGCACTTCCCCCTGTTCATCACTATGACAATGGCGGCTTATCAGAGCCTGCATAGCCGGGTTAAATAGGCCGCTGCCTATCGCCAACAATATGCCCCCCGCCAGAAAACCAGTCCATCGCCACGCCCAATCAACGGGCAGGGCGATGATAATTAACCCTGCCGAAGTTATGACCGGCCCCAGCAGCGTGAGTTTTAATTCGCCGTATTTTTTTGTCAGCCGGCCGATCATACCGCCTTGAATCAGCACGATGACCACGCCAATGGCCCCAAACAACCAGCCCGAGGCGTAGCTGCTGCGGTCATCCTGCTTTTTTACAAACGCCGCCCGCGCGGTTATTGCCTGTCCCCCCGCGGGCGTTTTTGTCTTCGCTAACCCCGCCGGTCCCTGCGCCGCGCTGGCCTCATCTGTCCGCACCATAGCGCTCTGTGTAATGGGATAATTCCGGTGTTGAATCAGCAAACTAAGCGTTTGTTCCATCCCCGCAAAGGCAAAGCCGTTGACAAAAAACAGCAGAATCAGCGGCCCGATGATTGGCCGCACCAGCGAATGTTCCAGCCCGCGGAAACTGAAGCGACGCGCCGCGGCGTCATTACGCTGATTGTTGGGCGTGCGCGATTCCGCCAGTTGGGTGATGGTCATGGTCAACGCGACAAACGAAAACGCCGCCGCCACCAGCGGCACATATTGCAGGCCCAGAAAATGGGACACCAGACCCCCGATGATCGGCCCGAAAATAAATCCCAGTCCGAACGCCGCCCCCAACGCCCCAAGCCCCTTGGCCCGGTTTTCCGGCGTGGTAATATCCGCGATGTAGGCATTGGCGGTGGAAATATTTCCCCCACTGATGCCGTCGATTATGCGCGAGGCAAATATCAGCATGATGCCAAGAATTTGCCCTTGAAAAAAGTTGGCAAAAAATAGCATGAAAAAGCCCACAATCGTCCCGATTTGGCTTAGTATCAGCACGGGACGCCGCCCGATATGATCGGACCAGCGGCCCAGAATGGGCGCAAAAAGAAACTGGAAAAATGAATACGTCGCGCCAATCAGTGTCAGGTAAAAATAATTACTGATCCCAAACTGCTGGCCATACAGTTGCAGGTTCGGCAACACAATGCCAAACCCCACCAAGTCCACAAACACAATCAAAAATATCGTAAAAATGCTGGCTTTTCGCATTGTCTAGTTCGCCCTTCAAAGTTCGTCCATACGATGGGGTGCCCCGCCCGGTTCATCCCCGCGCCGCGTCACAAAGTCTATGCGCCAACACTCAATCCTATTGTAGAGCTTGAGGCACAAAAAGCATACGTAACAAAGTGTTCACATATTAAAATGGGCCATATTAAAACGAGCCAACCGAACCGGCGCTCGCGTGGCAATATTTACGCTTCCCATCGCCGACAAATCCTTCACAAAGCTCCCAGCTCCGCCGGCGGGAACAAATCCGGGAAATTCCGACTCTACAACATGTCCACGCCGCAATGATCCGCCGCACGAGCCAATTCCTGGTCATTGGTCGCCAGCGATGTGCCAAAACGTATTGCCAGTTCCAGATACGCGGCATCGTACACGGTCAACTTGTATCGTGCCGCCAGACGGTAGGTGCTGGTGAATGCGACAACATGTGTCAATGAATCATATTGAATGGGAAGCGACATGAGCAACTCGGCCCGCTGCGACGCTTGCGCTTCGGTGAGGCGGCCTTTGCGAGCGGCAGTGCGCAATACGTTGGTAACCTCCAGTGGCCAATGCCCGGGGAGAATCAGCGTTTCGGTTCGCGTGCGCTCCAATAATGATTCGGTGCGCGGTGTAACCTCATCCTCAAAACACCAGGCCATGGCAATAGAACAATCGGCTATCCAGCTCATGGCCGGCCCTCATCACGGAGATCCTTGACTTTTAGGCCGGCCAGCCGTGATCCGGACCGCAATTTGCGCAACCGCGCAATGACGCTTCCCGCATCCGGCGTCACGGGGTGCACGGGTGTGAGCAGGGCCACTTGTTTGCCATGGCGTGCCAGCGCGATGACCTCGCCGGCCTCCACCCGCTCCAGAATTTTTGAAAGTTTGTTCTTCGCTTCATAGATGCCGATGGTACGCATGATCATCATTCTCCAAACCTATCATGCTAGCTAGACTAGCCTGTCCATAACGGAAAAGCAACCGGCATCGCCGCCGCCCTGCATTCCGGACGCGGCAATTTTTTCCGGCGACCCTGCAATCCCGCCTTTCTCCAACCCGTTCCTACGCCCTGGTGGCCACGCGGCTCCGCTTGCTTTACACCCAGATTGGCGAATCTCTGCCTTTACCCGGAAAAATAGCCACGCATGGGGCGCCTCGACCGGCTCAACGCAAGTTGTAGCGTGGGGCCTGCCTTGCTAACATATCATACAACAGGCAGGGTATTCTTCCGGAGTGTCGTATGACAACGCAGCAGCTCGAACAATTTTTTCGGAAAAAAGCGAAGCGATCAAGATCGGGAAGTTCCACAAAGATGCGTCAGCAATGGATACGTTCTGTCGCAGCGCTCTATCATGACATCGAATCTGAATTCCTCGCGAGCCTGATCAAAGATAACGTGGTCATAATCAGCCGCAGGCCAAAAACGCTTTTTGAGGAAGCCTTGGGAGAATACAAAATTGATGATTTAATCATCAAGATAGGCGATGAGGTCGCCGTCTTCTCACCGAAAGGGAGGTTGGTTGTTGGTGCCCAGGGGAGGCTGGACTTGGAGGGCAATCGGGGCGTCGTCACATTCGTGTTGAATCCGGAACGATGGTCTATTGTTGTGTCGCGCAGTCCGACACTGCGGGTAGAACCTGTTACAGAGCACTTATTACTCCAAGCGGTTAAGGACGTCATGCGAGTATGATTGGTCGCCCGATCCCGACGATAAATGGTGTTTTT
>JAJZGH010000069.1 GCA_021798635.1 Planctomycetota bacterium | reverse complement strand
ACGTGGAAAAGTCAGGACGCCCGCTGGGAACGCCTCTGGGCCAACCGGCCAGCCTACGTTTTGGCTAAGATCAAAAAAAAGGCTGCATAAACTGTCACAGGCCCCGCCCGCTACCTCACGCCGATGCGACGATGTTATCGGCGACTTCATGGGCAGATTCCCATCGCGGGTTAATGAGCTGAATTAGCAGTAATGCCACAAGGTACGCCGAACTGGCGATCGCAAACAACATGATGTAGTTATCGTGGGTGGAGTGCAGAAACCAACCTACACCGGCGGAGACAAACATACTGATGCCGGAGGCCACAAAGCCACCGAGGCCGACCAGTGATCCAACTACTTTCCCCGGCATGGTGTCCGAGGCCATGGTAAACAAGTTGGCGGAAAAGCCTTGGTGACCCGCGCAGGCCAGCCCAATCAGCAGCGACGCCACGAGATAGTTACCCACCGATGCCGCGGCAAATACGGGCACCACCAGCAAGGCACAAATGAGCATGGCGGTTTTGCGAGCCTTGTTCAGCGACCAGCCTTGTGCCAAAAACCAGCTCGACAACCAGCCGCCGCCGATGCTGCCCAAATCCGCCATGCCGTATATGAGGATCATGGGCAAAATCATGTTTTTGATATTCAGATGATGTTTGGTATTAAAAAAATCGGGAATCCAGAAAAGCCAGAACCACCACACCGGGCTGGTTAATGTGGTGGCGATGATAAACGCCCAAGACTGTTTATATCCCAGCAGCGTGCTCCAACGGATGCGGTGCTGCCGTTCCGGAGGATCACTTCGGATATACGCCAGTTCTTCAGCGGATAATTTCGGATTCCTATCCGGTTCCTTGTACCGCAAAAGCCACCAGACGACCCACACAATACCCACCAGCCCCGCCGTGATAAAACCCGCGCGCCATCCAAATGTTTTGGCGGTCAGTCCCACAATAATAGGAGCCGCTACCACTCCCAGACTCGTGCCGGCATTAAAAATACCGGTGGTCAGCGCCCGCTCCTTTTTGGGAAACCATTGGCCCACAGCCTTGATTGCGCCGGGAAAATTGGCGCCCTGCGCTACACCCATGATTCCTTGTATCACCATGTAGCCCGCGACAGTTGTGGCAAAGGCCATGCCCATTTCCGCGCCGCTGAAGATAACCACCGTCAGCGCGAAGCCCAGCCAAACCCCCGCCGCGTCCATGAACCAGCCGCACAAAGCGTAACCGATGGCGTAGGTTGCGCTGAAGACCGCCATGATGTTGCCGTAATCCACCTGCGTGAAGTGCAGATTATGGATCAGATTCGGCTCCATAAGCGAAATCATGAACCGATCCATATAGTTGATCGTGGTAATTAGAAAAAGCCCCACGCAGATCGCCCAGCGGTAACCGCGCCAGTGAAAGCCTCCGGCTTGCCTTAAATCCGGCAGAGGTGCTTGTGAATCAGACATCGTGTCCTCCGTAATTTTTGCGTACAACCTTCCACCGCCTAAACGTGTGCAGACGGTATTTCCACGCGCGCCATCGCGCCAGGACGGGGGACAATAATAACCAGCCGCGTGGCCCACGGGAAGCGCACAAAAAATAAAAATTCTAAAGCTTTTTTCAATGGCAGCGGCCTATCTGTGCGCACAATTCGAATTGCCCGCTAAAACAAACTGGCGGGACGACGGGGCAGATAACTGCTGGCGGTAGGATTTGCCAGAGGGGAAACTGCATCCCATAAAAAGGCCCCGTAAAAACAGAAGCATATAAATCGCGCGTGCATTGGCGATTCGCTCAACTTTAGTCCGCATTGAGCCGAAAATTATGGTGGATCATTGAACTGTCCGGACGCCGATTCAGTCCCTGTTCAGTGGGCCGCAAAATGTTTCCGGAGCCAGTACGCTTTGAAAATTGGCCGATAGTTGATTCATCAGGAGATGTACAATGGATACTGTTTCACAAATGGAACTGGTGCGCGAAGTCGTGCGAAACGGCGTAATTGAAGTTCTGGCGTGTCCGGAAAGCGGAACGCGCAATGCTCTGGTGCTGGAAGAGACGTATGATCCCCGTGGCCATGTTCCCCCGCATTACCATGACTGTGAGGAAATCCTCGTATTTTTAGAAGGTGAGGGCATTGTTTTTATTGGCCAGGACCCACGGAGCGTAGCGGCCGGAACTACCGTGGTCGTGCCGCCGGGCAAGCCGCATTGCCTATATAATACCGGCCTGGGGCGGCTGCATCTGCTGGTATTTCATCCCAAGGCTAACCCGGAATATCATTTTGTGCCCGGCCTGTTTACCGACGAGACCAACTGCTCTAAAAGCCCTGAGGAACTCCTGGCAAAGGCGATGTAATTCATCGCTGGTCACGGCGGGAAAGCAGCGATTCATGCCGTTGTTTTGCCAGTTGCAGAAATTCCAGAACCGCCTGCTGATCCTCGCGGCGAATAGCCAATTGAAGTTTCCGCAGCGATTGTATAGCCACATTTAAATTTCTATTGACTTCCACACGATTGGTCAAAAATATATCAGTCCACATGGCCGGATCACCGGACGCCACGCGCGTGGTATCTACAAACCCGCCGGCAATGGCCAAACCCGCATCCTCATTGCGCCCGGCCACCAGTGCGGCCATACATGCCGCGGCGTGGGGAATGTGACTGATCAGGGCCACCCATTGATCATGCTGCTGGGCATCCAATTGGTGCGTCCGCATTGCCATGGCCTGCCAGAACTGCTCAATTTTTTTCGTGGCTGCGGACACCCGGCTGCCGGTAAACGCGCCGCGACCGCGCAGTTTCGGCGGGCAGATCAGACAGAGGGCATCGCGATATAAATCCGCACGGGCATTTTCCGGGCCGCGCTTTTCGGAACCTGTCATGGGGTGAGAACCAATGAAATCAACCGCGCCGGGCAGTAATTTCCCAGCCCACTTCATCACCTGTTGCTTGGTTGAGCCGACATCCGTCACTAAGGTCCCGGGTTTTAACACCGGCGCTATGGCCGCCAGCAGAGCCGGAAACTGTCCCACATTGGACGCCAGAATAACCAGATCGCTTTCGGGTACCGCCGCTGCCGGATCGGTAAACGCCTGATCGATGGCACCCATTTCCAAAGCTTTTTGATTGGACGGCGACCCGACTCTACCCACCCCATACACGCGAGCGGCCAACCCATGGCGTTTAATCGCCAAGCCCAATGAAGCGCCCAGCAAACCTACGCCGAGGATAGTAGCACATTGAAATTGCGGTTCCTGCATGGGTAGGAAGTGTATACGAAGTCGCGCAGGAACTCTACAAAAAGTCGCGGATAACGGCCGCAGCTTGGTTTGCTGGCCGGCCGACCAGCCGAAATTGCATCACAGAATATTATTTTTCCGGATGTAAACCATATAAGGCTGCAAATGATGACCGGGACACTCCGTGGCGACCAGTTCTCGGTGGGTATAGCAATGATAAATGGGAATGCTGTAAAGCCGGCGCAACAGGGCACCAAAACGCAGAATGGTCTGACGTTGTTGCACCGTGGGTTCCTGCAGCATGAAATTACCGATGGAGGCTACGCCGATGTTATGCGCATTCCAGATATACCGCCCGTGCACCGGTCGCGTGGGGGAATTGCGATATTGTACATACTCCATGAGCCAATGGGGCGGCGCAAAACCGTCGCGGACATGTTCGCCACGATATTGCAAATCACGCAACTGCCACACCCGCCCCATCCGGTCGATGCCAAAATGGTAGGCAATATCTTCAAATCCGACACGGCGCTCGTACTCGCGTATGAGTTCCCAGTACTGGGCGGTCTGTTCTAACGAGTCAAAAAAAATCGGGTGCGGATCCCCGGTGTGATGAAAGGTAATCAGATGCACGCCGGCCATCGGCTGAATGGTTCGCATATTGGGTCCCGCAGTGGTCCAGGCGCTACGCGGGATAATGCCAAACGCGCCCACTGGCACAATTTTATGGGCCGGCACCGGCGGATGATAAACCACGGTTGGCTTAAAATTAGCAGGCGGAGCATATCCCGTATCCATGCGGCCGGGGACCATATTCGCATCTGGTGGCAGGACGCCGCTGGGCAGGTAACTGATGCTGCTACTGGATTTCGGCGGCGTGGCAGCACAACCAGCTAATGTTGCGGCGGCGGCCGTGCCGACCACACCAGCCAGCAAGCGTCGCCGGGATAGCTTGGGGGGAAAATCGGGAAATAATACCGGGGGTAAGTTGTTCAGGTCCATGGTTAGCACTCCGTCTTAACAGCAGGAAATTCCATTTCCCGTTCAAAAAGCTGCTTTTATTCTGTATTTACACGATCTTGCTCTAAGGCCACCATGACCCATAGGTCTAGTACGCAGGCACCGGCTCGCAAGTTCAACCGGATTCTACAAAAAACGGGTGAAAAATGAAATTCCACAATCACCGCGCGCAGTAACCTATACCAGTGACGCTAAAAACAACAATAACGCCGCAACTCTCACGTTATCGGCATACCAGTTATGGGCCTTGAGAAAAAATGCGGAAAATATTCGAAGAGCCTGGCCGAGTAATGGCCCGGATTGGGACTACCCGGGCAGTCTCGTGGAACTCCGGATTATGTCCGATCCGCATGATTCGCGTTACATAACGTCAAAATCAGGGCGGGGACGGCTGGGGGTCCGCCTCAAGGCGTTGTTGCGTGTATCCGCGGAAAAAAATATCGGGTTATGCAGCGCTTCACGTTCCTTTCATGCAGGAATGTTACTTTGAGTCTATGCAGAATGAATGGTTCGATCTGCGATCGTTTCAGGAGCGCCATTATGCATCGCAAAATGTTTCTTATCTTCGGGATTGTTGGCTTGAGTTTAATGGCCACTGGTTCGCTGCCGGCGCGGGCTAATGCGACGGACGGTGGGGCATCCGAAGTTACGAGGGCCCAATTGCCTACAGCCGTTGCCAAGACGCCGACGCAGGAAGCCGCAGGTGGGCAAGTGGAGCAAATTGATATAACCCCCGGCGACAATCAAGCCGCGTATGAAGCCAACGTGGTGATTAACAAAATGCCTTACGAAATTAAAATCGCCATGGACGGCACGCGGCTGGAAAAACACGTGGATTACCTGAACTCGACCATGAACCAGTCGTCCGCCCCCGCGCAGGGCACGATTAAGCAGGTGATGAGAAATGGCAGCGCTTCTGATATTGGTGAGCAACTCTTTTACGAGATAGGGGTCGCGGTCAGGTGGCTTAGCATTATTACCGCAGTTATTCTCCTATTCATTTTCTGTAAGGCTTGCGGCGTGTTCAGTGGAAAGTCCCTGGGGGGCGCGACAGGGGGCAGGAATATCGACAATTTCTCAAGCAACTTTCCACGAACGCCGGTAAGCGAGGGCGAAGCAGGCCTTCCCGGGAACGGGTACCGGTAACGCGGGCGGCCGGGTATTTCAACGGCTTACGCTTCTGGCAGCCGGCCGGAGGGCGAAGGGCATAAGTTGGTCCATCGGGGCTGACACTGCGGTAATCACGGCGACAACAGTATACCGCCGATTGCCAAAGCATCCTCCCCTCCCGAAGCGGGGCCGGTCCGTGGCGCTATGGACCGGCCCCGCCTGTTTTTTTATTTCAGGGGCATCAACATGCGGTGTTTAGTGGGGCCGGATGGTCGGCATCGTCGTGAAGAGTTGTTATCTTGGAGCGATTCCATACTTTATAATGGCTTTTTCCGGCGTAGGCTTCCCGGGTAGTGTTGGCAGGTGCGTTCATGCGGGTATTGGTGGTTGAAGATTTTAAGACGCTGCGGGAATCCATCGCACAGGCTCTGCGCGAGCAGACCTACGTGGTCAATGAAGCCGGCGACGGGCGGCTGGCATTATGGCACCTGCAGAGCGGCCATATTGATGTGGTCATTTTGGATTTAATGATGCCGGGCGTCGATGGCTTCCAGGTGCTCAAGGCCATGGAACGCATGAAAGCCCGACCTGCGGTATTGATTCTCACAGCTCGCGATACCGTGGATGACCGGGTAAAAGGGCTGGACGCGGGCGCGGATGATTATCTCACCAAGCCGTTTGCCCTGGAGGAAATGCTGGCCCGGGTCCGAGCATTAACGCGACGGCGCTATAAAGTTGCCTCATCGCGGCTAACGATCGGAACCTTGGCGATCGACCTTAACGCCCGGCGGGTTTTTCGGGCCGGGACGGAAATTGAATTAAGCGCCCGGGAATATGCCATATTGGAGTATCTGGCCATGCGGCAGGGAGAAATTGTCTCACGCAGTGAAATCTGGGAGCATGTGCATTGCGATGATTCGCCGCCGGAAAGTAATGTCGTAGACGTATTTGTAAGCCTGCTGCGCAAAAAAATTGACGCGGATTCGCTTCAACGACTGATTCACACGCGGCGCGGACAGGGCTATATGCTTGGGCCGGGAGCTTGATGCGGTCTATCCGATTACAATTAACGCTCTGGTGCGGAGCGGCCATCGCGCTAATGCTGGCGGTGCTGGGCGTAAGTTTGTATCTAACGCTGCAACATTCCTTGGAATCCCATTTCAACGCCTCCCTTGCGGCCCGCGCCACGTTGCTGGTGGATACGCTGGATTGGGACCCACACCGCGGATTCCATGTCACTTCCGATTTTACCCCCGTCTCCGACGGTAGCGTCCAGGGTACCCCCCGCTATTTTCAGATTTGGAGCCTGCGGGGAAAATCGGTGCTCCATCCGGCCTCCCTGGGCAGACGTGATTTAAAATTCCTGACGTCACCCGGGGATACGGGGCGGTTGGCATCTATTACCTTGCCGGATAATCACGCCGGAAGAGAATTGGTGATCCGCTTTCGCGAGGGAAATAGTGATGATCATGAGCAGGGGCATCACCATGACGGCCCCGGCCACACGGGCGATAGCCGCAACAACCGAACTGCCGACACCGCACAGGCCGAACATAATGGACAAGATTATATTCTCGCCGTTGCCCGCCCCACCGATGAACTGGACACCGCACTTTCCAGCATCGCCTGGTCGCTGGCGGTTTACTGTTCTCTGGCCACGTTGTGTTCGGCGGCTCTCATTGCGTGGCTTTTAAACCGTGGATTGCGTCCGGTGAATACGATTGCCCAGCAGATTGCGGGCGTTGGTGCCGCGCACCTGAAAGATCGCATCAGCTCGGAAAATATTCCGCGCGAACTGATTCCCATTGTGGATCGTCTAAATAAGTTGCTGGAGCGTGTGGAAGCGGCGGTGATCCGTGAAAAGGCGCTCACGGCTGATATGGCCCATGAGCTGCGCACGCCCCTGGCGGCCCTGCGCACCGGTGCAGAACTGGCTTTAACCCGCTTGCGCAGCAGCGAAGAGTATCAGCGAACCTTGCGGCAGTCGCTGGATATCAGCATTCAGATGCAGGAGATGGTGGAAAACCTGCTGACCCTGGCCCGGCTGGAAGCGGGGGCTTGGGCGCAGGTGTCGGCAAATTGTCGGCTGGATCAAATAACTCGGCAGCAGTTGCAGAGCTGTACAGCGAGAATTAATTCGCGTGCCGTGACGTTAGATAGTAGTGGTATTTCTCCGGCGATCGTTTCGGCTCCGCCGGAGTTACTGCTGCTGGTGCTCCGCAATGTGCTGGACAATGCGGTCAGTTATGTCAATGACGGGGGCACGATTCGCGTGGGGCTGAAAAGTGACTCTGATGCAGTAATATTAACGGTGGCTAACACCGGCAGCGCGATTTCCGTGCGGCAGTCGCGGCAGATATTTGAACGGTTTTGGCGCGGTGATGATTCCCGCACGGATCAGGGGCGGCACAGCGGATTGGGATTATCCATTGTGCAGAATATCATGCGGCAAATCGGCGGCAGGGTGATCGTTGAATCCTCCGTCGGCGAGTGGTTTACGATTGTGTTGTTATTTCCAAAGCATGGAGGCGATGGATCAGCATGACATTCCGAGGTATGAATGCCTATAGACAGGCACGGCCACACCGGCTGAATCAAAAAATCCGTACCGCGTGTATCGGCAAATGCACCGTGCGCGAGGTTTTCAGGCGGATGGTTTCCGCCCGGCGGAAGCGGGAGATAAGGGGCTTCAGCGCGCTGGTTCTTTCGGGCTTTCTACTGTTGGCGGGCTGTCAAAGTTATCATCCCATGCCACTGACAGAGGCGCGGGTTAATAAGGCATTACAAGTTCCTGTTTGGAAGCAGTTGCGCATTTCCGCCCAACGCATTCGCGGCATCGGCCTGCCACCGCTGCCGCTGCGGCCGACTGGTGGCATCACGCCCAATGAGGCGGCGGTCATAGCCGTGATACTCAATCCATCGTTGCGTGCAACGCGGGATCAGCGGCATGAAGCGGCAGCGCAGGTTATTCAGGCCGGCATTTTACCGAACCCGCAAGTGTCGGAATCAACGGCGTTGGTGACCGGGGGGTATCGTACCGGGACATTTACAGGTTATGGTCTTGGTGTGAGTTGGGATGTCACACGATTAATTGATCATGATGCCCGCGTTGCCTCAGCCCGATATCACCGTGGCCAAGTGGATCTGGATGTGGCCTGGCAGGAATGGCAAACGGCGCAGGCGGCCCGGCTGGCGGTTTATAATCTCGCGGCGACCGAGGCACAATTGCATCAGGCCCACCTGGCGCAAAGCGAGTTGCAAACCAATGAACACGTAGTCCAGAAAGCGTACAATGCAAGCCTTAATACCATCTTGGATTTAAGCGCGGCTCGTGCCGCAAGCCAACAGGCGCAAGCACTGGTGGAATCTTTAACACAAAAACGTGACCAAAATCTCAATCGCCTGCGGATGGTTATGGGCCTGCCGATTGATGCACCCATTCGATTAAGCCGCACGATTCGGTTTCCCGCACGCATTGCCTTACCATCGGAGCGGGCCATTTTAAAAGATTTGCCGCGACTACGGCTGGATCTGGTGGCGTTAAAACTGGGATATCAAAGCCAGCAGGAGACGCTGCGGGCGGCGGTGCTGCGGCAATTTCCGCGGTTAAGCCTGGGGTTTCAGCAGGCCAGCGACACCACCAATGTGCATACCACCGGCTTCGGCGTCACGATTGACCTGCCGATCTTCGATCGCAATCAGGGGAATATTGCCATTGACAAAGCGACGCGCAAGCTCCTCTATGACAGCTATATTGCCCGCGAATTTACCGCCCGTTCCGCGGTGGCCCTGGCCTATTCCGATATTCATGCGTTAGGGGCACAAATTGCGGCCAGCGATGCGGCGGTAAAAAGTCTGGCGAAGCTTGTGCAAACCTATCAACAGGCGCTGAAGTTCGGCAATGTTGATATTGTCAGCTACTACACGGAAGTGGATCAGTTAATTCAAAAACGCATCAATGTGATTCAGCTTAAAAACCAGCTTGAACGTAATCGCATTGCACTGGCTCTGGCCGCCGGCACGTATGTGCCGGAAATGCGATCCAAGCGGATACCTGTGCAACAAGGAGCGACCACACCATGACTCGAAGCATGAAACGGATAACTTGGGCAGTGGCGCTGCTTTCGGCATTGGGGACCAGCGTTGCCGTCTGGCACCAGACAGGCCCGAGGGCGACTGCGGCAAGTACCGCGGTCGCCGGCACCGGCCAGGCCGTTCCACCGGTGACTGCCTATGTCAAAACCGTGCCGGTCCGCAGGCAAAGCATTTCCGCTTCGGTCGTGGCTTATGGCACAGTCGTGGCGCGGGCCAGTTCAATTCGCAATGTGGCGGTTCCATTTAATGCGCAGGTGCTCCGCATTCTGGTTGCCGGGGGGCAGTACGTCAGAAAAAACGAACCTCTGCTGCAACTGGAATCAACGAATTCCGAACTGCTGCGGCTGGCGCAGGCCCAGAGTTCGGCGCTTTCCGCGGAGGAGCAACTATCGGAAGTAAAACAAAAATTTGCCCTGCATCTGGCTACCCGGCAAAGCCTGCTGGCGGCCCGGCAGGCACTGAAACTGGCGCAACTGAATTTGACAAATCTGAAAACGCTGGGGATCGGCGGCCCGCGTTTAATAAAAGCCCCCGCCCGTGGCGTGGTAGCGAAGATACTTTCAGGACCGGGACAGATTGTTTTACCCGGCGCGCCCCTTTTACAACTGGTGTCCTCCCGCAATATTGAAGTCCAGTTAGGCTTGGAACCGGAGGACTCCATAAAAGTGCGGCGCGGGCAAGCTGTAGCGCTGACGCCGGTAGGCGAACCGGCAACGCGCCAGATTCTGGGCAGTATTTCCTTAATTACGCAGCGCGTCAATCCGCTGACTCGGCTGGTGGATGTGTTTGTCACGCCGCGTATGCACTCGGGGCTGCTGCTGGGGCAATATGTGGAAGGAAAATTGATTATCGCAAAGGCTACGGGACTGGTGGTTCCACGCGCGGCGGTGCTGCCGGCGGGGAATGCGCAGGAATTATTCACCGTGCACAATGGCCGGGCGGTATTGCATCTGGTGCATATTGGTTTAACCAATACGCGCTATGTGCAACTGCTCAACAGCAATGTGATGGCAGGGGATCAGGCGGTGATTGTGGGGAATGCGGAATTAACCAACGGGATGGCCGTTACAGGGACTTTTAAGCCATGAATTTTAATCAATGGATCCATAAGCACACACGATCGGTGCTGTTTATCATGCTGGTTTTGGCATTGGGCGGTGCGTTGGCCGCTCTGGGGCTGCCGGTGTCGCTATTTCCGCGGGTAAGCTTTCCGCGCATTGAAGTCTCGGTGGATTCCGGCGAACAACCAGCCCAACGGATGGCCGTGTCCGTAACTTATCCGGTGGAACAAGCGGTGCGGTCCATCCCCGGCGTGCTAGCGGTTCAAGCCCGTACCGGCCGCGGCTCATGTGAACTGAAAATCGGCTTCGCCTGGGGTTCCAACATGGCTCAGGCGTTGCTGGAAGTGGACTCGCAGATTAACGGCATCCTGCCCAGACTGCCCGCCGAAACGAGCTTTCGCGCCAAACGCATGGACACCACCAACTTTCCAGTATTGGGATACAGCCTGACCTCCTCCACGGTATCGCCCAGCCGCCTGCGTACGATTGCTAAATATCAGATTGAACCGGTGATTTCCACGGTGCGCGGCGTAGCGCGGGTGCAGGTACAGGGCGGCGCGACGCCGGAATATCACGTCATTGTTGATCCGGCTCGCCTGCAGGCATTTAACATGACGCTGGCGGATGTTTCCCAAGCCCTTGGCGCGGCCAACGTATTAAGTGCGGTGGGGAAATTTGAAGATCATGACAAACTTTATCTGATTATTTCCAACACCAGCTATCGCAGCATCCGCCAGATTCAACAGGTGGTGCTGCGCACGGGTGCCAACGGGCTGGTTCGGCTGGGTGACGTCGCCACCGTTAAGCTTTCCACAAAGCCTCAGTGGACGCGTGTGGACGCCGACGGACACCCGGCCGTGCTCTTACAGGTTTTTCAGCAACCGGGCGGCAATACAGTGCGAATTGCCGCGGATATCAAAAGCAAAATCGACAGTTTTAAGAAGAATCTTCCAGCAGGCATCACGATGGCCACCTGGTACAATCAAAGTCAGCTTATTCTGGCGTCTGCGGCATCTGTGCGGGATGCGGTCATCATTGGAATCATTCTTGCGGTTGTGGTACTGCTGCTATTTTTGCGCAACTGGAAAATTACGTTGATCGCCGCGCTGGTGGTGCCGGCGGTGTTAAGTTCCACCATTCTTCTTTTGTATCTGTTCCACATGACGTTCAACATCATGACGCTGGGCGGTATGGCGGCGGCGGTGGGGTTGATTATTGATGACGCCATTGTGATGGTGGAACACATTGTGCGGCGCACCCGCGGAGCCTCTGGCGAGATGCGCGGGCGGGTCATCAAAGCGACACGGGAATTTACCGGCCCGCTGGCCGGATCATCTACGTCTACGATGATTATTTTCGCGCCGCTGGCCTTTCTTTCCGGCGTCACGGGGGCGTTTTTTAAAGCATTGTCGTTGACCATGGCGGCGAGCCTGCTGATTTCTTTTTTTATGGCCTGGCTGGCGGTTCCGGTGCTGGCCGCGGGTTTTCTCAATCAACGGGATGCCAATCAACCCGAAGGCGGGCGAATCACCGCCTATCTTCATCGCCTTTATGGTTGGATCATGGTACGGATTCTGCGCGCACCGGCATTGGTGCTGGTCGTGCTTATTCCCATTCTGGTCTTGGGGTTTGTCGCCTATAAGAACGTCGGAAGTGGTTTTATGCCCCACATGGATGAAGGGGGTTTTATCCTCAACTACGTAGCTAATCCAGGCACATCCCCCACCGAAACCAATCGGCTGCTGCTGGAAGTTGAGAAAATAATTCTCGCTAATAAATATGTCGATACATTTTCCCGCCGAACCGGATTACAACTCGGCGGCGGCACCACACGATCCTACACCGGTGATTTTTTTATCCGCCTGAAGGGATTCCCCAGACCACCCATTGAGCAGATTATGACCGCTATTCGCCGACGAATCCGCCAGCGGGTGCCGGGGCTGAAAATTGACACCGCCCAGATGATGCAGGACCTCATCGGGGATCTGACCGCGGTACCGCAGCCCATTGAAATAAAAATTTTCTCGGACAGCGGCCCCCTGCTCGATGCACAAGCCCTGAAAGTGAAACGGGCCATATCCTCGATTGCGGGCGTGGTGGAAGTACGCAGCGGTATTCAGATCGCGGGCGATGCGCTGCAGATCCGTGTGAATCGCATAAAGGCCGCCCTGCAGGGGATGACCGCCGGCGCTATTACCACCGCATTAAATCAGTATCTTTCCGGCACGGTGACCACACGAATTCAACGCGGGCCGCAGATGATTGGCGTGCGTGTGTGGGTTCCCCAGGCCGACCGCGCCACAGAACAGGATATCGACGATCTGCTGTTGCGCGCGCCCGATGGACATTTATTTCCACTAAAAGATGTGGCGTCGATTGAAACGCTTACCGGGCAGCAGGAGATTTTCAGCGATAATCTCAAACGCATGATCGCGGTTACCGCCCGCATCAACGGCCGTGATATGGGTTCGACAGTTGCAGCGGTGCAACAGGTGCTCAATAAACCCGGCATGTTTCCCCACGGCATGTATTATGCGATGGGTGGATTGTACAAACAACAGCAAATCGCATTTAGGGGCCTGTTGGTGGTGATGGTCGCGGCGGTTTTGCTGGTCTTCCTGGTGCTGCTATTTCTTTATGAACATTTCCGCGTGGCTCTGGCCATGCTGTCGATTCCGATCTTGGCGCTATGCTGCGTATTTGTCGGCCTATGGATTACGCATACAGAGCTTAATGTTTCTTCCATGATGGGCATGACCATGGTGGTGGGAATTGTGACGGAAGTCGGAATATTTTATTACTCGGAATACAACGATATGAGCGATGACACGGCGGTGCTTAAACGCCTGATTGACGCCGGTAAGAACCGCATGAGACCGATCGCCATGACCACGATTGCCGCGATCCTGGCTCTTTTGCCCCTGGCCTTGGGCATGGGCCAGGGATCACAAATGCAACAGCCGCTGGCTATCGCGATTATCACCGGCTTGTGTGTGCAACTGCCGCTGACGCTGGTGATTCTGCCAGCGTTATTGGGAATTGTACACCGCGTAAAAGTAGGCCGGCCCGTGGTGTAAGTAATTAGAATCGCGCGTCGAGGCTGACCATGACATACGCCGCATTGGCAATTTGCGCCACCGCCTGTTCGTCCCGCGCATCAAAGCCCTGGCTGAAGGCCTGATTAAAGGCGTACCCGGCACCACAATTAACATTCACATCGCGATGCAGCGTAAAGAGTTTGAGGCCGGCTTGCAGCCGACACTGCGTGAAAAACAAGCGCTGATCTGATTGATAGCTACTGACATGAAACGCCCAGGAGTCACTTTCAAATTCGGTGTACGCCGCAAGCCCATGCAGGATCGTGTAGTCCACTTCGGCCGTGCCGGTGTCAATCGGGAAGTAATTTATTTTCAGCCACAGCCGGGGCAGGACGTTCCAGTTTATGGATTCGTAGGGAAATCCAAAGGCATACTCCAGGCCCTTCTGATGGTGCTGCACTTCCACCGAAGGCAAGGGAACATCGGGCATGAACTGCCGATTGCCGCTGTAATCCAAAGCCAGATCCAGTTCGGTATTTTTCGACAACTTATGCTGCACCGTAACACGTGCCATGCCGTAAATCGCACTCGGGTCATTAAACGGCGCATTGCCCGCGTATCCCGCACCCAGCGCGACGCCCACCCCCCACTGGCCAAATTGCCCGATGGGCGTTCCTACGGATACAGACTCATCATTGAGTTGCCGCGGCAACAGTGCCGTGCTCGTGCCCAGGCCGATATACGTTGAATCATAGGCCACCGTGGGGCTGTAGCGACCGGTGTCGGCAAGTCGCAATCGGCCGGAAAAATTTAGCATGCTGATTTGTGCAGGCGAAGAGTCATTACGTATCCACGACTTATTTTCTATGAATCCTTCATTCAAGGACTGCATATTTTCTCCAGGCAGCCAGGACTGCTGTGCCAGATATTGCGTATCGCCGGCCTGACATATTCCCGTTGCGGCCGCCGCAAGCAGGATAGCAAGGCTCCAACTCGCGTGCCGGTACGATCCAGCGGAAAATTTCATGAAGCACTCCTGTTTGAGCTTACCGGTGTACAGACCGTTCCGAGCCGTGCCGGAGAATTAATAAAATTAAAAAGTGTCCCCTGGATTTTTGCAACCAAGTTGCGGCAGCAGGCCGTTAGTTGAACCGCTGGTCCAGCGCCTCGAGCACATCGCACCGGGGCGGCAACCTGGCCATTAGAGCAGTCCGGCGGTTTCATCGATTCCAAACATCAGATTCATATTTTCAATGGCCTGTCCCGCGGCCCCTTTGACCATATTGTCAATGGCACACAGCACCACAAACCGCCCATTGTAAAATTTCACAGAAATATCGGCGAAATTGGTATGGGCGACATATTTTGTACTCGGCAGATTATTCATCCGCATCCGCACGAACGGCTTGCCACGATAAGCATGGTCATACGCGGCCAGCGCGTCATCGAGCTTCGCGCCGGGCTTGGCTTTGAGATAGATGGTTTCCAAGATTCCGCGATCTATGGGAATCAAGTGCGGCACAAACAGCATGTGTACAGCGTGGCCCGAAATGGCTTCAAGTGTCTGCTGAATTTCCGGTGCATGACGATGCGAGGCAATGCCGTAGGGTTCAAAGGTTTCGTTGCGTTCAGGAAAATGATGCGACTG
The DNA here is from genome assembly GCA_021798635.1 of Planctomycetota bacterium. Next base: position 4,002 of record JAJZGH010000069.1, on the reverse strand, counting down.
CGATGGCGTACGGCCAGCCCCGGAAATGCCGGAGGCCGCATTAATAATAATATCTGTTGGTTCTACCAGCCCGGCTTGCAACAAGGGCGCAATGCCCAGGGCAGCCGCGGTGGGGTAACATCCCGGATTACTGACGAAGGACGCTGTTTTAATTTCCGCGGAAAAAAACTCCGGCAAGCCATAAACCGCCGCCCCCAGATTTTTTGCATCAATATGGGCGTGCTTGTACCACTTTTCATATAACGCGGCATCTTTAAGCCGATAATCCGCTGATAAATCAATGACCTTCAGGCCGGCGTCCAGCAGCGGCGGAACGTGCTGCATGGCCGCGACATGTGGTAAGCACAAAAACGCCACATCCGCAGCCTGTTTAATGGCGTCCGCGTCAAACGGCGCTATGGGCAGATGGATGCGGCCCAGGAGTTCCGGAAATAGTTCACTGATCGGTTGTTCCTGCTGCCGGCTGGCAAGGTACGTGATTTTCGCAACCGGGTGCTTAAGCAACCAGCGTATGGTCTCCAAGGATGTGTAACCGGTAGCGCCTATAATGGCAACACGAATCTGTTTCATGACTCACTGCGTTCCTCAGCCGGGCACCCAGCGGCCCGAATCGGGCATTATATCGTATTAGTTGCCGCGCTGATATACCCTTACATAATCGACCTCGTGCATTAGCCGTCATCGCAAGGACATGGTACTGTAGAATACGGGAAATTCCTGCTGGAGCTTACGTACCGCTTGACCATTGAACATCTGATTATGCAAATTGCCGTGATCCTGTTGGCGGCACGTTTTTGCGGTGCGCTATTGCGGCTGTTGGGGCAACCGGAAGTCATTGGAGAAATGATCGGCGGCCTGATTATTGGGCCTTCCGCGCTGGGGCTGCTGGCCCACGGAGCCTATTTTCATTGGCTGTTTCCGGCTAAAGGAATGCAGTTTCTGAACCTGCTTGCCCAACTGGGCGTCATGTTTTTTATGTTTATCGTGGGCTTGGAACTGGACCTGACTCGCGTGCGGGGCAAAGGGGCCAGTGTCGTTGCCACCGGTTTAGTCAGTCTCCTGGGTCCTTTTGCGGCAGGATTGCTTATTGCGTGGCTGATGCTCAAGCACCCCGCTCTGGTGGGACATGTAAAATCGCCGGCGGCCTTTATCCTGATGGCCGCACTGGCGATGGGGATGACCGCGTTTCCGGTTTTGGCCCGAATCATCAATGAGCAGAATCTGAAAGACACCGAGGTCGGGGCATTTGTTATCACCACGGGGGCCGTGCTGGATGTATCCGGATGGTGCCTGCTGGCGGTCGTGTATGATCTGGCGAAAGTGCAACTTTCCGGCAACGGCGATATATTATCCTCGGTGGGATTGGGAATAAAAACGGCGGTTCTCGCCGGGGCCTATATTGTTGTGATGATGTTTTTTGTGCGCCGCTTTCTCTGGCGTTTTGAGTCGCACTTTGAACTTCGCGGTCATGTGACCCGCGATGTGCTGGCGCTGACATTTTTTCTTCTCCTGGTCAGCAGCCTGGTGACAACGGCGCTGGGTATCAACGGCATATTCGGGGCCTTCATGCTGGGGCTGGTGTTTCCTTCGAGCGAAAATTTCGTGCGGCATATTTCCAGCAAGCTTGAAGATATTACTTTGCTGCTGCTGCTTCCGATATTTTTTGCCACCGTCGGCATGCATACCAATATCACACAACTGCATTCGGTGGCCGTCTGGAAAAGCTGGGGATATCTGATCGCAGTTCTGATGCTGGCGAAATTTTTCTTCAGCAGCGTAACGGCCAAAATCACCGGTTCAAGCTGGAGCGCCGCAGGCTTAACCGGTCTGCTGATGAATACCCACGGCGTAGTGGAACTTGTGGTGCTGAGTCTGGCGTGGCAAATGGGGGCGATCAGTTCAAGAACCTTAACGGTGCTGGTGCTGGCGTTTCTGGCTATTACCACCATAGCCTCAATTTTGCTGCGCGTGGCACGACTGCCCATGCGTCGCCGATCGCAGGCCGACATCGCCGCTACCGAAACGCCAAAAGATGAAGCCCCGAAACTCCATATTCTGGCATCACTTTCCCAAACCGGCACAGTGAGAGGGTTAATACACGTATCGCACGCTCTATTGGGGGGCGAACCGGGGCGCATTACCGCACTTTTGCTGCGCCAGCCTGCGGAATCATCTATCGTTAGTGATACCGCGAAGGCCGACGAGTTCGATCCTATTACCCTTGCCGCTGCGGAAGCGAAAACTCTGAATTTTGAACTCACAACCCTTTCGCCGCCCAGCATGCACATTGCACGGGATATCTGCAAAGTTATTGAACATCAACAGGTGGATTGGACCGTGCTGGGTGCCCATCAGGGAATCGTCAATACGTCCGTGCTCGGCGGCGTGGTGGACCATGTGCTGAAACACAGCAGCAAGAATGTGGCCATTCTCATCAACAAACGCCTGACCACCCTTCGCCGGGTGCTCGTACCTTATCTCGGTGAAGCGCAGGATGCCGGTGCGCTGCTGGCAGCGCAGAGAATCAGTAAAAATGCCGATGTGGAAATCACCATCCTGCATGTTGTGAAACCCAAACGCCCTAATGGCGCGGAACCTTTAGGGGTCAAGGAGCTGGTGGATCGATTTTTGCCCGGAACCGATGGCGGCAATCAAATCCGCATGACCGTCATTGAAACCGATACGCCAGTTTCCGCCGTCAGCGAGCGCTCCCGCGATTACGATCTCATGATTCTGGGCATGTCACCGTTATGGCGATTGCGACAGCATCTGCTGGGCAGTAATCAAAGCTCTGTTGCGGTGCTTAGCACGTGCTCGGTCTTGATCGTCCATGCGGCCACGCCGGAGAAGTCCGCCGCCGATAAACCCTCCGTCTCCGCAGGCGGAGGCGAGGCCGTGAAGACTCCATAAAATCTGAGAAATAAAAACTCCGCGACATGTCGCCGCACTGACATTGACCATGGCAGAGCGGGCGGGAACTGAACTCTTCGGGAATTATTCACAGTTGCTTACAAAAAGCTTCCGCCGGCAATGGCTGCACCCTTTCGCCAGGTATAGGTCAAAATCCTACGGCGAATTACGACTTATTCTGATGGCCGGACACCGGCGTTCACCGATGGATTTTGTAGTTCCATCACGCGATACTTGACCATGGGCGCAACGCCGTATGGTCGGTCGCAACTGGAGATTTGTAATGTCCGGAAATACCCCGGCATTGGATATAAAAAACTTCCTTCCCGAAGCACGAAAAGTGCTGATGGCGGCCGGTATGCCCTCATGGCGTGCCGATGAACTGATCATGAATATTTCCCAGGAGCTTGCAATCCCGCAGCCTTCGCATCGTCCCTGCAAGGCTCGTCGCATTCTTGTGGCGGTTGATTTCAGCCCCTCGGCGGTGCGGGCCGTTGAAACGGCCATAACTTTGGCCCACGATCTGGCCGCGGAAGTTGCGGTGGTGCATGTGGTCGATGTGTCGCCCGTGTCGATTTCCGGCGGCGAACATTTAACGCCCCCGGCGCTGGACAGGCTTAAGCGGGAGGGGGAATCCCTGTGCCGGTCGGTGGTGGAAGAAGCCCAACTGGCGGCGACCGAACACTTTGTGCGGTGCGGAAATCCCGGCGGAGAAATTTTGGCGGTGGCGCAGCAGTGGCACGCGGACTTAATTATCATCGGTAGCCACGGGCGCACGACCGCGGGCAAATTTTTTCTCGGCTCTACCGTGGAAACCGTGGTGCGGGAAAGTGAATGCCCCGTCATGGCGGTGGGTCCCCAGGGGGATTGTTTCCGACGGCTAGAGCCCAATGATAAAAAAGAAAACATACTGCGAAAGGGGTGATTACTCAGACGCTAAAACCGACTGATTTTTTACATTGATCGATCAATACTCCACGGATCGTGCTTGATAGCAGTCAAAAATCACGCCGTCGCCAAGCGGCGGCTCCTGCCACGGTCTCAAGCGCGTCCGGCGCGTTCTTCAGGCCGTCGATTCCGCCAATTTTGTTT
>JAJZGH010000068.1 GCA_021798635.1 Planctomycetota bacterium | reverse complement strand
CGGGCATGAGATCAGCCAATATTCCCCACTGTTCGTCCGCTCGTGCCGTCCATAGCTGCATATTTTTCATACCGACAAATATACACCCATTAGGGCGGCATGTAAAATTAAGTTAGCGCCTATGCCCTGCGGGGATGCACCCAAGATATGGGGAATAAATTTCCTCCTGCATCTCCCGTGCCTTTCTAACTCGACGCAATACCTGTTGAATGCTTCTCTCATTTCGCCTTCGGAGTTCCTCAGGTGCCAACACCCTGCGGTGAGGCGCAGGGGAGAAAGCAGGTACCTTGGACGTATCTACGCTAATGGACTGGATTACCCTAGCCCAGCCTCGCTCTGTCGTGGTGTCAAATACCCCGCCACCGCTTATATTCACCTGTACCGCGAGTCCGTCAAAATAAAACATCAGCCCCCAGAAGTACCCGGGGCCGCCACCGAGGTACTGATCTTGGCGAACGCGCTCCCAGCCTAGGAACGGGGATTCTACCGGTCCTTCGCGGATCAGTCGAACCGTGGCAGATCCACCCGATACAACCGGGCCGTGTAGCAGCCGCTCCAATCGCGCGGCTTTTTCGCTGTCAGTCACGATGAGCGCTGAAAGTAATACCCTGAATGGTCGCACGCCCCGGACCAGAACCCCGCTCCCGCGGAGGGTAGCGCGCGTACCTTCTGGTATCAGCAGCCTCAAACCGGCGTGCTCGTACCAAACATACTCCCATGCCGGTGTTTCCTCATCCATGCTGTTCCCCTAGAGCTAAATCGGCACTGGAACCACCAGGAAGGGCTCGGGTGCCCCCTCCAATTGGTAGCGGTAGAAGACTGAAAGATACCCCCCTTGCGCGGGGTTTTGGATTCCCGGCACCATCTCAGCCTGCGCGGGGCCGTGTGGGCCACCCTGTTCGGTTGACGCGAAGGGGAATTCATCCAACTGGTATCCCGGCTGTGCCCCGATTCGCTTGTGACCGTAGGTCGTGTTAACCCACGCGCGATTGTCATAGGTTAGGTCGCTGTACGGACCATTATACACGAGCACAAACCAATCGGGACGCAACGCAAGCTCGCGCACGTCGAATTCGAATATCGCGGGGGTGAGGCTTTCAACCACGTAGAATTTCGGGAGTTCGGCCAACTCTTGGATGCTCCGCCCCAACCCTTTTAATTTCTGTAGGGCCCGGTCAGTAGCATTTTGAACCTCGCGAGCATTTGAGTCTAGGAGGTCACGCAGTGACGCCGCCGCTGGCGACGCGGACATCATCCACGCGGTGGACTCGTAGACCGCCGCGCCGGCTGGAACGGCGCTGCCGACATAGGCGAAAGCGCCACCAATCGCCGACAGCGATATCGAATCTACGAGAGAACCTATAGCCAGCGTTACGCTTAGAGAAAACGCGCTGCCGAAATGTCCGCTCGGATCACCCATATTGATCGAATCCGCACCGGCGAAGAGGAAGAGATTCGCGTTGGCGGCGTCGCCGGGGGCGATGGAGATTGTGTCCTGCTGGGTGAATGTCCCGGTGGCGGGATCGTAGTTTCTGGCCCGCATGTAATACTGGCCTGAAATCACGTCGTAATGCTGCTGGTTGTAAAGATACTCGGTGATCGCGCTGGATGGTGCGAATCCAAGCGCGTTGCCGGAACTGTCGGCGCTGCGCTCAATGAACAAATCATCGGAACTTCCGAATTGCTGATCGTTGATCCTCGTTGGTCCTCCGTTTACCTCCGCTACCTCCCTGTGAATCAACGTGTTCCAGATTCCGGGTTCAGAATTCATTGAACCGCTTTTTTTCACCACTGAGGGAGCAGAGGAAATGGAAGCACCACAGCGCTTGCTGTGCAGCTCTGGTTCCGAAATTGTTTCAACCGTCGCGACCATAAGCCTGCCTGAAAGGACAGTTCTATCAAAGCACGGATTCTAACCCGCCCAAAGCGGATCGCAAAGCGAATTCATGGAAGCTGAGCCCGCAACGCGGCCACACGCCGCCACTTGTCTCCCAGACTCCGACAGCTTCATTACTTCCACCGCCGCTGGGATAGCTTCCCGGTCGCAACGACCTTTACCGGGGCGAGACTTGCACTCGCTGGAACACTTCGCCTTAGCACGGCGCACCCGGGCCTTCACACTCCTTACGATCGGCCGGGCCAACAAATCAATCCAGCGTTACCAAAGCGTGCTTTTGGCCCCAATCAGGCGTGGGGTCGAACCCCTGCTTCGCGCTCAGCGCGTTGACCACGTTAAATACGGCGGCCCTTGCGGCCCTCGCCTCCGGCAGGACGACAACCAGCCGCCCCGTGTTCTGGAATTCGGCCCCCTTCTGTATCTCGACCGCCCAGATTTTTTTCGGGCCGGCGCCGTAAATGCGCAGTGCTAATTTCAGCGACTCGGCTGGAGAACGCAGTTCGCCTAACGTACGGGGAGCCTCTTTCGTCCCCGCCCTAAGCCACGGCAGCAATTCCTCCTTTGCCGGATCAGCCAAGAGCTTTCCAATCACCTTTTTGGCTAACGATTTGGCGTTCTCCCACCGCTCCCGCGTCATTGGCTGCTGGTTGCGTCGCGCGGCTGTGCCCTCCACGCCTACTGCCACGCCGTACGCGTATTGCTCTCCGCAGTCCTCATTTATGAGTACCGCGAACACATCCTGCTTCAGCCGCCGTGCCCACGCGATGAATTTCGCACGCTTCCAGTGCGCAACTGGGAGTTCCACCAGGAATGATCGCGTCCACTCTTTTCCACGCACCTTGTTAGCCACGCCCACAATTACTGAGGCCGCCCCCGCAGCTTTTAGTTCCTCAACTATTTTAATCGAATCGGCATTTGACCACCCCTTGCCCAGCGAGCGGACCACGCCCGGATCAGCCGTGTTCAGCCAATCCAGGGCGTCCCGCCTTGCAGGGTCGTTCAAGATTTTCTCATGCATGGCCGATGGTGGACACTCACCTGCGCGCCACTTCGGAACCGGTATCGCCATGAGACGAGTGGCGATAAACCGAAATAATACGGTGTCGCTAAATCCCATAAACCCGATGATATGGGCCTTCCAGATGCGCTCGGCCAGCGGTAAATCACCGTTGAGCCGGCTGAATGCCTCGTCAATTTGACGGTCGAGCCTTTCCGCCCAACACTCGGACTGGAGCGACGCGAGCATGCCGTCGGGATCGATTCCCAACATGCGGCAATATTTCGGGCGGATGTAGTGGAAGATCGTGTTGCTCCTCCACGGCGGGCTGCCTTCCTCCGCTCGCTCTTCCAAATAGTCCCGCAACTTCCAAGCCGACATTATAGTCGCGCCGCCGAGGAGGTAAACCCCGTCCTCATCGCCACGGCGCACTGACAGTCTTTTCCGAATACTCATAGGCTGTACTCCAAGGGCGTCAAGGGTCGGTCAAATGGCCTCAATTTCCACAGCCGCGATGTCCACACCAATCGCCTCGATTGTCGCGCCTTCGCCGCTGGCGACCACCCCGCGTGCTACAAGGCCCGGGAGCCGGTCTCCCAGAATGTCAAGGGCACTGTTCCAGAGCGCCGGATTGGTTCGGACTGCGGACCGCAAGGCCGCAAAGGTTGTTTCAACCGCCAAATCTTCCAAGTTGCTTACAGCATCGGTGTAAAAGAGAATTCCGCCGAAGTTGAAGAAACCGGCCGGAAGAGTGCCGATATTGATCGACTGGGGCTTTGTCGGCCACGTCCCTGCGGAGAACCCGCCGGGCGTAAGCGCGATTGTATAGGCCTCCATCTGAACTATTCCGCTTGCGATCCCCGATAGTGACAGAGGCTTGATCTCATAGAACGTATCGGCGGTGTAGTCGAGGATGTCGGGCTTTATTCCCAACTGCTGGAGGAGTTGACCGTATTCCAGGTCGTTTTCAGGGTGTTGTTCTTCGTAGCGCTCTGAGATCACATCATGAGCCTCATACCCCTGGGTGTCGAGAAACCTCCCTGTCGGATCAAACATATTAATCGGATCGGCACCGGTATACAGAAGCAAGTTCGCATTGGCCAGATCACTGGGGCTGATCGTGTAGGAATCTTGCTGTGTGAACGTGCCGGTCGCGGGATCGTAATTCCGGGCACGCATGTAGTATTGGCCCGAAATCACATCGTAGTATTGCTGATCGTACAGATATTCTGTGAGCGCGCTGTTTGGCGTGAAGCCCAGTGCATTTCCGGAACTGTCGGCGCTGCGCTCAATGAACAATGAGCAACAATCAATGAACAAATCATCGGAACTTCCGAATTGCTGATCGTCGAGCCTCGTTGGTCCTCCGTTTACCTCCGCTACCTCCTTGTGCATCAACGTGCTCCAGATTCCGCGTCCAGAATTCATTGAACTGCTTTTTTTCACCACTGAGGAAGCAGAGGAAATGGAGGCTCGCGGCCGTTGGGCAGACAGGATGTCTGCGGTACGGCACCGTCGCCACCAGCATTGGCCGGGGAGCCGAAATTCCGGAGGTATTTTGTCCGCGGCAACCAAGGGGGTGTATCCTTTCCCGTGATCTGACGTGGATTATACGTCTGGACACCTTGGTGGCAAATAGGGGCACCGGACACCCATCATTCTGAACGCTTGGCAGTGATTCTGTCACTGGTTACCGTGGGCCACCGGCACATTAAATGTGCCGGCTAACATTGACGGGTGGGGTAAGCCCAGCGCTGCGGCTGGGGGGCAGATTCTATCGGCGAAGGAGATTGCTTTTTGATAGATGATGAGAGTTTCAAAGGTGAACGCCATTTGTTATCCGACGATGAAAGTAGACCGCAGGAGGGCGCAATGCTTCAGCGACAGCCACCCTTTGACATCAGCCCTATTTGCTCTACTGTTCAACTCTCTAAATTCGCCTGCTCTACTGGGCTGCAGTGCACTGCTCTGCTCTCTCTTGTCTCCTGCTCTGTCGGGCCTTCGGCCCGACTTGCCGTGAGTTGAATTTTCTCGTCGATCATGGTACAGCCTGTAATATATGAATTCGGCATCAGTGGGTGCCGTATGGATGGTCCGGAATAGGAACACTAATGCCTCAACTGCCGCTACAAATAAAGCCAGTCACCACTGCCGCAGCCCCCGCTCCGGTGGTCCATCATTCCCTCGGCAGTTTGTTGACACATTTAACCAGTCAAATTCGCCTGGAAGAGCTGATTCATGAAAATCATTATTATAATTGGCTGATTCTTCTTGCTTGCATATTTGTTGGCGTAGCCGCAGGGAGATTTTCCGCCCTTGCTTTGCGCAAAATTGGAGCCGACATTGAAAAACGCCATTGGCACTTCAGTTCCCTGTTGACCACCGGTGCCGCTGCGCCAGGAAACCTTCTCCTGTTTACCCTATTTCTTTTGGCAGGCCTGGGACAACTCCACTTGGCACCTGCGCTGCGAAGTATCTGCGGACGAACCGTCGAACTCCTGCTGGCTATTGCGTTCTTCTGGTATATTTTTAACATTGTCAATACGGTGGAACTGGCACTGAAAAAATTCATCGCCAGGCATGACACGCCCCTGACGGAACAGATTCTACCCATTATCCGGAAAACCCTTCGCATTTTCGTGGCCATCATCGGCTTGCTGTTTATTATGGAGGATATATTTGGCCGCGACATCAGTTCCTGGCTGGCGGGTCTGGGTATTGTGGGCTTGGGTGTCTCCCTGGCGGCACAAGATTCCCTGAAAAACTTTTTCGGTTCGGTGACGTTGCTGCTGGATCGGCCTTATGTTGTGGGCCAGTGGATCGGCTATCAGGGGTATAGCGGTACGGTTGAAGAAATTGGCTTTCGTTCCACGCGCCTGCGGATTTTTGACGGCGCGCTGGTGACGATTCCCAATTCGGATATTGTTAATGGGAGCGTAAAGAATTATTCCCTGCGACCTTATATCCGCCGCCACATGAATGTAACACTGCCCTACGATACGCCGGTGGAAAAATTGCAACAGGCGGTGCAGATTATAAAAGACATTCTCGAGTCATCGGAATTCCGAGAAAGTGTGCATGATGCCGCCAACCCAACGTGGTATCCTCCACGCGTGCACTTTAATGAATTTAACGCTGCGTCTCTTAATATACAGGTTTACTATTACTACCGCCCCACCACCGATTATTGGGCATATATGGCGTACAGCGAACGCTTTAACCTGGCTTTGATGCAGGCGTATGAGAAAGCGGGTATTGAATTCTCATTCCCCACCCAGACGCTTTATCTCGCCGGTGATCCGAAACGCCCGTTGCCGCTGTTTTTAAATAATGATTCTGCCGAGGCACCGCATGATTCATGACCGCAGCCATATTGAAACGGAAAAATCCAATCCGGCGGCGGCCCAGTTGGATCAAATGCCGGTGCTCGAGGCGGTGCTTCTGATGAATCAGGAAGATCAGCGCGCCGCAGCCGCGGTAGGTCAGCAGGCAGCCGCAATCGCCCAAGCCATTGAGTTGGTTGCACAGGCCTTCCGCTGCGGCGGCCGATTAGTGTACATCGGTGCCGGCACCAGCGGCCGCCTGGGCATTCTTGATGCCGCGGAGTGTCCGCCCACATTTTCCTCCGATCCCGCCATGGTAATGGGAATAATCGCCGGCGGACCCGCTGCGGTAACCCGCTCCATTGAAAATGTCGAAGATGATCCGCAAGCCGGGGCGCAAGCCCTGCAGGATATCGAACTAAGCGATCGGGATGTAGTGCTGGGAATCGCAGCCGGAGGCACCACACCCTTTGTCCACGGTGCCATCGCCGAGGCCCGCAAGCAATCCGCTAAAACAATTTTCCTGGCCTGCACCCGTCGTGAACATATCACGGCCCAGGCCGATATTTTTATTTGTCTGGACACCGGGCCGGAAATTCTAACCGGCTCAACACGCCTGAAAGCCGGGACGGCCACAAAACTGGTACTCAATACCATTAGCACGCTGGCCATGGCGCAGATCGGAAAAGTCTACGGCAACGTTATGGTGGATGTCGATTGCCTGAAAAATAGAAAACTCATTGATCGCGGGACGCGCATTATCATGCAGATAACCGGGGCCACGCGATCGCAAGCCGCAATACTTCTGCAACAGGCCAACGGACAGGTAAAACGCGCCATCGTCATGCACGCCCGCCATTGCGACGCCCCCACCGCCGATCAGATATTACTGCAATGCGGAGGCTTTCTCCGCCGGGCCATCGATCCCGCGACTGACAAATAGCACTTATGCGATAGTACATAAAATAAAAAAGCACCGGCGTTACCGCCGGTGCTTCAAGAATCAGTGTTGATGGGATGGCTAAGCCGTCACGTGGGAATTTCGTTGGCCCGCGGGTGGGCGCTTTCATAGACATCCTGAATCCGCTTGGTAGTCAGGTGAGTATATATTTGCGTGGTGCTAAGGCTCTGGTGCCCCAGAAGTTCCTGCACCACGCGCAGGTCCGCACCATGATTAAGCATGTGCGTGGCAAAACTATGCCGCAGGGTATGCGGGCTGATATCCGGATCCAGGTGCGCTTCGATCAGATATTTATCCAGCTTCCGTCGCACCGAACGCGTGCTAAGTCGCTGGCCGTGTTTGTTGATAAACAACGGTGCGTCCGGAGAATCCTGCGTCATGATGACCTTTCTCTGGTCCATATACTTGGTAAGCGCGGTAATGGCCGTCTGGCCTACGGGGCTTACGCGTTCTTTTTTGCCTTTGCCGCGCACTTTCAGAACCCCGCCGACAACATCCAGATCATCGACATTCAAGCCAACCAGTTCGCTCACGCGCAGGCCGGAGGAATAAATCACTTCCAGCATCGCTTTATCGCGCGATCCAAGAATATCCGAATCGTCGGGAGTTTGCAGCAGCCGTGTGACCTGTTCTTCGGTCATAAATTTCGGCAGGCGTTTGTCGAGTTTCGGCGTGCGAATGCTGAGCATCGGATTATTGCCCGTCAGGCCGCGTTTGTTAAGAAACTTAAAGAAACTGCGAAGCGTGGCCAGCTTGCGTGCGACCGTGGCTTTGGAGTAGTTATGCTCCCGCATGTGCTGCAGGTAACGCCGCACATCTTCCGCATTCGCGTTCAGCAGCAATTTCTCAATAACCTGCGGCGCAGGCTCCTCGGGATGATCACCTTGCTTGCTTTGCATTTCTCTTGAGAGATTCACCGGCGCGTTACCTGACGCGGGCTGGGACAGCAGCACGCTGGCGGGAATATCCTGTGCCCCGGCGAGGAACAATCCAAATTGCCGTAAATCCGCCCCGTAGCATTTACTGGTATAGGTGGAAAAATGGCGCTCAAACTGAAGATAACCTAGAAAGTCCTGCACCTGCTGAGGTAATGTATGCGTGTCCATAAGTTTAATTACTCCAAGGTCGCCTGCGGTGGGTCCAATCATCCCGAAAGGGCTTACCGCGGATATCGACCGTAGTTTTGTACCGTCATGAGCCGCATCCATTTGGCTCAACCCGTTCATTATCGTTTCACGGTGGGATCAAGCCGCCCACGATGTACCACAGCCACTTGTCGGATGGGCCGTGCAGAAGCCCGACAGCTTCTGATCGCGGGATCGGTTTGATGACCGTATCCATGGTTGTTTATCGGCAATAAACTGGAAATGGATGAGATACAATCGACAAACTGGACGCGGCTTTTCCGGATATGGGACGCTGCAGCCTCTATTGGCAATCGTTGGGCCGCCAAGCGGTGAAAAATGCCCTATTGCTCGCCGGAGCAATATAGTGGCTCATCCTCTTTATTGAAGAAAGCCTGATTGCCCTGTTTGCGAAAAACAGTGCGTAACAGAGCACCTGCCCAATTTTGGGAGCAAGCAATTGATGCCGCCGCCTATTTTCCCGGAACTTCGCCCGGTAATGCGGTGGAATATGACATGGACCCCGCACCGCCGGATTTGCTGGGCTGCGTGGCGGCAGAGGAAACGTTGAGCGTGCTGTGACTGGGGCGAGGCTGATCCAGAGACGCAAACATCGCACGACTCCGATTGGTCATCTTCTCAAGCCGGAATTTCGCATTCAGCTCGCCGTTTTGACACAGGGTGTACAGCATGGTTACCAGTCGCTGATACGAGACCGCAATATAAGGTTCCTTGGGATTAAATTTTGGAGAGAATGGATCAGGCGCGGTCGCCAGAGCGGTAATCACGGCCGGCAATTGTGGTTTGCAGCTTAATCGCACGACCTGATGCGTCAAGGGATCCCGATAATAAAGGAGGACTGGATAAGCCGACTTTGCGCCGGTGGCCCCGGCGGCGGTAGGCATCGGATAATTCACCGTCAGCGCACCGTGCGGACTGATGTACAGCGTCCCCGGCACCAGCGTGGGAACCTTGCCAATAATTGCAACTTGGGGAAGCCGATGCGATGTAACATACAGAACGCAGGACGTATCCGCGGGCAATACGCTCATGAGGAATCGGCCAAAAAACGGCTGACGATAAAGGTGCGTTGAATGAATTTTCGCCAGCCCCCGCCAGGCCAATATTTTTAGTCCCGGACTGCCGGATCGCAGCAGCTTGGAATAAGCCAACGTGGCATTCACACGGTCGCCGCAGCGCGCCAAAGCCCGAATCGCTGTTCGCTGGAAAGGACTTTGGGAATCGACGGCATATTTTGCCAGCACTGAAATAGCATCTTCATCACCAATAAAACTTCCAGCCAGCACGGTGAAGAACCGCACAGCGCTTTGCGGGGAATTATAATGCAATCGCAGCAGGGGAACGATCGGGCGGCCCAGTTGCTCCAGAGCCAGGGCGATTCGATTATCGGGCGCATTGGAATCGCGGAGAGAGTTAATAAGCACCGTCGCCTGGGAATGAGCGAATCCGGGCATATTACGTTGCAGATACAGAGCCATGACCCGACGGATAAACCGCGCGGGATGGCGCTGATATTTTTTGGGAATCCGCAAACGGATCAGCATATCATTTTCAGCCGAAGCAACCGGTGGATAACCGCCGAAGCGTTCGTTAATAATACGTTCAACCAACGCGCTAACGCGATAAGATGGGCTATAAAGCTCCAGCAAAACCGGCAGGCTGTGCGTAACGGTTCCCCCGCCCAGAACGCGCCCGTTGCGGATAATATCCGAGGGCTTTTTCAAGGCACCCGTGGAACTAAACGGATTGGAGAAAACGGGACCCATACCACGGGCAATCGAAGTGGTCTGCACCACTTTACGAATATGCGTACGTAACGGCACTGGCCAGAGCAGGCCATTTTCCAAATTCGTCGTCGCGGTTCCTGACAAGGCAGTGACATAAAGATCAAAATGCGTTCCCGCGGTCGCCAGGGGGGGAATTGCCCCTTCGACGAATACGGCGGCCACTTGCCGCGAATTCAAAATGCGGTTGGGATCATACTGCTGAGTTCCCCGGCTTAGATACCCCGCGCCGTTTTTAAGCAGACGATTGGCCAGAAGGCTCCGGATTCCCGGCGGCATTTCACCGCTGCCGGTATTGGGAAGATTGGCCACTGCCCCCCACCCGCGCACGATGATCGGACGGGCATACGATAACGCCGCAACCGAACGAATCGTCCCCCGCAGGGCAGAATATATCGACGGCTTGATATGCATGTCCTGCAGCGAAATGACAGGTTGTTTGGGCCGTTTAGGTTGATTCGAGCAGGCTACCAGAGCTAGAAATATTATTCCGCCAAGAATGGCCGGCGCCGGCATATTGTGACGATTCATTATTTTCAACATTTTCAGCACCTTTGCAGGCCCGTCTTTTTCGCGTAAAAGCGCTAGAGCCGATTGTCCGTAGCATAACCCCGTGATGGCGGAAATGCCAAGGAAATATTCAACGAAAATTATTAAACTGGACCGGAACTTCCGGTGGTTTGGCTCGTAAATCAGCCATGACCGCCTGCAGGTCATCTTTTTTGGCTCCGGTAACCCGTAAAGACTCCCCTTGGATACTGGCATTGACCTTTAAGCCCAGGTCCTTGATCCGCTTTTGCAGAGCCTTGGCGGTTTCGCGATCAATCCCGCTTTTGAGCTTTATTTTTTGCCGGACGGTATTGTGCGTTGCGGATTCCAATTTCTGTTTATCCAGACTGCGGGGATCCACCCCGCGCTTGACCATTTTAGAAATTAGTACCTGGATCACCGCGTCCAGTTGCGTTTCATCATTGGCCGTAACGGTGAGGAGTTTTTCCTTTTTATCCAGTTCTGAAACGGCGGCGGCCGAACCGCGAAAATCAAAGCGCGTCGCAATTTCCTTTTGCGACTGGACCACAGCGTTGTCGAGTTCCTGAAGATTAACTTCATTGACGATATCAAATGATGAGTCCGCCGCCATATAAATGCTCCTTATAAAATTCGAAAGCCTGCCGTCACGATCGCCGGTGAAACCAACCTGATTCAAGCGTTACCACCCGCGGTATTTAATACTATCCGAGGGCGTTGTTTTGCGCAACAAAAACCGGTATATCGGCCCAACAACCGCCGCGATTACCAGCGTCCAGATCACCGCCAGCAGGACATATTTTGCCCAATCCGGATCTTCAGGTACCGCCACAAGTCCGGTACGCGCCGGTCTTCCGTGTTGAATCGCAGCTGACGCCGTCGTAACCACCGCCAGTAACATCCCGCCTGACGCCAGTACCAGAAGATGGCGATGCCGCCGCTTGTGATTTGCTTTGGGACAACGGTCATTGCGTGATATCATCATGTGATAACCTTGTTGAGCGGATAGCTGATCAGACCCGTTGCACCAGCTCTTTTGAGCATGGGAATGATTTCGCGCTCCAGTTTTTCTTCGAGGATGACTTCCACCGCAATCCAGGAACCGTCGGCCAACGCCGAGATAGTCGGTGATTTTTCCGCCGGCAGTATCTTAAGCACCGCCTCAAGTTTTTCTTTAGGCGCATTAAGTTTCAACCCGATTTTTTCTCTGGCGTTAATGGCCCCTTGCAGCAACAAGGCGATATTCTCAATTTTTTCGCGCTTAACCGGTTCCTTCCAAGCTTTGTGGTTGGCAATCAAACGCGTGGTGCTGGTAAGCAGCGTATCAACAATGCGAAGATTATTCGCGCGGATGGATGAGCCTGTTTCGGTAATATCGACAATCGCGTCCAGCAACCGGGCTTTTACTTCGGTGGCTCCCCAACTGAATTCAACGCGCACCGGGATGTTGCGTTCAAGAAAATACTGCCGCGTGACATTAACTAATTCCGTGGCAATAACCCCATCGCGCAGATCTTCCGGGGCCTTAACCGGAGATTCCTGCGGAACTGCCAGAACCCATCGGGCGGGCCGACTCGTGGCCTTGCTGTACACCAGTTCGGCTACCTCATGGACGTCAGATTTGTTTTCCTTAATCCAGTCCGAGCCGGTCAGACCGACATCGATGACATTTTCTTCCACATAGCGGGACATCTCCTGCGCCCGAAACAGAACCACTTCAATGGCGGGATCATCGATGGATGGAAAATAGCTGCGATCATTGATGGAGATCCGCCAGCCGGCTTTGGCAAAAAGATCAACGGTGGCATTTTCCAGGGAACCCTTGGGAATGCCAAGCCGGAGAATATTTGAGGAGGACTTTAACATAATTAACTCCAGAGTAATTGCGGCGGTGCCGGCAAATGGGTGGACCCGGCGCGGCCCATGATCAGGTTACTTACCTTTCCCGGCACGATGCTTCGTCTTGGCAGGGTGCTTGGTTGCTCCGGCTGACGATTTCCCGGCCGAAGCCTTGGCCGGGGCATGGTCTACCGGCGGCGGTTCGGGCGGCTGAACTTTCGCCGGGGGTGTAGCCGTGGAGGCGTTGACCGTCGGTGGTGCCAGCATAGGCGACGGAATCTTGGCGGCTTTGGGCCAGACTTTTGGAGACCATTCGTCAATTTCCTTCCGCGCGCCATGGTGGAATTTCAACATGTCGCCGGCCCGGATATGCTTTTCCAGGACGTGCTGCATTTCAGGAATATTAGTCTCGGCGGAAAAGCATTCTTTACTGATCAGCCAAAGCTGTAATTTGGTGTCCACCGGGGCTGCTGAAACGTCAAAACATTCCAGAGCCACAACGGCTTCAACATAGGAATTCATACCCGCCAGCGTTTGCAGATATTTGCGGATATCCGCTTTTTTCATCGCGTGCAGCCCATCGAGGCTCATCTGATGTTCGCGGTCAAAAATCGATTGAAGGGTGCGATGGAGCATGGCGCAACGCGCTTCAGCAAAGGGGTAGCGCACTCCCAGCGAAGCGGCCAGTTCAATAGCGGGCGTAACACGCAGTTCGTTAAAATCCACAACCGAGCTCATGATACGCGCTTCCGCCGACAGGAGACGGCCGGAATCGCAATCAAATTCCAGAAACGCGCGCACCAGCCGCGCCAGTGGTTCGAGCTTTTCAGGATGGCCCGCCGGTGCGGCCTTAATTAGCCGTTTGATCATCTTGTTCAGAGCGTCCAGACTGGGACCTGATTTACTCATAGCAACCTCATTATTACGTGGAACTCTCGGAAGTTTCAGCGGGAGGAATTTCCGGGCCGCCGGGGGTACTGGTTTGCTCCTTGCCGGAAGCCGCATCCAGAGCCTTGAGCACTTCGGCCTGGCGTTTTAAAGATTCATCCAGCAGAAACGATATCCGGGGGGCATAACGAATTTTCATGCCGTCCGCGACATGCTTTTGTATCACGCCGCGGGCGGAAACCAACCCGCTCATGACCGTTGATTCCGGACGATCGGATAAAATACTGATATACACGCGTGCTTCCCGCAGATCGGGCGAAACCGAAACGCGCGTGACACTTAGCAGTCCGCTGACGCGCGGATCGGATAATTCCCGCAGGATCGCCTCGCTGACCAGACGGCGAACCTGTGATTCAACTTTCTGCTGCCTGATACTCATCTGATCTATTTCCAGTTCGCCCAGCATGGATATTACATGTCATGTTACAGCGTGGCCCCAACCGCTTTGGGTACACCATAGAAAAAAACCGATGTTCTTACAAGGTTCTTGCAACATCCACGGTCTTGTACGCTTCCAACCGGTCGCCGATTTTTATGTCATCATAACCGGTCAGTTTAATACCACATTCCAAACCGCCGCGAACCTCACGGACGTCATCCTTGAATCGCTTGAGAGATTCCAGGGCGAGATTTTCCACGACCACCACACCGTCGCGAATTAAGCGATACTTGTTATTACGCTGCAAAACGCCGTCGGTGACCATGCAGCCGCCTATATTGCCCAGTCGCCCCACACGAATGACCTGCCGGATTTCCGCATGGCCCAGGGATTGCTCCTGCTGCTCCGGCGACAACATGCCGCCCAAGGCCTTGCGAATATCGTCGGTTATTTCATAAATCACACGATAGAGTCGAATTTCAACTTGCAACTGCTCGGCCAGCTTTCGCGCCGATTCGTCCGGCACGACGGAAAAGCCGACGATAATAGCTCCGGAAGCATCGGCCAAAAGCACATCGCTTTCGGAAATTCCACCTACCGCCGCGTGCAGCAATTTCACCTGCACTTCATCGGAAAGTTCTTCGGTCATTGTTTTTTTCAAGACATCGACCGATCCCTGCACATCGGCCTTAAGAATCATATTGAGTTCTTGAACCTTATCGCGTTTGATGGTATCGAAGAGATTATCCAGTGTGACTTTGTGCCGACGGATAATTTCCTGCTGACGATCCGTCTGGGCTCGCTCCTGCGCCATGGCTTTAGCCTGCGCGGGATCATCCACAACATACATGGAATCGCCGCCCACGGGCACGTCGTCCAGCCCGATAACCTCCACGGGCATTGACGCTCCGGCCTCAGAGATACTCTGGCCTTTGTCATCCAGCAATTGCCGTACCCGTCCTGAGGAGGGACCACAGACAATGGAATCACCGATTCGCAAGGTGCCGTTGCGTATGATCACACGTGCTACCACACCGCGCAACGGATCCATAAATGCTTCAACCACTGATCCGCGAGCCGGCATATCGCTGGAGGCTTTTAATTCGCGCAGCGTAGCCACATAGTCCAGATATTCAATAAGTTCTTTAACGCCGGCACCCGTGACGGCGCTGGTACGGACGACTTCGACATCACCGCCCCACTCCGCGGGATTAAGCCCGTGTTCGGCCAATTGGCCTAAAACACGGTTGGCATTGGCTTCCGGTTTATCAATTTTATTCAGGGCCACGACAATGGGCACACCAGCCGCTTTGGCATGGCTGATGGACTCCACTGTTTGCGGCATGACTCCGTCATCAGCCGCTATCACGAGCACCACCACGTCCGTGACGTTAGCCCCGCGAGCGCGCATCGCCGTAAAGGCCTGGTGGCCCGGCGTATCGAGGAACGTGACGCGCTTGGCCTTGCCATCAGATCCGGTGATGGTCACAGTATAAGCGCCGATGTGCTGCGTGATACCGCCCGCCTCACCGGCGGCGACATTACTGGATCGAATTTTATCCAAAAGGCTGGTCTTTCCATGATCGACATGACCCAGCACGGTAACGATCGGCGG
The DNA here is from genome assembly GCA_021798635.1 of Planctomycetota bacterium. The sequence goes on along the minus strand of JAJZGH010000068.1, from coordinate 3,837 downwards.
CCGGGGCGATTTTTCCGCCGCCAGTTCGCGTTGAGCGTATTGGCGCTCCATGGCCATAAAGAGCGATTCTTTCTCTTTAATCAACAATTCAACGCCATACTCTAGCGCCAACAGTTGGGCCGCGGCAACATCGATGGGCTGATTGACCGTGGTCATCGTGCCCTGTTCCATGAGCTTTTTCAGCAGATCGCCGGCTTTGACGCCTAATAATTCAGAGAGTTCCCGTGCGGTTACCGGCGGAGTAACGGAAATAGAACTGGGCCGCTGATATTCAACATGGGTGGATTGTTCGCGCTGTTGCGACTTATTTAAGGCACGCCGATGGGCGCGGAGTTTACCGCCCGTCGCGGAAGCCAGCCGTTCCGCCCGATCCACCAGATCGGCATCGGTCCAGTAACCTGCGGCAAGTTCAGGGCCGGCATCTGCGGTGCGACCAGAGGCATTGCGGACATTACGTCCGCCTTTACGACGTGGAGAATGTCCTTCTTCATCATCGCTGCGTTCGGTTTGATGCCGTCCCTTATTACGGCCGGAGAAACTGCCGCCTCCAGGTTGCCGATCCATCATCGGACCACCACCGGAGGAGGGTCCGGATGCCGGACGCGGTCGTGGCCGTGGAGCAGAGACTGGTTCCGGGGCTTCCACGCGCACCACTTTGGGGCCTTGTAATTGAGCGGGCGTTGGCACGTTGCGCGGGCCAACCGGTGATACGACCAATTTGGCTACCACGTTGGGCACGCCACGGGGAGTAACTTTTACCGGCGGCTTGACCGGCTTGACCGGGGCTACGGGAGTTGCCGGAACTGCGGCCGCGGGCGGGGCGGGTTTGACGGGCGCTGACGCCTGAGCCGCAGCGCCACCATCGGAAACATCAGTGGCATCATCTTGAGTCGGGGCGTCCGGCGCGGCCGTGTGCGATGAGCGGCCTTTATGAGCGTCCGTGGCGACGGGGCTTTCTTCCGTTACAACTTGCGACTGCTGCGAATCCACCTCGGAAACTTCCGGTGCCGTCAGGGTATCCACAGTATCGGAATCACCCCCTGATACATCAGATTCCCGGGTAACAGAGGACTCGGCGGTTTCGACCGCCACGCCGCCCTCTGGAGTAGTGTTATTCGCCGAGGAATTCTCAGAAGCGGGCTTGCGTCCGCGCCGTCCCGGTTTGCGTGCGGTGCCATCGGTTGATGTAGACTTGGGGCGGCCAACGCGAGCCTTCTTTACCTTTTCCACATCGACATGCGCCGTTCGCTCAACGGCTGTTGTGGGTGAAGTGGGGCTGAACCATTCGCGAATGGTGGCGGCAAGCCCCACGCTGACCACGCTTAGGTGGCTGTCAATTTTTGGAACGCCTTCCGCTTCACATTTGGCGATGATAGCTTTGCTGTCAACCCCAAGCTCGCGGGCAATTTGGAATACTTTCTGTGGTCGCAATGAAAACTCCCGTAAAGCGGAACGCCGGACAAACTATTCAGCCTGCCCGGTCTCGTCGGCGTCTAATTAATTTGATGACGCCGGTTCTGACGCATCACTCGTCTGAGCGGCAGCTTGTCCCGTGCTGGTGTCGCTCGTTGATTCTGCACTTTCTGGATGAAGCTCGGATGCGGCCGTTTCCGGCGCCGACTCCCCCGTCTGATCTGCGGCTGAATCCATGCTCGAAGCAGCCTCCGCCGCGAGATCCTCCTGCCGGGCTGCCTCGGCATCCGAAATTTTCCGAGCCTTATCTTCTTCCTCAACCCGTTTGCCGGCTTCGCGGCCTACATCAATGACCTTTTTAGCAAACTCTTCTGTAAGCTCAAGCTCTTTGACCAAGGGTTCAAACCCGACTTCCTGCAAGTCGCGCAGGTCAATAATTCCCAAGGCCACCAGACGATCTATAAATTTGTCGTCCACGCCCTCAATGGTTCGCATGGCCTTTTCCAGATCATCCAACCCCTTGCTGTACTCGCCGGGTGTGAGAATATCAATATCCCAACCGGTCAATCGGGCGGCTAAGCGGACATTTTGCCCGCGTTTGCCGATCGCCAGGGAAAGTTGTGTTTCATTGACCACGACCGTGGAACGACCCAATTCAAAATTTAGAGAAATTTCGACAATTTCCGCCGGCTTAAGCGAATTGGTAATCAACACCTGAGAAGATTCGTTCCAGCGGACGATATCAATTTTTTCGCCGCCGAGTTCGTCAACAATATTTTTAATGCGGCTGCCGCGAACTCCAACGCAGGCACCCACGCAATCCACCTTTGTATCAATGGATGATACGGCTATTTTGGTTCTATAGCCGGCTTCCCGCGCCAAAGCCTTCACTTCAATAATTTTTTCCTGAACTTCCGGAACTTCCAGTTCAAAGAGTCGGCGGATGAAGTCCGGGTGCGATCGGGACAACACAATTTTGACATGGTTGCCTACATCACGCACTTCCAATACCAGGCAGCGTATGCGTTCTCCCACATGATGGGTTTCACCAGGAATTTGCTCGCTCTTCGGCAGGAACCCTTCGCAACGTCCCAGGTTGATGGATAACGCATTGCCTTCCACCCGGGCCACAGCACCGGTGATGATCTGCCCTTGACGATCGGCGAATTCCTCCAGAATGCTGCCACGCTCATCTTCGCGGATTTTCTGTATTAAAACCTGTTTGGCGGTCTGGGCCGCAATCCGGCCGAATTCGCGGTAATCAATGAGTGTGCCGTTTTTATTCACCTGAATATCACCGCTCATGCGGTCGATGGTGCAGGTCACGTCCTCCGCCTCGCCATAAAATTTCCGAGCCGCGGAATGCAGAGACATTTCTATATCCGTGAAGATCGATTCCTTCTCGATATTTTTATCGCGAGCGATGGAATCCACAATTCTTAAGAGTTCCTGGTTCATAATATGCTTGACCTCAATTCATGCGAAATTCGCGCCGCCAAGACCCTGCACATAAAGCGTGCAATCCCCCGGCACGGCAACAAGTCCGCCGGTTTTATGCGATCTCCGGCTGTAGTCCAGCCGTAAACAGCGCCGTCACACCACATGCGGTGTGATCTGGATCAAGGTTAAAGACACGTTTGAAATGTCAACCTTGCAGACCCACCCTGTGGTGACTGCAGCCGGGTATACCACGGCAGCGCGAGGTTGTCACCCTCACGCTGCAACATAATTCAGCTCAATAGCATGCATAACGCTACGCACCTGAACAAAACCAGCGGCCTCCAGCACGGAAACGCCAATCGTCCCGAATCTGGAATTTCGTATTATAACCCCTTGCGAAAATTACACAAATTGGCCCGCAGCGCTCTGGCACGCACAGCGACAGCCCACCCCACAACCGCCGCCGCCCCTTGGACCGCAGGCGTCCCGCCTGCCCGTGCCGACAGGATGTCGGCGGTCCATGCGGGCCAACCACACCGTGGCCGGTACACCGCAGCGAATAGGCCCAGGAACAGTCGCGCACCCGTACCGCGGGCGTCGCGCCTGCCCCCCGCGTCCAAAGAATTTTGCAGCCTCCCGTCACGCGGACAACATCTGTCCGCGTGGGGTGGTAAAGATATACGCACGCAACGTTCGGGTGGTCCGAACAGCGGTTTTTTTAGAAAGGAAAGTTATGAAAGTCCATGTTTTCACCCGTCAGGAAATCGAAACCGGCATACAGATCAAGCCCGCGTATGTCGTGATTTCAATCCGCAACGCGGGCGAGCCGCTGGCCAAGGTCAAAAAGCAGCCCGGCCTGCAAGATGTCCTATATCTGGCATTCAGTGGTATCGACCCGGCCCACGGTGCCCGGCTGGGGCGGAAAATTAAGTATTTCACACCTGCCCAGGCGAATAAAATTTGTGCCTTCGTCCATCAGCACAA
>JAJZGH010000067.1 GCA_021798635.1 Planctomycetota bacterium | reverse complement strand
AGTTTATGCATCCACGCATAAGCCCCGGGGTTGTAATTGATGCCCTGCAAATTTTCCACATGAGTAAAGCCATGCGGATAACCACCATTCATGGCACAGGTAATCGGCCGGGTGCGGTCATATTTATGGACTTCATGCATCAACGCGCGGAAAACTTTTTCGCCATATTTGGTAGCCTGAATCTTCCATTCCTCATTACACATGGACCACATAATCACACTGGGGTGATTACGGTCGCGGAGAATCAGAAACTTAATGGCTGACATATTGTTGTAAGGCTCGCCCACAGCAGCTTTGGGATTCTGCGTATCGGTCGGATGGCGATTTTCATCCATGACCAGCATACCCAGATGATCGCAGGCGCGATAAAAGGCCGGCGAAACGGGATTATGCGACGTCCGGTACGCATTGGCGTGGAGTTCCTTTTTCAACATCATCACGCGCCACCACCAGAGATTATTCGGTGCCCCGATGCCGACGGCGGGAAAATCGGCATGGTTGCATTCACCTTTTATTTCCACGCGTTTGCCGTCAAGAAAAAAGCCGTTCGCGGGATCAAAACGAAGCGTGCGAATACCGAAGGTGGTGTATTTGGCATCCGCCGTTTGACCGTCGGATTCAATGATCGTATGAAGTTTGTACAAATTGGTGTGGTGCAGGCTCCACAGAGCCGCATGCGCCAGGGAGGTGTGCTGATTAAACGTGGCGTGCTGCCCCGCGGAAAGCGTTTCTGCAGTGCGCACGGTGGCTACCGCGTGGCCGGAGGGATTGAGAATGGTTGAAACAATCGAAAATACCGCGGCATGAGAGCGAGCATTGGTAACCGTGGTTTGAATTGTCAAATTCGCATCGGCATGATCCCCCATCGCCGAGCCATAATGAATAGGCCCCGGCACCTTGCTGATCACATACGTACCGTACCGCGTGATATGCAAATGACGTTTGGCAATTAACCAGACATTGCGGTCAATGCCGCCGCCTTCATACCACCAGCCTTCAAAAAAAGTTGGATTGACATACACCGCCAGTGTATTGGCTGTATTGAAATGAACAAACTTTGTGATATTCAAGCGAAAGCCGGTATATCCGCCGGGGTGTTTGCCCACCAGGCGGCCATTGATATAGACATGCGCATCGCGGTATACGCCTTCAAAATAGAGCCATAGCATTTTACCCTTATCCGAAGCGGGCAGCGTAAAAGTGCGTTGATACCAGGCGGGATAAACCGCCAGCGATCCGTGCCCCCTGTTGGCGTGGCGAGAAAATTTGCCCCGGACAATATAATCATTGGGAATCTGAACTTTGCGCCAGGAGGCATTGACCGCCGAAACGGGAGATGGGCTGCTCGCCCGATGCCACCGCCAATGAAAATCCAAGTTCATGCGCGACCGCGGCGAAGCTGCAGCGCTGTGTGGCACCAGGATCAAGACGGCCAAGACCAATAGTGAGGCTATGACAACCTTACCCCAACATAATCGCTCTCGTCTGATCGTTAAACAATCCGATATGCTACTGGGCGCGGAGGGCACTATGTGAAATTTCCTGTTCTTTGACATCGAAGAGTTTCCTTTTCTTTTACCTCTTGAGCGTCCGGCTAATCGCTACTTGCGGATCGTTATGGGTCATCGCCCAGTGGCACGATTCACCCACGGCGATCAACCTTACAGAGAATTCGGGAAATCATTTTCCGTGGCGCGTCGATTGCAACCCATACCCCTGCTGACACTTGCCCCTTATGCCCGGCACCGCCGGACAGAGCGGTCATTCATTCGCCTCAATAGTATCGCATGGATTTTTAAGAATGCCAGCGAATAGATTCACTACGGTACGCTCTATACTTTTCCGGCGCAGTTACGTATTTCCAATCCGGCCCGGGTCGCCAACATCGGTGCCGACGGGCTGCGGTAAGCGGCCATCAAGGCCGATGCGGTGCTTTTCAGGATTTCAGACCTCCCGGAACCAGCCGTTCGGAGATTCGGCGGTAGTGGTAACCGCAGATAATCAGTTGAATAGCCAGCGGCAAATTTCGTGGCCGATGCAAGCTCGTCCAGAGCAGCATTCTCCAGTAGTCAAAGCGTTCTTTGCTGACAAATCCCAGTCGCCAGGTGGCCAGCGCACCGGCCAGCACACGCCGCAACGTCAAGCGCGTCTGCACGGGCGGTGCGTGGTACTCTTTAAGAAAAGTACGCAGTCTGCGGTAGTATTGCTTGGAAGAATAGATGGACCGCAGGATGGTCTGATATCCCTGCTGTAATGCCTGCTCATTGCCGGCCGGCACGATGTTGGAAGTTCCGTCCACATTATCGCCCGTGGCGGTTCCGATGACGCGGTGTGCCAAATTCATCCGCGCATAGAGCCGGGTGCCTGGAATGGCTTGAAGCCGCCCCACCATGGCAGTCATGATTCCGCTGTTCTGTATGAAGTCGATTTGCCGCTGGAAAATACTGGGCTGATCACTGTCAAAGCCTACAATAAATCCACCTTGCACCTGAAGTCCCGCGCGGTGGAGACGTTTTACATCCGCCACCAGATCTCGATTACGGTTCTGGCTTTTTGAACATTCCGCCAAGCTGGAATTATCCGGTGTTTCAATGCCGATGAAGACGGTATCAAAACCCGCCCCCGCCATAGCGGCCATCAGTTGCGGATCATCGGCCAGGTTGATTGAAACCTGAGTGTTGAAAGTAAAGGGGCCACGTTCCTTTTGCCACTGGACCAGCACTGGCAGCAAGTCATGCTTGAGTTCTCGCTTATTGCCGATCAGGTTGTCATCAACGAAGAAAATACCGTCGCGCCATCCACACCGATAGAGCGTCTCGAGTTCAGCGCGTATTTGGGCGGAGGTCTTGGTGCGTGGACGGCGGCCAAACATGGCTGTCACGTTGCAAAAATCACAGTCGAAGGGGCAACCGCGCGAAAACTGAATTCCGGTGCAGGCGTAATAGCGAAGGTCCGCCAGTTCCCAGAGCGGAACCGGTGTCGTGTGAAGATCGGCGAAGCCCTGGGCGCGATACAATCGCCGAGCCGTTCCCTGTTGCAAATCTGCCAGGAATGGTGGTAACGACAATTCCGCTTCATCGAGTACGAAGTGGTCCACCTGATCGAAGAGTTCATATTCGTAGCTGAACAACGGTCCGCCCGCGACAATGGTGCGGCCGGCCGCTTTACAACGGGCTATCAGAGCCTTGGCTGATTCGCGCTGTACGACCATGCCGCTGATCATTACAAGGTCGGCCCAGGCCAGGTCGGCGTTTGACAACGAATGGACATTCAAGTCCACCATCCGTTTATTCCACTGCGGGGGCAGCATCGCGGCGACGGTCAAGAGGCCTAACGGAGGGATGACCGCGCGCTTTCGCACAAATCGCAAGGCATGTTTGAGACTCCAGAAAGTCTCGGGAAATTCCGGGTAAAGCAATAATACGTTCATGGCCGCTACTCCGATCTGCCCAGCCAAAAGTGATCATGGCAAGGCAAGGCATTGCGCTGCATGAATTCCCGAAAACTAATTTCCGCAGGATGTACTATTGTCCCAACGGACGAATTGGCAGCAGGAATTCTTTTAATAATAATAGCGTTCGTTGCCGTTGGATTCAATGCAAAGCATTTCCGGCAGAGCATTCCGGTTTCCAGGGACATGCAGAGGTGGATCAGCTTTTTGCGAGTCTTCTTACCCCACATCAGCTAAAGTCAGCGCCTCTTTGAAACGGGCAGATAATTCCCGACGTAATTCGCCATTTTCCGCCGCAATGACGTGCGGGTCCGCTTTAATAATGGCCTGTGCCACTTCCCGTGCTGCCGGAAGTAAAAAGGGATCCAGCAGCAGATCAGGGAAAAGCATATCAGGGCGACCGCTTTGGCGTTCGCCAACAATTTCGCCCATACCCCGAATTTTCAAGTCTTCCTGCGCAATATCAAATCCGCTGGAATATTTTATCATGGCCGCCAGACGCGGCGGCGGTTCCGGCGGGTCATTTTCAAACAGCAGAATGCAGGCGGATTTATGGCTGCCCCGCCCCACACGCCCGCGCAGCTGATGCAGCTGAGCTAAACCGAAACGCTCGGCGTGTTCAATAATCATGACCGTCGCATTGGGGACATCCACGCCGACTTCAATAATACTGGTGGAAACCAGGACATCCAGCTTACCGGTCCGGAATTGCTCCATGACCGCTCGCCGGTCCGGGGCCTCCATCCGCCCATGCAGAAGTCCCACGCGATAATTCGCCAGTTCTCCATCCCTAAGCTCATTAAAGGTCCGCACAGCCCCACGTAACTCGGCAGCGTTTTCATCAATGGCCGGCAGCACCACATAGCCCTGCCGGCCAGCGTGCACCTGCTTAACCAGGTAGGCATAGACTTCCGCGCGCCGGCTGGCCGGCACGGCGCGCGTCGCGATGGGCTGCCGGCCTGGCGGCAATTCATCAATCGTTGACACATCCAGATCGCCAAACACCGCCATAGCCAAAGTACGGGGAATCGGCGTGGCGGTCATCACCAGCGTATGCACGGCGGCATAGCGGCCACGAATCACCGCCCGCTGCTGGACCCCGAATTTATGCTGCTCATCCACCACCAGCATGGCAAGTTTCTGAAATTGCACCGCCTCAGCCAAGATCGCGTGTGTACCCACCACCAGACCGATCGAGCCGTCTTGAATGCCAGCCAAGGTTTTCTTACGCGCCGCGTCCGGAACAGCGGCAGTCAGCAGGGCGATTTTAACCCGGCTTCCCGCCAGGAATTGTTCCAGAGAAAAAACGTGTTGCTGCGCCAGAACTTCCGTCGGAGCCAGCAGAGCCGCCTGCCCCCCGGCGGCAACGGCTGAAAGCATGGCATAGAGTGCCACAACGGTTTTCCCGCTGCCCACGTCTCCCTGCACCAGGCGATTCATCGGATGGCGCTGGGCCAGGTCGTGCCGTAATTGGCTGATCACCTTTTCCTGCGCCGCCGTCAAGGTAAATGGTAGCAAAGCGCGGATGCGCTTATCCACCACATCATCCGTCCGCAGAGCCTGGGCATTTTCCAGTTGTTGCTGCTGGTGGCGTTTCATGCCCACCGCCAACTGATGCAGCAAAAATTCATGAAACGCCAGAGAATGCCGGGCGGTCTGGACAAATTTCCAAGCTCCCGGGCGGTGGATAAGCTCATAGGCCTTACGGCGCGAAATCAATCGCCGAGAAGCCAACTGGTCACCGGCAATCCACTCGTGAATATGCGGCAGAAGTAGCGGGATATTTTTTTCTATAATCGAACCGATGACGCGGCTGCTTAGATCGCCGCTGGCGGGATAAACAGGTATTAACTCAGGCGATTGATCGACGGTGCTGTCATCATAGAGCAATTCGATGCGCGGCTGAAGCATCTGTGCGCGGCCATTAAAGAATGCTACTTTTCCACCGGCCCGAACGCGCACACCGGGGACCAGTTTTTCAGCCATGAACATTTGATTAAACCAGGTCAACACACAACGACCCGATGCGTCTTCCAGCAGCGCTTCAAAACGCGAGGGGCGGCGGCGCACGGCGCGCGTCTGAATAATTTCTCCCTCCACGGTGGCCAGTTGACCGCTTTGCAACTGCTGCACCGGCACATGTCCCTGAGACTGGGCATAATCACGCGGAAAAAACTCCAGCAGATCGCCGCAGGTTTCCACGCCCAAGGCACGAAACGCCTCCGCTCGTTTAGGCCCCACGCCCAGCGCAAATTGGACCGGCGAATCCAGAGACGGCAAGGAGCTTGTGGATAGTGCTGATTCGCCGGCCATAGATGCATTCCATTTATCGTGCCAGTTCTACCGCCCGTATTTCCCGCAGTACCGTTACACGAATCTCGCCCGGAAACGTCAGTTCAGATTGCACGCGGTTGGCAATTTCCCGGGCAATCAGGCGGGCACTGGCGTCATCACACTTTTCAGGATCGACAATCACCCGCACCTCGCGCCCCGCCTGAATGGCAAACGCCTGACGCACTTGCGGGAAACTCGTGGCAATGCCTTCAAGTTCCTGCAGACGTTTAATATAGCGTTCCAGCGACTCGCGCCGCGCACCGGGGCGGGCACCGCTGATGGCGTCCGCCGCCATAATCAACGGGGTATAGACCGTGGTGGAGGGTATATCATTATGGTGGCCGCCGATCGCGTTAAGCACCGCTTCAGGTTCGTTAAACTTGCGGCAGAATTCCATGCCTAACGCCGGGTGTCCCCCTTCCTGATCATGATCCATGGCCTTGCCGATGTCGTGCAACAGTCCCGCTCTCCGGGCCAGCGTGCCGTCAAGCCGCAACTCATCGGCCAGCATCTGGGAAATGTAGGCAACTTCCATCGAGTGGCGGAGAACATTCTGGCCGTAACTGGTGCGGTAATGCAGGCGCCCGAGCATTTCAACAATGCGCGGGTGCAGGTTGGGAATATTGGCTTCGATGACCGCCTTTTTCCCGACATTGCGGATGTTGTTTTCAATTTCCTTCTGAGTTGCCAGATATATTTCCTCAATACGGGCCGGATGGATGCGCCCGTCAGCGATCAGCTTTTCCAGCGTCTGCTTGGCGACTTCGCGCCGAATGGGATCAAAACAGTTGACCGTGATAACACCCGGGGTATCGTCGATAATGACATCGACACCCGTAGCCTGTTCAAAAGCGCGAATATTGCGCCCTTCACGCCCGATGATGCGGCCTTTCATATCGTCGCTGGGGATAATCACAGATTTGGTGGTGCCTTCACTGGTGACTTCCGCAGCGTAACGCTGCATGGCCTGGAGCATAATGTTCGTGCTTTTCTGTTTCGCTTCATCTTTTGCCTGCTCTTCAATTTTTTCCACCATCACCGCCATTTCATGGCGTACTTCGCCCTCCACGCGTTTAAGCAGCAGTTGCTTGGCGTCTTCCACGGATAAATTGGTGAGTTGCAGCAGAAGCTCTTTCTGACGAGACAACGATTCATCAAGTTGCTTTTCCTTGACTTGCAGCGTCCGATTTCTCTCTTGAATGGATTTTTCAATGGAATCGAGATTTTTTTCTTTCGTGGCCAGCGTATCAAGCTTCTGATCCAGCGTATCTTCCCGACGCAAAAGCCGCTGTTCGATATTGCGCATTTCCTCCCGCATGGTGTCGGTTTCCCGTTCCGCCTGCTCCCGGAGTTTTAAGGCCGCATCTTTCGCCGTCAGTTGGGCTTCCCGCAAGATTTCATCTGATCGGGTTTTCGCATCGGCAAGCAGACGATCAGCATCCACTTTACCCCGGGATAGCGCCGAGTTTCCGCCCGCTTTCAGTATCAGCAATAATCCCACGCATCCCACGATCAAACCGGCGATCGCTGAGAGCAAAAGGGCCAGCGTGGGATCAATACCTGATGTAGCAGCCAATGGAAGCGCCGAAACAATTTCGTGCGCGAAATACTGGGGCATGGTCAACCTCTTTTTTAATCTGCGGCCTGCCGAGCGGCCCCGGCGGAATGTATGACCATTCCACCAACGCCATCCGTAGCCTTGGATGCACTAAAATCCGATTCCGCACCATGCGGATCGAAGGTTGACACAGATTGGACCTCTGGCCGGTGGTCCGCAAAAAGGCGGCCACGCAGAAGCCGGCTGCGCATTATTTTAGTTTGATGATTGGCGAACGTGGAAGTCTTCCCGTCAGACGGGATAAGAGCTTCACCAGAGCGTCAGCAGATCAAAAATTCAACTGCGCGCAATGCCGGCGCAGCGACTTATTGCTCTGTTATCCAACCTCAGAGCATGGCATACCGCGACTGGGTCATCAAGAGTAAGGGCCAAAAGCCCCACCAAAAGCGATCCAAGGGTAGCCGTTAGCCCGCGAGAGTGAAAATTACGTCCTGAACAAAACACTTGGTTCACCATTCATCAATCTATATCGACCCGGCATTCCGAATCGTGCTGATACCGGAATTGGAATCCCGGATCGGCATAAAACCAGCCTGCATATCCAACCTGAGGACTGTTTTATTTCCTCAAAAGGAAGGTTTCTACGAAACCTTGCAAGCCGTGTCAACCCAACGAGTTGCGCTGTCTTTTTACGGGATTTCCACCAACTTCGGCGAGAAGTTGACGGCATTTCTCCGCTTAAACCGGATATTAACGTTTTGTTGAAAGTTGGTCAACAGATTAATAGCAAAGTCGGCCAAACCCGAAGCCGCGCTAACGCGATCCCATGGTTTTCACAGCCCCTGGCGAAGTTCCGTTTGAATTATTTTCTTTTCCGGTTGGTCCTGCGGGGAACGCATGTCGCCCCGGCCAAGAGGCTAGATTTCCCCATTGCCGTCATCGGGCGATTCATGGCGGGATCGGTAAACCGCCCACCCCAGCGCCAGCACGCATACGGCGCTGACCATCCAGGGAATCCATCTTTGATATGACATTTGTACACCCGTGAAACCCGGAACCGTGGCGGTGATCTGCTGTACCAGCCCCCGATCAAAGGGCAGCACCAGAGGAATAATTAAAAGCGATACCATATTCATCACTTTGATCAACGGGTTGATCGCCGGGCCGGCGGTATCCTTCAGCGGGTCGCCGACGGTATCTCCGGTGACGCTGGCCTTGTGCCGCTCGGACCCTTTGCCGGTCTGTTTTGCCTCGTCACGGGGTTCACACTCGACCACTTTTTTGGCGTTGTCCCACGCCCCGCCCGCATTGGCCATAAATACCGCCAGAAGTTGGCCCGACAGAATCGCACCGGCCAGAAAGCCGGCCAGCGCCATGGCTCCCAGGGAAAAGCCCACCAGCACCGGCGTTAATACTGCCAGAATACCCGGCCCAATCAATTCTCTTTGTGCCTCAAGCGTGCAGATATTAACCACCTTGCCGTAATCCGGTTTTTTTGTGCCCGCCCAGATTTCCCGGTCGCGGAATTGCTCCCGGCAGGTCTGCACAATTAAAAATGCCGCCCGACCCACCGCCCGAATGGTCATGGCACTGAATAAAAAGGGAACCGCTCCACCGATCAGCAGCCCAATAAATAAAAGTGGATCAGAAAGATTTAACACTCCCGATACGCCGCGATAAACCGCCGCGCTTAAATGCGCATGATCCGAACGCCCTCCGGAACCAATGATCGTAATAAACGATGCAAATAAACTTACCGACGCTATCACCGCACTGCCAATCGCGATCCCTTTTGTGATCGCCTTGGTGGTGTTACCGGTGGAATCCAGATCGGAAAGAACTTCCCGCGCCGCCAAATATTTTGCTTCACCCATCTGCTGCCGATCGTACCCCATTTCACCGATGCCATTGGCGTTGTCGGCCACCGGGCCGAACACATCCATACTGATGGTATTACCCGTGAGGCTTAACATGCCAATGCCGCACATGGCCACGCCGTAGGCGACAAAAATCGGGTTCGTTTGGGAAAATATCAGAACACTGGTCAGAATGCTCCCGGCAATAATGAGAATCGCCATGACGCTGCTTTCCAGTCCGGTCGCCAATCCCTGGATAATATTGGTGGCATGACCGGTGGAGCACGCCCGTACCAGACCGCGCACGGGTCCATGCTCTGTGCCCGTAAAGTATTCCGTGCTTACGTTTAACAAGACCGCCAGAATCAAGCCGACAATCGCCGCCACCGCCGGGCGCATATCCAGCCCCACCGCTCCCATCGACGCCCAGCTCGGCGTATGGCCTTCAATGGCGGCCAGAGAATGGTTCGCAAGCAATGCCGCATCATTGAATCGCAGATAAAAGAAACCCAGCAGACAAAATCCGATGGTGCATAAAATGGCACCCAGACGGAAACCGGAATTCAACGATTGCATCGCTTCCTTTACACCACCTTCTGCCGGTGCGCGGACGCTGGACGTGGAAATGATATCGGATATCACCCCAATGGCTTGCGCCAAAAGCGGGAATAATACGCCCTTGTGGCCAAAGCTCGCCCAGCCCAGAATCATTGCCGCAACCAGCGTCACTTCATAGCTTTCAAATATATCCGCGGCCATTCCGGCGCAATCGCCGACGTTATCTCCCACATTGTCCGCGATGGTGGCGGCATTACGTGGATCGTCTTCGGGAATGTCTTTTTCAATTTTCCCCACCAGATCGGCGCCCACATCCGCGGCTTTGGTATAAATACCGCCGCCTACACGCATAAATAGCGCAATAAGTGTGCCTCCAAAGGCGAAGCCCAGCAATACATCGGGTGCCCGATCCCCGTAATACATAAATATAAACGTGGCCCCCAACAGCCCCAGACCGTCAATTAAAATGCCCGTTACCGTCCCGGTGCGATAGCCCAATAGCAAAGCCTTTCCAAAGCCTTCATCAGCCGCCGCCGCCGCTACACTCAAATTTCCACGCGTGGCCAAAAACATGCCCACGGTGCCCACGGTCAACGAAAATAAAGCCCCGCACACAAAGGCCAGCGCCCGGCCAATCGGCAGACTCGCTCCAAGTTGCGAATGCCAATTGGCGGTCAGTAGCAGCAACAGGGCGATAACGGCGATAATCGGTAAAAGCGTGTTGCGCTGGCGGGTTAAGTAGGCTTTGGAACCTTCGCGAATCGCCTGGGCGATGTCCTGCATGCGCACCGTGCCCTTATCAGCCCGGCTGACAAAACCCATCAAATACGCGGCATAAAGCAGCGCAAGAAGTGCTATGCCTGCAACAGCAAACAGTGCGGTTCTTTCATAGACGGAAAAATGGGGCGACCATAAAAATCCGAACGGAGTAAATTGAGGGACAGCCGTCGCGGAGGGCGGCAAAACGCGGTGCGGGTTGCCGGCCTGCCCGTTTGAAACACTGGCGACAATCCACAAGCCCACAAGCAACGCCGAAAAGAAGAAGAACCGCCGAAAGGGACGAAACCTGTTGCCAAGCTGTGCCATCTTCCACCGCCCTGAAAAAAACTTAAATTGCCGGAAGCCTTTCCCATGTACAATCACACAGGATGACCGGATTGTCAACTTTGGGTATGCTCTATCTGTGCTGTTATGGATCAGGAACTGCTCAAACGTTTGGCCGCAAAGTATATCTGGTGGAAAACGCCGGAAGATGCCGTGGCGTACCCGCATCGCATCATGGCGCAGGTTATGAACATGGGAGATTTTGATGATGTCTGCGAATTGACTGATGCATTGGGCGATGATGTGTTACGTGAAGTCGTGCGTTCGGCAGAAGCAGGCGAATTCAACTGGCGATCTTGGTGCTACTGGCACTGTCGGCTGGGACTTTCTGATGACGACAAAATCCCCCCCCTTCCGCAACGGAGATTGCAACAATGAATTTTGAAACGCACTGGGACATCTTGCCACCCGCGCAGAAACGCATCTGGCCCCAATTACATGCCGCCGCCAAAATGGGGTTCGTCCTCTATGGCGGCACTGCCGTGGCATTGCGCCTTGGGCATCGCCAATCCATCGACTTCGACTTTTTCACCGATCGTTCGCTGGATAAATTGGCGATAGGCAAAGCATTTCCCTTTTTAGCCACCGCCCAAGTACTTCAGGAGACAGCTCAAAGCTGGACCATGCTGGCAGCAGACCATAAACCCAGCGAGAGGGCCGTGCAGATTTCTTTTTTCGGCACGATAACCAATGGTCGGGTTGGTGTGCCGGAATTTACGGATGATGGAAGCATGTTAGTCGCGTCGCTGACCGATCTGCTGGCTTTCAAGGTAAAAGTGATTCTCCAACGCGTGGAGGCGAAAGATTATCAGGATATCGCGGTGATGTTGGCAGCCGGTGGAAGTCTGGCACATGCACTGTCTGCGGCGCGAACATTATTCGGTGCGGCGTTCCAGCCCATGGAAAGTCTCAAGGCCTTAACCTGCTTCGACGGCGGGGATCTCCATACGCTTTCCCCGATGGTGCGTGAAACAATTATGTCGGAAGCCCGTAAGCCCATGCGCCTTGAACCGATCTCATTGGCCTCTGAAAGATTGGCGTTGGAAACCTAAATGCTCCGCCTTAAAAGCGGAAAGCCGCGCGTGGCCGTTATTTTCCGATGCAGAAGCTGCTGAAAATGCGGCCTAACACATCATCACTGCTGATCGTGCCGGAAATGGCACCCAGATCATCCAACGCCGCCCGCAAATCCGCGGCCAGCAATTCCGGAAATTGCCGGGAAGAAGCCAGAATTTTTTCCGCTCGTTCCAACGCGGACCGGGCCTGCCGCAGCAGCAACTGATGCCTGCCATTCAACGTCAGGCAATCTTCCGCCACCGGAGCCTGTCGATGAGCGTACTCAAAGAGCATCGCGCGAAGGGCCGGCAAGCTGTCACCGGTTTTAGCGGCAACATTTATCCACGGCAACGCTATTGTCGGTGGTGCGCAACGCAGGCCGCCGGATAAATCCGATTTGTTGCGTACGATAATTTTCCATACATGGATATCTTGAACCTCGACCGGCAGCGCCTGTAACGTACTCTCCGTATCCGTATGATCAATGACCAGAAGAATAACATCCGCCCGCAACAGCGTTTGCCGCCGAGCATCGTTCATCAGGTCGGCCATTGGCGTAAGGTCCGTTTCTACACCGGCGGCATCAACTAATCTTACGGATCGGGACGCCTCAGATAACTCCACAGACAGCGCATCACGGGTGGTGCCCGCGACCGGTGAAACAATGGCCCGCTGTTGCCCGGACAGCGCATTAAGCAGAGAACTTTTTCCCACATTGGGTCGTCCAAGCAGAACAACCGTCGGCATCGCAGCCAGAGCTTCCCAACTTACCGCTCGCTCTTCCAGCCCCTGCATCGCGCGGCTTACGTCCTCCAGGCGCTGCTGTAATTGATCCAACCCGATGAAGCTCACGCCCGGTTCATCACTGAAATCGATGCCCGCCTCCACCAACGCCAGAATGTCTGCTAAATTATCAGCCTGCCGCCGCACCCAGCGGTGCAGGCTACCATGACGCAAACTCGCTGCCGCACGCAACTGATGATCGCTACGCGCCGAGATTGTCGCCGCAATTCCCTCCGCTTCGGTAAGGTCTAATTTCCCATTGAGAAATGCCCTGGCCGAAAATTCGCCCCCCTCCGCCTGCCGCGTCCCACTCGCCAGAAGTCTATCCATGGTCATGGCCAGCAGTGCCGGTGAGCCGGGAATATGCAACTCCGCAATATCCTGCCCGGTAAAACTGCGTGGTGCCTGGAAAAGCATAAGTCCAACCGGCAAAGCGATATCACCAAGCCACGCATCTATCCAGCAGTATGGTCGTATGGCCGACAAAGGCCGCAACACGCTTTGGGCAATCGCCCAACTCCGCGGTCCGGAAAGTCGGATAATGCCGCGCAGAGCCGCTCCCGCCGGTGAACTGATTGCCACGATCGTGTCATTGCTCTGCATAAGGCGGATTTTAGTCGCAACAGCCGCTTTGAAACAATCTTCACTAAAAACTCGCAAACCAATCATCCATACGGATCGGAAATTAAGCCCACAGCATCTGATTCCCAAGTTTCATTGCCCTGACAATCAATGCCACCTTTCCATGCAAAGCCTTTTGCGCCGGCCATGAAACAGGAAGATTGACTTTTGAATTGCTTTTCAACCGGCAAGAAAGGCCTTAAAGTATAATCTGCGTGGCAGGCTTCACTTTGTAAGCCCTGCTGATTTTGTCCAGGCCATTGCATAGCGGAGAAACAAAAATGGGCCAAAATTCCATCCTGCGATTCCAACGGCGCGATGTCGTAAAATTAGCAGCCTCCACCGCAGTGCTGGCGGCCGGTACGGTATTAACCACTTCAAATGTCCGGGCCGCAAAAGCCGGGAAACTTATCCGCGTTGAAGATTTGAATATCAGCCTGATGCAGCAGGGCTGGGGAAATCCCACCAAAAATAAAAGCGTCGGCGGCAAAACCTTGCGTGTCGGCGGTAAAACCTACCGCCACGGCATCGGGACTCATGCCGAAAGCGTTTTTCGTATCAACTTGAAAAAAGCGGCGGCTAATTTCACAGCCAAGGTGGGCTTGGATGATGAAGCCACGAAACAAGGTGCCGTGATTTTTGAAGTTTTGGTGGATGGCAAAACCAAAGCTCGCACGCCAGTCATGCGGCTGGGAGACCCCGCGCGCGAAATCCACGCCAATCTGCGGGGAGCCAAAGAGCTTACACTGCTGGTGTTGCCAGGGGTTGCCGGCATAAACTTTGATCATGCCGACTGGCTTAATCCGGTAATTACTCTGGCCGCCGGTGCCACCGCCCGGCCCGTAGCTCTGCCGCCCTATCCGGGCGCTAATGATTATCCCGTTATTGCCAGCGGTGATCCGGAAACACCGGAGTTTCACGGCCCCCGCGTATTTGGTGCCACGCCCGGACATGATTTTCTCTTCCGTGTTCCCTTCACCGGCAAAGCCCCCGTCAGCCTTAGTGCCGTCGGCCTCCCCGAGGGATTGACGATGGATCATAAGGGAATTATCACCGGTAAAATCAACAAGGCAGGGGAATACAAGGTCAGGCTGACGGCAAAAAACAGTTTGGGTACAGCGCACCGCACACTGCGGCTCGTGGCCGGCGAACATAAACTGGCCCTGACCCCGCAAATGGGCTGGAATTCCTGGAATGCCTACGGCATGAACAATGACGCCAAACGCACCCGCGCCGCCGCCGACGCCATGGTAAATAGTGGTCTGGCGGCTAAAGGATTTATGTACATCAATATAGATGACGGCTGGCAAAATGGCCGCACCGCCGATGGCGAAATAAAAACCACCGAAAAATTTGGTGATATGAAGGCCATCTCAGATTATGTTCACAGCCACGGTCTGCGCTTCGGCGTGTATTCCTCGCCCGGCCCCACCACCTGCGGCGGCCATACCGGCAGCTTCGGCCATGAAATGCAGGATGCCAAAACCTACGCCCGCTGGGGTGTGGATTATCTCAAATATGACTGGTGCAGCTACAGCCAGGAAGCCCCAAAACATCCGGATTTAGAACAATTCATCAAGCCCTATCGCATCATGGGCGAAGCGCTGCGAAAATCCGGACGCGATATATTCTTCAGCCTGTGCCAGTATGGTATGGGACACGTCTGGACATGGGCGGGCAAATCTCCGGTATGGGGCAATAGCTATCGTATAAGTGGTGACATCAATGACTCATGGGGGTCCATGATCGCCAATGGCTTTGGCAGCGACGGCATGTTATTTCCTTTTGCCGGACCGGGATATTGGAATGATCCGGACATGCTGGTTGTGGGCTGGGGATATTTTGAAGACGGCCCGCTCCACTGGACCAAGCTTACGCCGCACGAACAGCTTACGCATATAACGCTCTGGTGCATGCTGTCGGCACCGCTGCTTTTGGGTTGCGATCTTGAAAAACTCAATAAATTCACCACCGACCTGATGACCAACACCGAAGTTCTGGCGGTCAATCAGGATGAACTGGGCATGCAGGCCCAGCGTGTGGATCGGCAGGGGCAGGTGGAAGTCTGGGCACGGCCGCTATGGGATGGCACCGTGGCCGTGGCAATATTTAACTTGGGTGCTATACCCCGAACAGTTTCCATTCCCGCATGGGACATGATCGACCCGGTTCTGCGGCGTGGAGAAAAATCCATGCGCGGCAATCAGCCGGTACGCGATTTGTGGCAACGGAAAAACCTGGGCGCTAAAACATCCTTTAGCGCTGCAGTCCCCGTGCACGGTGCGATCATGCTCAAGGTCGGTACCCCCAAGGTGACCGATGAGGGATAATCAGTAGATTCACGAATCCGCGGGCGTTCATACGGTGATGCCTGGAATGCGATTTTCCGGAAAATAAAGAATGGTGCGTTAATTTAGAGGACGGTCTATGTTGCAACGTAGAGATTTAATCAAAGCGGGTCTGGCGGTTGCCGCATCCGCCGCACTGGCCAATGTAAATGAGTACTCCAAAGGGCAATCCGCAGCTCTGGCCGGGGCGATTGCCGCTGCCGGCCCGCGCCGCCATGAACTGCTGGACGCCAATTGGCGGTTTCAAGCCTTGGCCGGTAAAACTGTTGATCATAGCGTCCCTCATGCGGCGGCAACGCACGCGCAGGTGGCTGAGGATTTTGACGATAGCGCATGGCGCGTAGTCCAATTACCCCACGATTATATTGTGGAAGGAAAATACGATCCGAAGGCCGACAAAGGCCACGGGTTTCTACCGGTGTATCCGGCCTGGTATCGCCGGCATTTCTCACTGGCGGCATCGGACAGTGGCAAAGCCGTCTGGCTTGATTTTGAAGGCGTATACCGCGATGCCCATGTCTACCTCAATGGGAAACTGCTGGGACGCCATCAGGGTGGTTACACACCCTTTCGTTTTGATATTTCCAAATCCGCAAATTTCGGCGGCGATAATGTCCTGGCCGTATATGTGGATCCCACCAAATTTGAAGGCTGGTGGTATGAGGGCGGCGGCATTTACCGCCACGTCTGGTTGAATGTTGCCGACCCGGTGCATGTGTTACCGTGGGGCGTTTATGTTATCAGCGATATACATAATGTACGCGATAATGCCTCGGCCGATTTAACCATTCAAACCAGTGTGGTCAATGAATCGCACCAGCGGCATACCTGCGAAATTGTGTCAACGGTATCGGATCCGCTGGGACAAAGCGTGACACGCCTTTCCAATGAATTGATTCTTTCCCCAGGCGAATCCGGATCCATAACCCAAGTTGCCGCGTTAAAGCAGGTTGCTCTGTGGTCCTTGGAAAATCGCAATCTTTACACGCTGACCACGCAGATATTCCGTGGCGGATCGCTGGTGGATGCCCATACTCAGAAATTCGGCATTCGCACCTTACGCTATGACGCTGATAAAGGCTTTTTCCTTAACGAACAGCATGTGGAACTCCAAGGAACCTGCAACCATCAGGATTTTGTGGGCGTGGGCATCGGTGCGCCCGACAGCCTCTGGTACTGGCGCGTGCGCAAACTTAAGGAAATTGGCTGCAACGCCGTGCGCTGCTCGCATAATTTGATGGCCCCGGCATTTTATGATGCCTGCGATGAACTGGGTATGTTGGTGATGGATGAAAACCGCCGCCTTGGCGATGATTACGGCCCCAAGACCGCTGTGGGCGATCCGTATACGAACATGTGGCATGTCGATGAGATGGTTCTGCGCGATCGCAATCACCCCAGTATCATCATGTGGTCGTTGTGCAATGAAGAGTATAAGGTGCAGAACTCGCACTATGGCAAAGAAGTTTTTGCGGCCCTGATGCAATCCGTTCATAAGTATGATCGCACACGGCCCATTACCTGTGCTATGAACGGGAACTGGGGTAAGAGGCAGATCGGGTGGGATGCCAACGCTGATTTCCACCGGCTGCACGGCTTTGAAACCGTTGAGAATCTGCAGGGCTGCAACTACGATCCATTTAATTACGATCGATTCCACAAGGCCTATCCGCACCTGAAAATGTTTGGCAGCGAAATCGGCAGCAATACCAGCGATCGCGGTATTTACAAAACCGATATCCCCGCGGGCCTCGTTAGTGCGTATCACGGTGATCCCGAAAAGTCCTGGCAACCCGTGGCCGTGCGCCCCTTTATCGCCGGTGGATTTGTCTGGACCGGCTTTGATTATCGCGGTGAACCAACCCCGTGCGGCTGGCCCTCGATCAACTCACATTTTGGCCTGCTGGATATGTGCGGCTTTCCCAAAGATGCCGCCATGTACTACAAAGCATGGTGGGATAACAAGCCCTTGGTTCACATTTTCCCCCACTGGAATTGGCACGGGCATGAAGGCAAAACTATTCGCGTATGGTGCTACGGCAACTGCGATAAAATTGAATTACGCGTCAATGGCACAAGTTACGGCACCAAAGCGATGCCCCGCCTCAAACACATCCAGTGGGATGTACCCTATGCGCCGGGCCATATTGAAGCCTACGGCTATAATCATGGCTCCCTGTCCGCGATACACCGCATCGAAACCACCGGCCGAGCCGCCGCTTTGCTGCTGACGCCGGACCGGTATGTGTTGCAAGCTGACGGCCAGGATACGGTTCCCATCGCGGTTTCCGTCGTGGATTCCGCCGGCCGCATCGTGCCCACCGCCGACAACAAAGTCCGATTCAGCGTTACCGGCGCAGGCATGAATGCCGGCGTCGGTAATGGCGATCCGGCATGTCTGCAACCCAATCAGGCCAACTATCGCAGCGCCTTCAACGGCCTGTGCATGGTATTAGCCCGTGCAAATAACACCGGCGGAATCATCCGCGTACGCGCCACCGCCCCCAACCTGCAGCCCGCAGCCGTGCAACTATTGGCAAAAACGTAACGGCACGATGCCTCGCCGGTTCGCCGCATCCGCCCGCAGTGCGTGATATGGTGGCGCCCCTGCACATTGAGCCGCTTTTTTTTGCCATCCTATTCTCCGAACCTCAATCTTATCGAGCGGCTCTGGAGATTCACCAAAAAGACCGTACTGAATTCCCGTCACCACGGCTCGTTCCAGGAGTTTCGTCAACCCCTGATCGGTGCCTGGATGAATTGCCAACCATCCACCGCGACACCATCACCACGCTGATGGCACCGCGATTCCAAACCTTCGAAAATGTCCCGTTAATAACCGCATAGAGTATATATTATCCTTATGTATTCGATGTATTGATCCGCTATTTGGCTGCCAATTATGATCTGGAAGCGATGACCGAGCTTGGCCGCAACTGCCGGAGCCGATCCGCCGGGCGATGCACGCGTTGCTGGAATTCAAATATGGCCGTTGAATAATCACCAAATACCGATACTTTTTTTGACAAGCGTTCGATAATTTATATACTTTATCGTAAAGAATTTGTCATAATTGCAATGTGGAAGGAGACTGTCATGTATAAGCTGTCAAAGCTGGGCAAAAATGCTTGTGTCAATCGGACATTCTTTAATTGTTTGCCATGCGGCAGTGCTATCGGTGTGCTTTTTGGTGCTGCGGCGATGTTCGCAACAAGCGGAGTGTCGCAAGCCCAGGGTCTGACGACATTGGCATCTTTCAACGGCACCGATGGGGACGGCCCTTCTTTTGGCAATCTGACTCTCTCTGGGAACACCTTGTATGGCACAACTGAATACGGCGGTGAATATGGCGCCGGCGAAGTATTCTCAGTGCCTATTAACGGCGGCGCGCCAAATGTGTTGGCATCATTCGACAACACTGATGGGCAACGTCCCATGGCCAGTCTGACTCTCTTCGGAAGCACCTTTTATAGTACAACGACTATTGGTGGCGCATCAGTAGTGTCCGGTTAAAAATCCCACAAAACAAGCTGTTTTGAGGGCGGGTCCCCTTGGGCAAGAGCATTTTCTCCTGCAAACACCTCTTTTATTG
>JAJZGH010000330.1 GCA_021798635.1 Planctomycetota bacterium | reverse complement strand
TACGGGTTTTCAAACAGATTGTGGGCGGGGCAGAAGCCGCGGTGGGAAAAATAGGCCAGGGCTTCTTCGACGGTGGTAAACAGGCGCGTGGCGGTTTGGGTGATAAAGGGGCTGGGGCCGGCCTTGGGTCGCCAGATCACATAGACTTCCCGGGCGTGGTCGTATGCGTGCTGAAGTTCGCGCTCTACACCGCTGGATAAACCGGGACGCCCGTCCGAGAGTTCGGGAATATACGATACAATCATGTCGCTTTGGCGCACCATCATAAAATCACGGGCGTAAATCTGGCCGTTGATGTCACTGCCGATGGCCAGAATTTCCGGTACGCGCACTTGTACGCTGCCCCCGGAAGCTTCCACGCACAGCGTCTGTTTCCCCTCTTCCACCGCGGCCACGGCAGTGTCATACAGCATTTTTTCATCCACATCGCCGGGATCAAATGTGATGAATTTGCCGGCCATCGCGTGGCGGAAAGTATTGATTTCATTGAGTATTTCCGGCATGTTCATGACATGACTCATGGGAAAACTGGGATAGATTTTCCGCATGCCCGGCCGCATGAGAAGCCGAAAGAGCGTTAAGGCGGTACTGGCGTGCCGCCCGCGTGCCAGAACGTAAAACGCGCCGGGATGCTGGGCATTGGCGCGGGCCATGAGTTCCGTGGCCAGAATTTCCTCTTCGCGCCAGACCATCAGATCCTTGAGACTGTGATCGACGTTGTCATCCCG
The DNA here is from genome assembly GCA_021798635.1 of Planctomycetota bacterium. Next base: position 3,850 of record JAJZGH010000330.1, on the reverse strand, counting down.
CAGCAGGCGTTGATGAACCGATTCCACGTTATCCAGCAACGTGACGTAAATATCCGCCTGAAGCTGCGCCAACTGGTCAAAGTCAAACGCGGCAAACAGGCCATGCTTCCAGCGAAATGTCGCATGAGAATTGATAATCACATGGGAATATTTGGGCAACTCCGTGAGAATATCCCGAAATACCGCGCGCCGCAGACTCGTTAAACGCGACAGGGGTAAATCCAGAATGCGGCCCGGCTTAACATCCGGCGCTTCGCGATACATCATATCGCCCACATGAAATACCTTAAGCAATTCGCCATGCGATCGGGCGATGGCCTCCACCTGATTCAGATACGCTTGACGGTCAAGCCCCACTTGTCCGGTTAATAACATTTTCATTGCGGCCGATCTCCTTCAAGCCGGGCATTATAGCCGATGCGCGTGAACGCAGTTCGGGCAGGCCAGCCCGGCGCTTGGTCAAATCGACTCCTACGGCACAAAATTCCGGACGATCAGCGTATCATTTTGTCCGCCGAAACCGAAGCTGTTGGACATGGCGACTTCCACTTTGGCTTTCCGGGCGGTGTTAGGCACATAATCCAGATCACACTCGGGGTCCGGCACGCTGTAATTGGCCGTGGGGGGGATCATCTGGTCCCGAATGCACAACACGCAGGTAATGGCTTCCACCGCACCGGCGGCGGCGATCAGGTGGCCCATCATGCTTTTAATGCTGCTGATGGGAACATTTTTGGCCTGTTCCTTAAATACCCCTTTTATCGCAAAGGTTTCGGTGGAATCATTTTCCTTGGTGCCGGTGCCGTGGGCGTTGATGTAATCAATATCACTGGTTTGCATGCCCGCATCGCGCAGAGCTGATTCAATGGCCACGATGGCTCCGCGGCCTTCGGGATGTTGATCAGTGACGCGATACGCATCAGCGCTGCTGCCATACCCCACAACTTCCGCCAGAATGTTTGCGCCGCGGGCCGTGGCATGATCGAGGCTTTCTAAAATCAGCACGCCGCTGCCTTCACCAATGACAAATCCGCTGCGGGTGGCGTCAAATGGACGGCATGACCGCTTGGGATCTTCATTAAATGTGGATAGGGCCGTCAGCCGGTTAAAGCCGGTAACGCCAAACGGGTGAATCATGGAATGCGCACCGCCGGAGATGATAACTTCGGCATCTCCCCGGCGGATCAGTTCGGCGGCCTCGCCCAGCGCCTGCGTAGATGCGGCGCACGCAGTAAGGCAATTCATGGACGGCCCGCGCGCGTCAAATTCCATGCTCACATGCGAAATCGGCATGGCCGGTTCCTGTTCAATTTCCCGCAGGGCATTAAATGAGCCCAGGGCATCGCGGCCCCATTGGGCCATATTCATCGTGCGTTTTTCTGAATCCCATGAGTTCAAGGCTGATCGCGTGAAGTTGTCAAAATCCAAAGCCGCGTCCCCGCTGCCCAGATAAACGCCGACGCTGTAGGGATCCACTTCCGCAGATGCGGGTGTTCCCGGCATGGGGAGGCCCGCCATGCGCCAAGCCTGATGAGCCGCATCAAGGGCAAATCCGGTGGCGCGGCTGATCTCCTCATGCTTGCCGGAGGTTCTCAAGTGTTCCGGCAACTGATAATCCTTAACCTCTGCGGCAAACCGGGTCGGAAAAAACCGGGCGTCAAAAAGTTTCGTCGGGGCAATGCCGCTTTCGCCCGCCAGCAATTTCGCCCACACATCATCAATGGTGCGCCCCAGCGGCGTAACCCATCCGATTCCTGTAATCACCACACGATTTCTCATTTTTGCTCCAGAAGTATCAGATACGTGCCCATTCTCTTGCGGCGGCATGACCGTTTAAGCATAGCGCCGCAAAACCACCGCGGAGTTTTGGCCCGCAATCGAGCCGGTGCTTACCAGCACATGCTCCAGCGCTGCGGCGTGAGTTTGTTGCGGAACATGCAGGCCCTCAACAGGGGTAGTGCAATTGACTGCCCCCGGCACAGTTTGATAATGCAACGCCATGGCCGCCGCCGCCAGGTCCAATGCCTGTGAGCCGGCACCGGCATCACCCAGACCGCCCCGGATCGCCACAACCTCCGGCTGGCGGGAAGCAAATACGCTTTTAATTGCCGAGGCCTCAGCCTGATCATCACGGGGGATACCGTATCCCGCGGGGACGATCAATTGCACATCGCGCGGGTCCGTTCCCGCATCTTTTAATGATTTTCGCATGGCCACCGCCATGGCTTCACCGGCCGGATCAGGGCCGCCAATGCCGCGCGCGCTGGAGGTTGCCCCCAGCCCCGCAACTTCGGCATAAATTTTTCCGCCCCGCGCCAGGGCGTGCTGGAGATCCTCAATAATCAACACGCTGCCGCCCTCAGCGATGACGGTTCCATCGGCTGTCTGATCCATGGCGCGGCACGCCCGACCCGGTTGGTCGTTGCCTGTGGTTGTCAGGCGGTGCAACAACGTCCAGCGCATAAGTCCCATGGGATGAACCATGGATTCGCACCCGCCAACCAGCGCGATATCCGCCTGACCGCGCTGAATGGTTCGGCACGCTTCCGCAAGTGCCAGCCCGGCGGAAGCCTGTTGGCAGGTAATTGTATTCGACGGCCCCTGCGTGTCATGAATAATGCTGACATGACAGGCCAGCATGTTGGGCAGATATTTCAACAGCCACAGGGGCGTCAGCAGATCCATGCCGCTGGGCTTGCCGGGATCATCAGATTTTCCCCATTTTTGCAAACTCAAGCTGCCGTCATCACCTTGCGCCGGGGCCATAGCTGAAGTTAATTCATTGAGATCAGCACAAATCAACCCCGCGCCAATATTGCAGCCGATGCGTCGGGAATCAACTTCAAACCAAGTGTCATCCGGCTTTTTTCCGCCGAAGCTTTCCATCACCCCGCGCGTTGCCAGATGGGCATCGCGGACGGCTCCATCCGCCGCCAGAACGGCCAGTTCAATATCGCGGGCCATAATTTTGGTGGCCTTGCGGTAGCTTTTGGGCACATAGTCCATGGTTTTGAAAGCGGGTACCTGCCCGGCAACGCGGCTGGGAAATGTTGCTGGATCAAACGCTGAAAGCGGTGCAATGGAGGAGCGCATTTCGGTAAGGCCGAGCCAAAAATCCGCGCTGGTTAAACCATGCGGAGAAACCGCTCCAACTCCGGTAATAACAACGCGCCGCATGCAGTCTCCGCATCAGGACAACTCCGTCGTCTCAGAATAACCCATTGGCCTCTGAATCGCCGCAGGCAGGATTCTATGGCGTAACGCCGGCAAATTCCAACGCGCGGTGGGGCAGAACGCCCTTGCGCTCTGGCAAACCGAGATTTGAGGACGAATCCTCCTTAGACCGCACGATCCCGCTGCGTACGATTATTTCCTGATGTGTCCGAGCACCAAGCGATTATATCACCTACGACACAACGGAAAAGAACCGCGGATTGCGCGGATGACGCGGATACGGGCGGCGGAGAAAAGTAGTTCTGATAGCGTTGACAGATATCAAACAGCACGGTGGGCAATGCGTAGGGAGGCCACGAAGGATAGAAGCCCGGTGTTTACCAGGGTGATCGGCGTAATCTGCGGTCTTGTTACGGTTCGTCATGATTCGTGATGAGACAGAATATCAGCAGGCCGTGGGCCGCCTGACCGATCAACTGCAATTGATCATCAACCCCATCCTTCGCGTGACATTGCCAGCGTACCGCCAAGGTTCTGTATCGTAGGGCGTGGCAATTTTTCCGGGCGCGGTAAAAAAGCCGCCTTTTCAAAGGAATGCTGAAGCCCACTGGGATAAACCCGGTGGCTCGCCGGTCGAGTTGATGCGGGGTGCCCGGAAATATTGCCACGCCCTGTA
>JAJZGH010000329.1 GCA_021798635.1 Planctomycetota bacterium | reverse complement strand
CCCACGCGGTGCACATACGCTTCGGGATCTTCCGGCACATCGTAATTTATCACATGAGTTATTTCATGAACGTCAATGCCCCGGCTGGCCAGATCGGTGGCCACCAACACATTGATTTTGCCGGTACGAAAACCGCGCATCACGCGTTCCCGCTGATTTTGCAGCAGATCGCCGTGAATAGCTGAGGCATTCACACCTCTTTCGCATAAGCCGTGGGCTACTTTATCCACACTGCGTTTGGTGCGGCAGAAAATAATGGCCAGCCCCGGCGTCCTGGCTCACGGCCACTTGACATATTCTAATATGGGAATATAATACCGTCATGGCTCGAGCTGCAACAACTTCTGATGTCTTCAACGCCATCGCGGAACCCCGGCGACGCGAAATCGTGGATCTGCTGGCCCTGGGCTATCGCCGGGATGTTACGGAACTGGTGCGCCAGCTCAAGCTTCCCCAGCCTGCGGTATCCAAGCATTTGGGCGTACTTCGGAAAGTGGGGTTGGTTACCGTTCATAAGGCCGGCCAACGCCGCTTGTATGCATTAAACGCGGACGGACTTAAACCTGTACATGATTGGATCCAACATTTTGAACAATTATGGACCGATCATCTGGCCGGCATAAAAGAAGCCGCCGAAACAACTGCCCGGGACCTTGCGGCGCGGAATCGTTCCGTGCCGGGTCATCAACGTCATTCCAAGGAGTAGCATCATGGTCGCACAAGTAAGTAATTCCACCATCAGAACCTTCCACATCGTCAAAGAGTTGCTGATCGCGGCTCCGGCGGACGTGGTCTTCCAGAGCGTGCTGGAGCCGCATGGCCCCATGCAGCAGTTGAATATGAAACTTGAGCCATGGCCTGGCGGGCGCTGGTTCCGCGATTTGGGCAATAACGCGGGCCACCTCTGGGGTCATGTGCAGGTGATTAAACCGCCAAAACTCCTGGAAATCGTGGGACCCATGATGATGTCCTATCCGGCCATCTCGCATATCCAGTATCGCCTCACCGAACAGCCTGACGGCATCCTGCTGAAATTCACTCACCAGGCGATGGGGCTGATGGAACCGGAAATCGAACAGAATGTCACCAAAGGCTGGGGCGAAATACTGGAACAGATTCGGATCGCAGCGGAGAAAAAACGCGGTTAAGTGGAACTGCAGGAATATTCAATGAACGATTTTATCCAGCTTTTTAAAGGAGCATATAATGTCCATCGCACACGCCATGCTTGGCGAATTCGAACATGAGTCCAAGATCACCGGCAAATTTCTCGAGCGCATTGCACAAGATAAGCTGGGATGGAAAGCACATGAGAAATCCCACACCGCCGGCGAACTGGGTTTGCATATTGCCACCGTGCCGGGAGTCGTGGTGCAATTCGCCCTGATGGATGAGATACCAATACCTGACCCTGCAGCGTCGTTCAAACAACCCGCAACTGTGCAGGATATTCTCAGTAGCCACGAAAACAGCGCCCAGATGGTGCGAGAGATTCTTCCCACGTTGGACAATGGCCGCCTGATGACCAACTCGTCATTCATGCGCGACGGAAAGCCAGTCACGACAATGCCCAAGGTGATGATTCTCAGATTGATTATGCTTAACCATTGGATTCAGCACCGCGGACAGTTGGGTGTGTATCTCAGGCTCATGGAAGCGAAGGTGCCATCCAGCTACGGCCCCAGCGGTGACGAAGGGTAAATCCCACGGGCGCGGCCACACGCCATGGCCTTGGCGTTGCGTCTTTTCCGTCAGCCCGCGGCTTTGTCCGCCGCGCGACGGGCTAACGGCCTCACCGCTTTCCATATGCGACGTAATGACGGCGGGCGCATTCAACGGCGATAGACCATTGAACAAAGGAATTAATTTATGAAAACAAACGGTGAAAGCCGAATCATATTTCCGAAAATCGTCGATCACGCACAATGGCAGAAGGCTAGCGAGGCTCTGCTCATGAAAGAAAAGGCGGCAACACAGGCCCGCGATGCGCTGGCCGCCGAGCGGCGGCGGCTGCCCATGGTTAGAATGGACAAGGCCTACGCATTCACCGGCCCGCGGGGTAAAATGAGTCTGCTTGATTTATTTGAAGGCCGTCGCCAACTGATCCTGTACCATTTTATGTTTGCGCCGACCGTGCCGGGCTGGCCGGATGGAGGATGCGTGGGATGTTCCATGGTAGTGGATCAATTTGGTTGCCTGGCGCATTTTCATGCACGCAATACTTCTTTTTGTCTGGTCTCTCGCGCACCATTAAACAATATCGAGAAATTAAAAAAACGAATGGGATGGAGTTATCCCTGGTACTCGTCCGACGGCGGCGAATTCAATGAGGACCTTGGTCTTACGGCCGACAAGCACGAAAAATATGGATTGAGCGTCTTTATCCATGATGACAAGGATGTGTACCGAACCTACCACACCAATGGCCGCGGAGTAGAGGGGCTGAACATCTGGACATTTTTGGATTTGACTCCACTGGGCCGACAGGAGCTATGGGAAGATTCTCCCGCCGGCGGCCCGCGCACCAAACCCGGTGCCTGGTGGCGCCGCCACGATGAATACGAAAGTGGGGCGCCTAAAGACTGCTGCGCTTGAACGCATGGAAACCCTATGACCGTCCAACTGCAACGCCAATATTTAACCGGCGGCGTGAGATATTTACAGCCCCTCGGGTTTATCGCGATGTGTGCGCTTGCATTTTTCGGCGGCGTAGGCGCAACCGCTTATTTTTGTCATACGATGCACGGCGGCATGGACATGCCTGGCGGTTGGACAATGTCCATGATGTGGATGCGGATGAATGGCCACTCCTGGTTCAGTTCCGCTGCGGATTTCCAACTTATGTGGTTGGCCATGATGGCGGCCATGATGCTGCCCTCTGCGGTACCGATGTTTCTTAAAACGAGCCGCTCGCCCACGTCTTTGGCGGCAATGGCGGCCGGGTACTTCACCGTCTGGCAGGCCGTCGGCGCAGGCATTTACGTGCTCGCCGACAATTACCGGCGGCGGCGTGTGGGGAAGCGACCGGAAATTGGGCGGCGGGTTACTACCGTGGGTTCCGGGGCGGTGAATGACGTCGGCGCGTAGCCATCGACTGCCGGGGTGGCGGGTTGGGAGTCCGCAGGTCCCGCGCTGGCATCACCTGAAGCGGCTGGCCGGCCATCCTGTGCAGGGTGCGGCAACGCACCGGGTCGTTTGCTTGGCTCCATGGAAGGGGTAAATCCGGGAATCCGATATTCTTCCAGAAGATGGTTGATCATCTTTTCAATTTCCGTCTGCAACTGCGCCTGCCCGATGGAGACGAACGTAAACGCCTTGCCGGTGGCTCCCATTCGGGCGGTGCGGCCGACGCGATGGACATAAGCCTCAGGGTCTTCCGGAACGTCGTAATTTATCACATGGCTTATTTCATGCACGTCAATGCCGCGGCTGGCCAGATCCGTGGCGACCAGCACATTAATTTTCCCGGTGCGAAAACCACGCATCACGCGTTCCCGCTGATTTTGCAGCAGATCGCCATGAATAGCTGAGGCATTGACGCCTCTTTCGCATAAGCCATGGGCCACTTTGTCTACGCTGCGTTTGGTGCGGCAGAAAATAATGGCCAGTCCGGGCTGTTCATGTTGAATTAAACAGCGCAAGGCCCGTAATTTATCCCACGGCTGAACCCCAACCACATACTGAACCGCTTCCGGATTGGTCAGCGTTTCATCCGCTTTGGCAGTGAAAATCCGTTGCGGGTTGGTCATGTGCTGCTGGACCATGCGTTCAATATCATCATTGATGGTGGCGGAAACAAAAATGGTCTGCCGCGGGGCTTTGCACAAGGCCAGTATTTTCCGGACATCATCACGGAACCCGATGTCAAACATCCGGTCCACTTCATCAAACACCACGAACTTCATATTCGCCAGGGGCAGGGAACCGCGCTGATTCAGATCCAGAATGCGCCCCGGCGTGCCTACCACAACATGCGGTTGGCGTTCCAGAAGTTTGGTCTGATGTTGAATTTTCTGCCCGCCGTACACCACGATCATCCGGGATGATTTGTGCCGGGCGAAGCGTACCATTTCCGCTTCCACCTGAATGGCCAGTTCCCGCGTGGGGGTGACGATTAACGCCTGCAAACTATGCGCCAGGTCCAGGCGCTGCAGAATCGGCAGTCCAAAGGCGGCGGTTTTTCCGGTACCCGTGCGCGCCTGCCCGATAATATCCGCACCCTTCAGAGCGGCAGGAATCATTAAGCGCTGAATTTCTGACGGCTCGACAAAATGCAAGTCATCAAGCGCCATGACAATCGCAGGTTCAAGCCCCAGAGCGGAAAAAGCGTTAGACGGTTCAATTTGCGACATGCGGTCCTTGTAATTTCTCATCTGTTATCATCAAGGTTATCATACGGCTTGGTTTGGCGGGGTCAACTGGGGGCCGGCCTGAAAGCTCCGGAGGAGCTTAACGCCCGGGCGGGTTTGCCCGGTGGCGGCACCGCTACGGGTCATCGTCCCATGAGGAGTCTATGGAATTTACCGTTATCAGTATTGGCACGCTCTCAAAAAATCCCCTGTGGCAGGAGCGTTCCCCGATACGCACCAGCCACAGCACCACCACACTGATTCG
>JAJZGH010000328.1 GCA_021798635.1 Planctomycetota bacterium | reverse complement strand
CGGTACGCTTCCGCACTATCGCGTGATTCTGGATGGTCACGAATCATTCTACTATACACTGGAAGAATACGAAGCCTACTGCGAAAACAATAAAATTGCCGAGCTCATGGCCATCGCCCGAACCGTTGAAACAGCCGATGCTTCCGCCAACGGATCCGGCACTAATGGCAAACTTTCCGCCGAGGCTGCGGAAGCGAAAAAGAGGGCCCAGCGTCGTCTGGAAAAAAATGAGGAACTCAGTGAAAACCGCGAACTGGAAAAGAGTTTTGAAAAACTCAAGACCATGGACCTGCCCATCGAAGATTACTTCCTGAAATTTGAAGAGCTTGACAGCGGCGAACGCAAAATGACGCGTTACCTGGTGGAAAGCGGCGGCGATTTCAAACGCGACATCGCCGGCCTGGCGGATATCGTTTCAACCATTCAGGAAATTGCCAAGCAGGGAATCGAAGTGAAGCGCTTCAAAGGTCTGGGAGAAATGAACGCCGAGGAACTCTGGGCCACCACCATGGACCCGGCACGCCGCACGCTGCTGCGGGTGACGCTTGAAGGGGCCTCGAACGCGGAAGCCATGTTCAGCACGCTCATGGGCGAAAATGTAGAACGCCGCCGCCGTTACATCGAAGAACACGCCCTGGATGTCAAGAACCTGGACGTGTAAGCGTAGCGGTGCGAGAACGCAGGAGTTAGGAGTTAGAAGTTAGAAGACCTAATGAAGCGGCAGGTTTACTGGCAAAGCAAAATAGAAGCGACAGCGCTTCCAAAACATTCTAACTCCTAACTTCTGGTCCTATCCTTACCATTCCTTGTGAATCCAGGAGTGTGGATAATAGGTTTGCAAAATGGATCGCGCCCGCCATCCGCGCTGGGCCAGTGTTTGGTCCCCCCACTGTGATAATCCGATGCCGTGGCCGTAGCCGTGACCGTCTACGAGTTGAATGTTCTTGCCGTCAGGTTGAATCTTGAAAAAACTGCTCGGCGGCGCGGGCACTGTCCGCATCGGATCCAGCGCCAGGGCGAGCCTGAATTCCTCCGCCCGCATTTTTCCAACATGTCCCGCAATATCGGTCAGGGTAATAATCATCGGGCGGCGGGTCACGGGGTTGCGCTGCGTTATACGCACCGACACAAGAGGCCCAAGCTCCGCGAGATATGGCAGATCATTTTTTTGTCCCCACCACGTCACAGCCTGGGTAATTTGCGCCAGGCTGAAGGTCATGGTCGGCCAGGTAAATTCCGGGCAGTTGGCATCCAGTGTGCCAAACAGGCGGTTGACCAGGGGTGGTATGGAAGCATCCCCCCAGGCCTCTGCCGCACTTTGCGAAGCGCCCCCGTTACAGGCGGAATAAAAGGCGCAGAACAAGCCGATTTCCTGGTTGTCCCGCGTTTCCATAATATCGCCCGTGGTAGCGCGGACGGCATTCCATGCGTTTGGCGTTTCCGCATTTTTTCCGCCGTACACCTGGGAGTTTTGGCCGCCGGTAACATCCCAGGCGTGGGTGCGGCCAAAGGTTTCGATCTGATAGAGCGCATACGTTCGCGCTGCAATAGCCTGCGCCCGGTACGTAGCGGGGAGCCAGTTGCGATACAATTCGCGCGAAAGCACGCCGGCGAGATAACTTTCCATGGGTAAACTGTTGATAGCGGCGTATTTTCCGTCCGCCAGATGCACAATTCGCACAACCCCGCGGTAGAGATGAGCATTGATGTAAGGGGGCGTGACGGATTCCTGCGTAATGCGCACGCGAATCCATGGCTCCTGCATCCACGAAGCCAGATGAATAATACCCGGATATAACGCCCCGAGAATTTTGGGTTTGGGCAACATTGCGGGCACAGTCGGAAATGCCGGCGGCATTACGGGCGATACCACAATCGGACCAGATTCCGGTGTCAGGGAGCTGACGCTGGGGGGCGGCGGAACTGTATGATAAGAAACAGTCGTAGGGACAGTCTGGCAACCGACAAGCAGTGATCCGGTCACCATGGCTGAAACTAAGAGAAGAAAACACGGTGCTCGGTGCCGGCTACGGATCATCCATGACCCCTTTGCAATAAGATGCCAACAGGCGTGGAGGATGTTTGCAATACTATACTCCGATCGCCACCCAACGGGACAAAGAGGCGATGGAAGCCGTTGTACCGCAGGCGTATTGCCTGCATCGAAAATACGACAGAGGCAGGCGGGACGCCTGTGGTACCTGTATGCCCCCTGCCTTCGCAACCGAATTCAGCAGCCTCAGGCCGGCCTGCCGGAGCCAATGCTACTCTACGCGACGTAAAGACAAGCCGAACTCGGTGAGCTTCTGCTTCACTTCTTCCAAGCTGGTCTGACCGAAGTTTTTCACGCCCATGAGTTCCGCTTCGGTGCGGCTGGCTAAATCGCCCAAGGTGTTGATGCCCAGGCGTTGCAGGGCCTTGCTGGCGCGAACGGAAAGATCCATTTCTGTGACGAGCTTATTTAATACGGCTTCAGGCACCTTGGCGGCGACCTGTTTAATAAGTTCCTGCCGCTGCTGCTGCCGGGCTTCATCCACGGCCTGACCCAGTCGCAGACCTTTTCGGGATAGCATTTCCCTGATTTCATCCAGGCTGGTTTCGCCAAAGTTTTTGTAGCTGATAAGCTCGGCCTCGCTGGTACGCACCAGATCACCCAGCGTCCGGATATTCATTTTCTTCAGGCAGTTGCGGGCACGCACGGAAAGTTCAAAATCAGTGGTGGGCAATTCCAGAAGCATATTGCGCGGCAGGATGCGTTTATCAGAATCATCCTGCACTTCCATATACATGGAGCTATCCACATGTTCATAATACATGCGTCCATGCGGATTATTGGGTTTTACTGACAGGAGCCGATGCAGGCATTCTTCCGCTTCATCATAAAATCCGGCATCTTCATACAGCACGGAAAGATTTAACAGCACGCCTTCACGCGTGGGTTGATGCTGTGCCAGAGATTCATAAATGGAAAGCGACAATTCATCATCACCGAGAAGATCAGCGTAATAAGCCAGCTTGAATGCCACATCCTCATTTTCCGGATCAACCTGATGCGCCTCTTCCAGCTTGTCAGCGGCCTGCACAATATTGCCGGCGTGCGCGAACTTCATAGCCTGCTCAAAAAGAGATTTGGCCCTGCCCGCGTCGCGCGGCGTGGATGAATTTACGATTGGAGCGGTTGTGGTCGTCATGTGTTAAACCCGATTTCCTCTGTTGTAACAATCCCGGCAACGTCATCAAGGTTCATAAAAGCATATCTTTCATGCCCTGACAAACCTTTAATGTTACCATTATCCCACATAAATGACAACCACGTCAGGTGGTTTTAATCTGATCGCACTCCATGGTCAATTTCTTACTCCTGTTCCAAATTGAAATGCTTCAAGCCAAACCTCTCTGGCTGAAGCGGAAGTTGCTATCTGATACGCCAAAGCGTATCATAACAGAATGAAGGAAGTGCTGTTTTCGCCGGAGGCTCATGCCCAGGCAATGGAACTACCGATGTCCGTGCGAACCCGCGTGTTGGCCACCGCCGAAAGGTTGCGACATTGGCCCGAAGTCAGTGGCTATAAACGCCTGACTGGCCCGTGGGCCGGGCGCTTCCGCATCCGTACGGGTGATTACCGGATCATCTTCCAACCGAGGGACCAGGTGATCCGAATCGTGAAAGTCGGTCACCGAAAGGATATTTACGAGGACTAAAACATGACCACATTGACTATTGATGGACGCGAATACGTGGCCGTTCCGATCGAGCGCTGGAAGAAAATCCCGGCCAAGTGGCGGATGCAAATCACACCCGACAATGCCGAAAGTTTCCGCAGGCCTGACGGCGATTATGACGCCATCGGCTCTCTGCGAGCTTCCATCGCTCGTGACGTACTGCAAGGCCGCCTGGCGCTGGGGTGGTCTCAGCGACAGCTCGCCGCCGCCGCCGGCATCCGGCAGGCCACGGTGGCCAACGTCGAAAGCGGTAGCCAGACGCCCAATATCCGCACCATCGAAAAAATCGAATCCGCTCTGGCTCAAGCCGGAAACCGGTCCGCGTAATTGCCGGGTTGCTACAGCCATTTCGATCACGTTCGCAAGAGCTTTTCCGAGAAAAGACCGCTTTGCGACGGCGCTATTTTTTTGGCACCCTGTTCAGCGATGCCGGCGAGCAGGTGGCCGCAGGAGAAGCGCCTCGCTGCCGCGACAGCCTCTCTTTTGTCCGCCCCATTTATTCCACCCTTCAACTCTCTAAATTCAACTGCTCAACTGCGCCGCAGCCCGATTCGCACTGCGGCTCGCCTGCTCTAAACATCCGCTCTCAGCGAAGCCGTACCATTATCATGCGCTTTAGCACTTTCGCAATCCGCGACCCTCTACAAACCGCCGATGTGTACACCAATTCCGCTGGCCATCAGGCTTGGCGTGTAGGATCGACCACCGCCGCAATCGGCTGGGGTAGCGATGCTCGACGCGACTTAGCCAGGAAGGGCCGCTCCACAAATAAGTGCAGGAAATAGGCTATCACAAGAATCAATACAAGAATGGCCGGCGTCGTCGCAAGCCGCTGCCAGATCGCACGGGGTCCCAGCCAGCGCAGGACAATGGCGCAAACGAACGTGGCGATGGGAAGATGAATGACAAAGAAGAACCAAA
>JAJZGH010000327.1 GCA_021798635.1 Planctomycetota bacterium | reverse complement strand
GCTATCCTGGCTTGCCGGGACGGCGGCCTGGTTGGGCGCTGGTGTAATCTGCCATGCGGCGGACGCTATGCTAACCTTTCCAACGCAGCCGATGTTGTATGAGGTTTTTATGTCCAGCACTTCCCTTACCGGGGGAGCGGCCTCTGCGCCGGCTTCCAAAACCACCAAGCCCGGCAAAACCGAAAAATTGACCGAGGCAACCGCTGTCGCTTCCGGAACGGAAATCAGCAATGAACTGCCCGTGCTTGGCCACCCGACCGGCATGACGGACCGTTACATCGGCAAATCCGGTGCACAAATATTGCTGCAAATGCTCCTGGAGCATCAGGTCACCGACGCGTTCGGTTACCCCGGCGGTGCCATTCTCCCGACATTTGATCAGCTTTATGATACAAAATTGAACTTTATTCTCGTGCGCCATGAACAGGGCGCCGGCCACATGGCCGATGGTTACGCCCGCGCCACCGGCAAGCCGGGCATTGTGATTGTCACCAGCGGCCCCGGTGCCACCAACACCGTAACACCTTTGGCCACCGCCTACATGGATTCAATCCCCATGATCGTGTTTTCCGGGCAGGTGCGCACGTACGTGATCGGTAATGACGCGTTTCAGGAAGCGGACGTTACCGGCATCACCCGGCCCGTAACCAAACGTAATTATCTGGTGAAAAACGTCAAAGATCTGCCCCGGATTATCAACGAGGCATTTATCATCGCCACCACCGGGCGCCCCGGGCCGGTGCTGGTGGATTTGCCTGTGGATGTTACCACCAATAAGGTGGAATCGGCCATTGATGACACCCCCTGGCTGCCGGGATACAAAACCTATCGCCTCGGCCACAGCCGGATGGTGAAAGCCGCCGCGGATATGATTAACTCTTCCCAGCGGCCGGTGCTGTACGTGGGCGGTGGAGCGATTCTCAGCGGGGCGTGGAAAGAAGTTCGCGAGTTGGCGGAAAAAGGGAACATCCCCTGCACCACCACGCTGCTGGGTCTGGGCGCGTTTGATGAAAACAACCCCTTAAGCCTGCACATGCTGGGGATGCACGGCGGAGCGTATGCCAATTACGCGGTTCAGGATGCGGATTGTCTCATTGCCGTTGGTGCGAGATTTGATGATCGTGTGACCGGTAACCTCAAGCTCTTTGCGCCCAAGGCCAAAATTGTGCACGTGGATATTGACCCATCCAGCATCAGCAAAAGCGTGAAGGTGGATGTCCCCGTTGTCGGCGATGCCCGGCTGTGTCTCAGGGATATGATTGGACATATTGAACACCGCCCGCGCGAACAATGGTTGCAACAGATTGCCGAATGGAAAAGCAAATATCCATTTACCTATCGTGATGACTCTGCCCTGGCCAAGCCTCAGGCGATTATCGAAGCCATTAACAAAGCTACCTCAGGCAACGCCATATTCACCACCGGCGTGGGCCAGCATCAGATGTGGGCGGCACAGTTTATCCGCTGGAGCATTCCCCGTTCCATGATTACCAGCGGCGGCCTGGGAACCATGGGGTACGGCTTGCCGGCGGCGATCGGTGCCCAGGTGGCGCGGCCCGGTGAACTGGTGATTGATATCGACGGCGATGCGTCGTTCATCATGACCGCCATGGAATTGGCTACGATCCGCCAGTATCAACTGCCGGTAAAAGTGGCCATCCTGAACAATAACTTTCAGGGCATGGTGCGGCAATGGCAGAAGATGTTCTACGGCAGCCGCTTCAGCCATACGGAAATGGTCAACCCGGATTTTGCAGCCATGGCCGAAAGTTTTGGCATCCGCGGCATCCGCTGCGAAAAGAAACAGGACGTGGAGAAAGTCGTCCAGGAAATGATCCGCCATCCCGGACCCTGCGTGGTGGATTTCCTCTGCGAAACCGATGAAAACGTTTACCCCATGGTGCCCAGTGGAAAAGGCATTCATGAAATGGAATTGGGAATCGTCGGCTCCGCTCCCCCCAACATGGCACGCGACATGGGCACACTGGCCTGAGGTACGAAGTAACGGCGATTCGCATCGCCATGGAGCACCGGATGACAATCCGGTGGTTGATCTGGTACATCGGGCCGACTACCGCATGGGTGTGACAGAGCACTAGACACCCTCTTGGCGCGTTGTGGTTGCCTGACTGACAAGTTTTTACATTGGAGTATGACGTATGCGGCACATTTTAACCGCACTGGTAATGAACGAACCCGGCGTGCTTTCGCACGTGGCCAATATGTTTTCCGCCCGGGGATTTAACATTGATTCTCTGGTGGTAGGACGCACCGAAGATCCCAATCTTTCCCGCATGACGATCGTCGTCATCGCCGATGAGCGCACCCTGGATCAGGTGCGCAAACAACTGGCCAAAATTGTCACCGTTGTGAAAGTCCGGGATTACAAAGATTCGCCCTTTGTGTCCCGCGATCTGATGCTGGTGAAGTTGAACGTAACGCCGCGCACGCGCAGCGAAATTATCGAACTAGCCGATCTGTTCCGCGGCCGGGTGGTGGATGTGGGCCATCAGGCAATTATGGTGGAACTATCCGGTGAGGAAGACAAACTCGATGCGTTCGTGGAACTCGTGCGGCCCTATGGCATTCGTGAATTGGCCCGTACCGGCGTTATTGCCATGGCCCGCGGCACACAGGGCGGCAGCGGCGATGAGCCAACCATGGAAAACGCTCCGGAGTCCTCGCGTATGGTCAAATCCGCCGGCAAACGCCAGCCCACGCAAGCGGAGCTGGAAGCCACGCCCCCGGGATAATTACGCCAGTGTGCAGCCTGGGAACCCATTCGGATTCCATCCGCAGGGTGGGGCATGCGATCCTCCACATAGCCGCCGGCTCTGCCGGTGGTGCCGTATGAAATAACAGCCGCAATCCAGGAAATTATTACGGCCCTATTCCTGCACGCCGCCGTCGCCATCATCGCGTCAGACTTTTAAGCGCTGCAGCCTCCGGTGCCGGATCGACCTGTTTTAACACGTCCTGAATAATCGCGACAGCATCCACCGCATCCACGCGGGCGTCAAAATGGGTAATGATTCGGTGCCGCAGGCAGGGCAGTGCCACAGCCAGTATATCAGCCGGTTCCACATAGGCCCGCCCGTTAATCAACGCCTGCACCCGCGCGGCGAGGATCAGCGCCTGCGCCGCTCGCGGGCTGGCACCGTAACGGACATATTGTTTGACCATTTCTGTGGCGCAGTTACTGTCCGGATGCGTAGCGAGAATTATGCGCGCTATGTAGCGTTTCAATATCTCCGCAACGGTTACGGAACGCACCATGAGTTTCATTTCCGCCAGACGTGCCGCATTCATAATCGTCAACAGCGCCGGCCTGCTGACGCCGGTAGTGCGATCCATAATACTGACCAGCTCATCCACCGGCGGCGGACGGATAATAATATTCATGGCAAAACGGTCCAGCTGTGCTTCCGGCAGCGGATACGTGCCTTCCATTTCCAGCGGATTTTGAGTTGCGATAACAAAAAATGGGTCCGCCAGATGATGCGTCGTTCGCCCCACGCTGATGGACTGTTCAGACATTGCCTCCAGCATGGCGGATTGTGTTTTCGGTGAAGCACGGTTGATTTCATCAGCAAGAATCAAGTTGCCGAATAAAGGCCCCGGCTGAAACTGCATACTGCGCCCTCCCAAAGCGTCCGTAACAAGAATGGATGTCCCCAATATATCAGCAGGCATGAGATCGGGCGTGAACTGAATACGCGAAAACTTCAAATCCAGCACCTGCCCCAGGGATCTCGCCAGCACGGTCTTTCCAATACCCGGCACCCCCTCAATCAGGGCGTGCCCGCCAATCAGCAGGCAGCATAGCGTCTGCCGGATAACATCACGTTGCCCCACAATCACTTTGGCTAATTCATGTTCCAGCGACGCAAAATATCGCTGGAAATCCGTCACCGCGGACTCGCTACTTACCGGAATATCAGCTTGGGTCATGCCTGCTCCTTGGCTATCACATCGCTGACCATCATAAGGGATTTTGGCGCCCGTGTTGATTGAGTTTGCACCATGTTTTCCATTATTCGGCCTTGTCCTCCGGCGGATAGCAGATCAGTTCCAGCGTGTTGCCCGCAGGATCGTGAAGATATATTCCACGTGTGCCGTCACGGTGCGACGCGATGGTCCGGTTATGCTTCTCGGCCATGCGTTGTAAATCCTCCGCAGAAACCCGCATGGCCACATGGGGCGGATGCTGTTGCGGAGAAACCAGCGCAAGTTTCCCCTGACCCAATCGCAAAAAGGCCCAACTGGTATCCAGATATAAAAGTTCCGCCCCGAATTCCTTAACATAAAATTCCGCCGTCCCCGCAATATCGGGCGTTTGAATCGCAACATGATCAAGTGAAAACATCGAACAAACTCCTTTCATTAATTCTACGCTGCTCCATCGCTTTAGTCATGGACGCATTTGTCAGACGGTTGTTGGCCGCAGGCGCGTCTGCGAGATCCGACAGCAAAGCAGACGGTGCATTTCAGGCCCACCTGCGGGGCGACGTGCTTTTTGGCCCCCTTCTGCGGCGCGGCTGTACCACCCGTGTCAGGTACGCCATCGTCGCGGTTACTTGTAGAGCACCGGATGATAATCCGGTGGTTGATCCAGTGCCGCCAACCAACCGCCGGGTTATCACCACG
>JAJZGH010000326.1 GCA_021798635.1 Planctomycetota bacterium | reverse complement strand
GAGATTGTCTATTGCGGGTATCGTTTCGATCCCGAAACGGAACTGTACTATCTGCCGAATCGAACATATAACGCGGCTCTTGGCCGCTGGATTCAGCGTGATCCAATCGGGTATGGGGCCGGCCCAAATCTGCTTCAATTTGTCGATGGTTCCCCGGTCGGGTTCATCGACCCCACAGGGCTTGCTGGCGCGATCCCGTTCTCATACATCAGCCAAAACGCTTGGGCCCAGGTCGCGGACAATATTGAGGAGTCCTTGCTGGCTCGCTCCTTCGGGACACACGTCCACGGGTGGACGCATTTGGGAGCGGCCGAATATGTGCCCCTGGTGCTCCGGCTAAAAGGCGCAGCACATCAGATTGAGGTAGGTGCAGCGAAGGGTGTTTTCAAGGTCGCGATAAAGCTCGGCACCCTTTTGGCAGCAGACAACCCGGTCGGCTGGTTGGTTTGTTACTTCGGATTTTGCGGTAAGCGCGGAATTGAGTCTGCTATCAAAATCTTTGAGCACGAACTATCGGCCATGCGTGCCAAGGGAGCAAATGAAATCTACCGCGCATTCTGGCAAAAAAAACTGTGCAACGGCTGGAACAACGCAAGTATTTACATAGACTACAGCCCGTTCACCGGTGTATTCGAAGGTGCGATTATGGGATCGGTTGGCCAATTAAATATGCAAGGAGAACCAAATGGCCAGGGCAGGATACGCCCATTTTTTTATCCATTTGCAGGGAGATTGACACTTACCAGTGGCCACAAGGTAACTTCGTTTCTATACTGATACATATATGCAAATGATAAGGTGCAATTATGCGGGCCGTTAAGACTTCAATCTGGACCTCGACGTTTAGATTGGTGCCATTGATCGCACTGACAATCTGTTGGGGACTGCCAGGGATATTGTTTGCGATCTCCAACGCCCTGCGCCAGCCTGTAAGTGCGAGATCGGAGGCTGATCTGGTACGTTCAGCCGTTGTTCAGGAATTTCAAACGGTAGACTTTCACAGCATACAGGAGCCGAAACACGAGGCTGTGGACCGGGTGGTGATTGGCACCTTGTCCATACCGCTTTCGCGGGCGTGGCTTGTAGTCGGAGCAAAAGTTGTCCGCAGAAAACGCGTTCAGGAAATTGCGCTAAAGAAAACCTCGGATACAGGAGGAGCCGGGACACTCGGCGTTGTTATCCGGTGCTACACGCTGCGCCGTTTTGAGCAGCCTCCTCCCCTCTCGGCTTCCGACATATCCGCGTGGGTGTCGCCGTTTTTTGGTAGTACACGGGCATTTCTCGCAGCCTACCCTGCCGCACTCTCGCTGTTTACCGCGACGGCAAACGCGCGTCCAGGTATGTTGTATCTGCAATGGGGCCAGCCCCGCTGGAGGCTGGACGCCTTGCTTAACCTGCGGCTCGTCTTGTTGCCAGCGGAGGTTGTGGACATAATCCGGACATCGAGGTTGGAGGCATTTCTTTTGCACTCCCGCGCATCAGGTACGCCCCGCAAGCTCCCTTTTATTGGCTGGTCGAACACGGGCCCCGTTGGTCATCAGCACCGGTTTGTGTTTGGCGCAGTGTTGTTTAACCGCGATGGGCAGCGGAAGCTGGCGTCGTTGCGGTTCAATGTCGATGCGGTCAACCGAACTCAATCTTTAAATTGCGTTATTCGCTTAATGTCTGGGGCAACACTTATTCCTTGGGTTTCTACTCCAATATTGTTGGGGGCGGTGCGTCAATGACTCGATCGGATATGTCTCGCCGCGAATGCAAGGCATCGTTTACTTTAGAGAAATCTTCAGTGCCACGATGGCTACTGGCAGGAGCCTGCGTGGCGCTAATCTTTGACGCGGAGCCCTTGCTCTATGCTGCGGCGTGGAGGTTCTTCCCTGGTTCCTGGATAGCGGTGGTTCCCCAGGATTTCGACTTGGCGGTTATCTTACTTGGTGCGGGTTGCCTATTGGGATTCGCGGTCGTTTTGGCGACGATACGCCAATTTGGATTCGGAATGAATGAAGTGACGGTGGGCCAACTTCAGATATACTATATTGCGGTTCTTGTTTCGGGATTCGGCATTGGCTGTGCGGCAGCATGGTTGACATATATGTTAAGCTGGCACACTTAACGGGTACGGATGCGGAAGATCTTCATGATTGCTTTGTTTTCAGTACTGCGTCGACAGCCGTGCAGAGCCTTTGGGTATACCCTTCTCTTATTGGCCTTGGGTACCGGCGCGACCTCCGTGACAAAATGCCCTCTTATGGATGCCCTGTCACAAATCTTGCGTTCTGACCGGTTCACGCTCAAGACTAACCACGGCGTTCTGCTCGCTGCCAGCGGAGTAGCAGCATCATTGGCAATACTTTTCGTATCGACAGCCATTGGGGCAGGGCAGCATAGGACCCGGACCGCCCGGGTGGCCCTGCTGTTTGATATGATCGCCATATTCATGGCAATGGCGTGGGTAGCGATGCTGACGACGTTGTGCTGTTTTCTTATGCTGATTGGCAGTGGCTAAAGCATGGCGGCGCAACGAACTTCGGGAGCGTTAATTTTCATGATAAGGGAGGCAATCGCAATGACCACTGATCATTGATCACCGATCAAAAATATGGGTGTAGGAGACGCAAAGCGAAACATCAACCGAACCGCCTGTTGACACGTAACGCGGCGGTTTGCAAAAGCGCGGATGGTGGTAGAATGTGCGGATCAATTTTGGTTGGTCCATTTTGGGCGATAATATGGTTGCACTGGGCGAACATCTTTGCCACAACGACACGACGACACGAAGCAGTGGTGCGTCCGACGGCTGGCTGCGGCTCGACCCGGTGGGCTTCTTCGACGGTTCGCCTGTTTCCGGCGCAATAGGCCCCTTAGGTAATTTTGCTGGGACAAAATCGGAGCCTATTCCAATAAAATCGCCGAATTGGCACTGGGCCGTCCCACCGAACATTCGGGTTCCAGAGCACGAGAGGAAATGGTATTCCGGTCGGCACAAAAATTTTGACATTGGCAACGCGCCGCTGGTTGCGTTGAGGCAATTCCTGCAGAAATAATAACTTCCGTTGGCGGAGGCGTGTATCAATATCTTTGTCACAAACCGGCTAATTCTGCTGGCCACGTGCATTCCCACAGCGTTGGCGGTCGCCGCGATTGCGACATCCAACCCGCCAAGGTCGGCTTGGCCGTGGGGCCAACCTATCCAGTTGATCACGGTTAAAGGTTTTGGCAGGACTGCCACGTTGAGCGGTGCCAACGCACTTCGATACCTCGCGATGGCGGCGGAGAGGGGATCGCGTTTTTATTGTTTCAATGGGCCGCCGTCCGCGCCGTTCAAGCACGGCGCTTATTTCGCCACTATCCGGTTTGCGGATGGAAGGGAATTGTACCGCGAACTTTTCGCGAGCCGCTTTCCGCGGGCGCTGTGCTTGGGCCGGCACGATCCGCGCACGCTCCACAGGGCACTCGGCAGTTCGGTTCCAGTGGTGGCGCTTTACCGGCCAATGCCCAGGGCACTGGCACAGTTCTGGAGATTTCTAGCGACGCCTGGCGATCGGGGCGTGAGATGTTTTGGCCCAGTTGTGGCTCCCTTACATCGCCCCCCTGCGGCTTTGCCTGCCCGCACTCCACAACGCCCGTTCCGCCTCCCGTCGATGCTTACAGGCATTTCTCCGCTACGGCGAGTCGTATTTGCCGGAAATGGCCGCCACATTGAGCTACACGGAAAAGCCAGCCTGGGATTTCTGAACGCATCTCAACAGTTTCTCCCGGCATCTGCGAGCCTTATACCTAACGGCCCCATTTACAGTGCCGCGGTCTATGGGGGTGGTAACCAGCCCTGTTCCCGCCTTTGGGTTGTGGCCCAGAAATATCCCCGTTCATTGGTGTTTTCGCTTCCCGGCAAAGGCGGTTACTCTGCCGGAGCCGGACAGGTGGATTGCCCGCTGTATAGCCCGTTGCCGCCAAATCTCTACTCAGCTTTCGAGGCCCTGCTGCGACATGCGGGCACGGGTTCGCGGCCTGTTAATGTAAACGCAGATCACGCCGACACTCACGACCGGCACCTGCTGGCGGGCACGGGGATGCCGATCCTGCGGATCGTGTTCGCGGAAAAGAAAGGTGCGGTGGTTACGTTGAAATGTCAGGGGCACATCGATCAGCGCCAACAAAGCTCAATCGACTACATTCTGCATTCCCAGCGTTTTTGCGATTGGGGATACCTTGGCAAAGACGTGTCCCCGCGCTATGCCGCCATGTTTTTTATTCGTGGCCGTAAGATGCCGGTATTGTCTTGGGTTGCGGTCGAAAGGTACCCGCGGGAACTAATCTTCACGCCCAATTATGCAACTTTGGGCGACGATTTCACCAAGCAGCCCCAAATTCGTTGCCCGCTCTACGGCCCTCTGCCGGCAGCGCTTTATAGCGCTTACGAAAAACTGTTGCATGACAGTTCGGTAGACACGCGCTGAGCCGACCGACGAGGCCAGTAAACGTGCATGGGAAGCGAAATGGGAACGTGGCCTTTTTTCGGATTACAGGAGGGTTTAGATGGAGGCATTGGAAGCTGCGGAATCAAGACGCTTTCGTTTTCCGCCAGTTGCTGCGGCTTCGATAGTCCGTGAATGTGCCGGCTGCTGTGCAAAAGCGTGTGGGACGATAGAATACACTGCCTGTTCGATTGGCTCTGCTCGGAATAA
>JAJZGH010000325.1 GCA_021798635.1 Planctomycetota bacterium | reverse complement strand
CGCGAATGAAAACCGGCGGCCTGCTGGAGCAATCGGTGATGCTTATGGCGCAACATGCACTATTGACCATGGCACCGCTATATAAGTCCAATGATCAGAGGAATCCCACGCCGCTGACGGCCGGTGCCTATATGCTGTTTCGCACACGGGCCTATAACTTGATGGGCGGCCACGCGGCCATCCATGAGCAATTGGTGGAAGATCTGGCCTTGGGAACGCAGGCACGGGCCAAAGGACTAACGGTCTTTACGGTCTGCACGCGCGAACTGTTAAGCGGCCGCATGTATGAAGGGCTAATGGATACCTTCTGCGGACTGAAAAAAAATGCTTATGCGGGTTTGCGCTGCAATCCATTGATTGCGATTATCACGACGCTGATGATCGTGTTCATGGGCGTCTTGGTACCGTCGTATTTAATTTTCGCCATCCTAGCGTTGGCGTTTCAACCGGCAGCGGTGTGGGCGGTAGCGGTGGTATTGGCATTACTTGTTAATATCCTGTTTTTCGCGCATTTTGAACGACTCCGTCGTACGACGTGCCAAAAGCCCGGGTCGCCGCTGTTTATGCCCCTGGGAATGCTGTTCTGCCTTGGCGTGATCGCGGCGAGCATGTGGGATTATTATATTCGCGGCGGCAGTGTCTGGTCGGGCCGCGTTTACGCACACAGGGAAGTCAACCTTCATGCGACGATTTTAACGGGCGAAGCCAAGAGCCTATCCGAGTAATGGCGTAAGCGAATCCTAGGTTGGCTGGCCCCCCACCTTTAGCAGAACTTTTCCCATAGGCCCTCTAGCCAGACGTTCAAATGCCTGGGGCAACTGGTCAAATTCAAAAACCGAATCCACCAGCGGGCGGGAATCATGGACCTTTAGAAGCTTGAGCGATTCCTGCCAGGCGGCTTGGGCCTCCTGGGCTGTAAAACTTCCTGCGGACACGCCGCCGATGCGCAAACGCCGAAAGAAAAGACTGGCCGTGTTAAACTGCGGGACCGGCCCAGCCAACCGCCCCACCACGCTTAATTTTCCCCATGTGGCCATCACGTCCAGCAGTTGAGAAAATTGTGCTCCCCCAATATTTTCTACTACCAAGTCCACGCGTTTTCCATCTAGAAGCTCCAGGAGTTTTCTTCGCCATTGGGTGTCAGCGGGATCGAGGGTTATTTTCGCACCGAGATCAGAAAGGTGCTGTCGCTTTTCCGCGCTGCGGGAAAAGGCGGCGACCGTATGCCCCAGGGCACGCGCCAGTTGCACGCTGGCGACGCCGACGCCGCCGCTGGCACCGGTTATCAGCACGACTGAGGGGGGCAAGTCTCCCCACTGGGTGAGCGCCTGCCAAGCCGTCAGATATACGAGGGACGCGCCGGCACATTGCTGGGGCGTCCAGCCGTCAGGCAATGCGGCGAGGCTGTCGGCGGGAACCGCCACTCTCTGGGCAAATGCCCCCGGCAGTTCCACGCCTACCGGGCCGCGAATAATTAGTGCGCGGTCTCCGGGCTTCCAGTTGGTGACGCCCGGACCGGTTTGCGCGATGCGGCCCATCGCATCGCGCCCCAAAATGTGCGGAAGCGCGGGGCGCGCCGGGTATTGGCCCTCCGCCAAATAGCGATCCGCCGGATTCAAGGCCGCGTATTGCACTTCCACTACCACATCATTGGTTGAGCACACCGGCTCTGCGGTATTCGCCAGATGGAGATTTTCCAAACCGCCGAGTTTTTCCAATAACCATGCCTTCATACACGTTGCTCCAAAAAGAGACCACTTATTCTATGCATCCGATGCGCGTGAAATTTCCTGCGGTGCGGCCCAGCGATGCCCCACCGCCTTTATTTTCTATCTCGCCGATCGCGCCGCAGGATCGGTTGCGCCTGGGCAGGATTTTCCGGCCATGCGTGTTTAGGATACCGCGCGCGCAAATCTTTTCGCACCAGGGCGTAACTTCCGGACCAGAAGCCGGCGAGATCACTGGTCGTCTGCACGGGACGATGATTAGGTCCCAGAATTTCCAGTAGCACGGGCACGCGGCCGCCGGCAATTCGGGGCGTATCTTGAAAACCAAACAAATCCTGCAACCGCACAGATAGTACGGGCGTGCCATCATCGCGATAATCAAGCTCTGCGGTGCGACCGTTGGGCATGGCGAGATGTGTCGGAACTGCGGCGGCAAGAAGTCGTGTGAGGGCATGATCCAGAGTGGATTCAATAGCCGCCGCCAGGCCATCACCGGTGATGATGTTCCGCAACGCCTCGGCATCCATGGCATCGGAAGCCAACAAGGTCGTGAGGTCCGCGGGATTTATGGCGGGGATATGCTTTTCGGGCAGGGCTTTTCGCAGCATGGTCAGGCGCGCTGCTAAACGGCGGAGGGCCGCATGGCGTTGCAAGAATTCGGGCAGATGCTGCACGATATAGGCGACCGCCACTTTTTGGAATTCTTGAGGATCAGGCTGGGAGTCCGCAAATTCCTCCAGCACCAGATCACGATACAATACCTTGCGATAAGCCAATATCCGCCCGTCGGCAATGTCTATGTTTTTCTCCTCGCGTATGGCTTCCGGATACATGTCTGCCAGTTGTTGACGGGATATTGCCGAGGCAATATGCACCATTGCCTCGCCGGGGCTGTTAGATGCGGAGATATCCACCGCCACAAATAAGGGCGCGCGAAGTACGACCGACCCCGGCCCCATACGCACCCCGCCCCCACCGACCATGACTGCGCGCGTGGCGTCGGCTTCCCTTCGGCGGCAAATGCGTTCCGGATAAGCTCGCAGAAGTAAGTCGCTAATCACTGTGGAATCCGCGTTATCGGCAACATGCGCCAAATCAATTCTGGACCCAATCAGTCGCCCTAACTCATTGGCCACAGCACGGACTCGCGAGGCCGCCATTGCGTCGATGGTCACGGCGCTGTGGGTACTTTTTTCCGCTAAAGCCAGAACCCGTATTAAAACATCCGAATCCCCGGCGGCCGCAGTGCGATGATCCTTACGCGACGATACAATATCGCGCTCGGAAATTAATGCCGCCAGCACGCAGCCCAAGGCACCTTTGCCGCTTTGCACGGCCGAGAGCATCAGTCGCCCCAGGCGTGGATGGAGGGGCAATTCCAACAATTTTTTCCCAATCACGGTGAGTCGCAAGCCTCCCGATATCGGCTCTAAGGCACCAAGTTCCCGCAATAATTCGACCGCCGATTCGACGCGTTGCTCCGGCGGCGGCTCAAAAAATTCAAAGCCCCGGGGACCATGCCGGTCCCAGGCATAGAGCGTTAAAATACTTTGCGCGAGATCTACGCGCTTTATTTCGGGAATGTCAAAATCTTTGAGGTGTTTGGTTTGCAATTCCGGCCAGAGTCTGATGCATAGTCCGGGCGCGGTGCGGCCGGCGCGGCCCATGCGTTGATCGGCGGAGGCTTTGCTGATTTGGATTAAATCAAGTCGATCAACGCCGCGCTGGGCGTCAAGACTGGCCTGTCGCACCAGACCGGAATCAATGACAACTTTTACGCCGTCAATGGTTAAGGACGTTTCGGCGATATTGGTGGAAAATATAATTTTGCGCTGTGTGCTTGCTTTGAGCACGTTGATCTGGGCCTCCAGCGGCATGGAACCATACAACGTGCGTATCGCGCAGTGGGCTGCTACCGGCAAGGCCTTGGCTGCGGCGGCACAGCGGGTAATCTCCACAGATCCCGGCAGAAATACAAGAATGTGTCCGGTGTTTTCCAGATTCAGCGCCGCCCGCACGGCAGCCATGACACGATCTTCCAATCGACCATCGCTACCGGGCTGGTAGATTGTGCGCACGGGATAGAGCCGCCCCGGCACGCTTAGCACCGGCGCGTTATCTAAATAATCAGCGACTTTCCGCGCATCGAGCGTGGCGGACATGACCAGGATCAGCAGGTCGGGGCGAATGGTCCTTTGCACCTGCCGGAGCATGGCCAAGGTTAGATCGCTGTGAATGCTGCGTTCATGAAATTCATCGAGAATCACAGCACCGACATGTTCCAGAGATGGATCATCCAACAGTTGGCGGGCCAGAATTCCTTCGGTCATGATTCGCAAGGGGGTATCGGCACGGAACAGTTTCTCCATCCGCACCTGATAGCCGACCTGATTACCCAGCGTCCAACCGCGTTCTTCGGCAATGCGTGCCGCGACAGCCTTGGCGGCAATGCGGCGTGGCTGAAGCACGAGAATACGTGGAGCGCTCGCCGAGAGAATTCCGGCCTCCACGAGCGCGGGTGGAACACGGGTGGTTTTGCCCGCGCCGGGTTCCGCGGTAAGCACCAGCGCCCGCTTCCGCGGCAGCAGAGTGATAATTTGCGGCATAAAAGCATCGATGGGCAATACATTCATGGCGGGGATCTTACCGCGCGATGTTAATCGCATCGAGGGGCGAGGAGTTCAGAATTCAGGAGTCAGGAGTTAGAAGAATTTGGAAGCGATGGCGCTGCTGTTTGTCCGGCAGAAAAACCGGCCCATTTCTACACCTGCTGCACTCACTGTTCCGATTCACATTCCCGGTGGGATAAACCCACCGGCTCGCTTTCCTGTTCCCCGTTTTCCCCGTAGCCTGTAACCTGTAACCTACGGTGCCTTAGCCCAGAGCGTTTCGGCGGATTACGTGCGAATAAAATTCGGCGCTTAATTTCGGGATGCGTTCCATAGTCTGGTAATTGAC
>JAJZGH010000324.1 GCA_021798635.1 Planctomycetota bacterium | reverse complement strand
GGTACCATCACCGGCTGAAAGCGCCGCTCCAGTGCCGGGTCTTTTTCAATGTATTTGCGATATTCGTCTAAGGTGGTAGCACCGATGCAACGCAATTCCCCGCGTGCCAGGGCGGGTTTAAGCAAATTAGATGCGTCCATGCTCCCCTCCGCCCGGCCCGCGCCTACCACGTTATGCAGTTCATCAATAAACAGAATAACGCCGCCGGCCGCCTGTTCCACATCCTTCAGAACCGCTTTCAGGCGATCCTCAAATTCACCACGGTATTTGGCCCCGGCCACCAGAGCGCCCATGTCCAGCGCGATCAGCTTTTTATTCTTAAGCCCCTCCGGCACATCGCCGGCCAAGATGCGCTGGGCCAGGCCTTCGACGATGGCCGTTTTACCAACGCCCGGCTCACCGATGAGCACCGGATTGTTTTTGCTGCGGCGGCTAAGAACCTGCATACACCGGCGAATTTCTTCGTCACGACCGATGACGGGATCAAGCTTTCCCTGCCGGGCGGATTCCACCAGATCGCGGCCATATTTTTGCAAGGTCTGATATTTATCTTCAGGATTCTGGTCCGTCACACGGGAAGTGCCGCGGATATCTTTTAAAGCGGCGAGAACGGCATTTTTATTTATACCCAATGAGGTCAGCGCATTTTTTGCCGCGGATTGGGAAGCGATTAATCCCAGCAGCAGATGTTCCGTGGAAAGGTATTCGTCCTTCAAACGATCCGCCTCCTTCTGCGCAGCAGCAAGCACCTCACTGACATCCCGCGCCATACCCAACTGCGCCCCGCCGGATACACTGGGCAAACGATCCAGTTGTGTTTCAACGCTCGAGTCCAACTGGCCGGCATCCACGCCCAGTTTGGCCAGCAGCGGACGGATAATTCCCTCTTTATCCGCCAGTAATGCGGATAGCACATGCAGCGCCGTCACCTCGCCATGCTGCTTTTCCGCTGCCAAGCTTTGGGCATTGGCCAGAGCCTCTTGAGCTTTCACGGTAAATTTGTCGAAGCGCATAGAAATTCCTTTCGAGGGACCATAGTTTAACCGGCCCCTTTCAGGCACATAACAAATGCCGTACCAGAAGAAAATAGCGAAGAGATGGCCATTTCAGGGATTAATTGCTGCCGGGCAGGCATGAAACTGCCGATCTGGCAGCAAGAAATTTTCGGGGGACCCACTCTGAAATCTCGGTAGCCGATATGCAACTTAACATCGACCGTAAAAAGACCGCGGATAAGCGCTGGGGTTCCGTGCTCCGAGATTTCCCTGCGGATGCCCCACAGCACTGTCCGACGATCGCGACGGCAATCGTGGATAGTAACCCCGCCGGCGAAAATTCCGATCCCTGAAATAGCGCCCAGTTTCCGACCGCAACATCGCTATCCACTTGCGCGCATACACCAACTCCAATCCCCGCCGTAACCCGTGACCCGAAAAGCATCCCGCATCTTGCATTCCGCAAAATCGCAGCGAATCTCCTTTCATCACTTTCTTGTAGCCAACTGCGTGCTCGCCCAACTCTTAGCTCCTCTTCTCGTCTCTACTCATTACTCATTCGAGGCTGTCCCCTGTAACCTCGGCGGCGTGCCGTTGGGGTGAAATCGCCTGCCCAATGCGGCCATCGGGATTGTTCCGCAGTCAGCAATTACCAACTACAGCTACCCCGTTGCGCATGCTCTGACAACTCCGAAATCGGGCAGGCCGCCGCAGGCCCATATTGCATCGCACCTCAAACGCTAGCTCCGTCCCCATTTCGCTTCTTGCCCTGCCGCTGCCGTATCACCATTTAACTCCCCGTGCCCATTTCAGGACATGCGAATTTACGGAGGCGATTTCGCGACTGGTGAGCGGTACGAAGTGCAGGCTCTCCGGATCCCACCTCCAAAGTTTGGCTGATACACCTCGGCGGGCACCAAAGCATTGGCTGAACAGGCAAAGGCAATTAAAATGGGCCGAAGTCGGAATCGACACGGGAGCCAGGCTCGCGATCCGATCTATCGGGGGATCTCCCGCTATCGCGCTCCACCAGCGGCCCCTCGCGCAAAATGTCTCTACCAGTTTCCCACTGGCCAATGTGATCAAATGATATCTTTTGATATTGGCTTCGGGCCACCAGCCGTCTGTGCTTAGCAACAGGACGCTGTCCGGCCCCCAGTTGTCGTTGTTAATCTGTAACGTCCGCAGAAATGCGATGCATCCCTTCACCTTCAGCACCCCTGTGACGTGATTGCTCTTCCCCAGCAGGGCAACAACACCCCTGAGATCGATATATGGGCCGCCGGAAATCAGGATTGCAACCCGCGCCAGTTTGCCTGTTGATATGTCCCAGAGCGTTCGCACAATTGGCTTTTGTGGGTGAAAGTTTGGGTCGGAGGCGTAGCCGCCGGCAACCATCAGGGCCTTGACCAACGAAATTCGGCTGTTCTGCAACGCGTTTGGCTGCTGCTTCGCGGTCATCGTTTTGCGGAAACTTTGCTGGCAGGCCACAAGCTGGGATAAGAGCAGCACCGCCAGAAATCCGGCAATTATGTTGCGCTTCCGTGTAAAAGATTTATGCCACTCGCAGGCTCCGCCGCAATATTTGTTCCGCCCGCCGGTTGCCGTCATTGCTAGATCCCCTTCTTGTAATTCATTGTCAAACGCGCTGCTGCAATCCGTCAGCGGTGGCCCACGGGGACCGGCGACCGTTTGCACTTGAGGAAAGCGAGCTTACAGCCCGGAACATGTACCCATGAGCAGTTCCCTAACCGTACGCTCAACTTTGGCCAGTGTCCGCTGAGAGCCTGTCGGTTAAGCATTGCATGATAAACCGCGTCCTCGCATCCGCCAGTGACCTCCTGAAACACCATGCACTGGCAACATTTTGCGTTGCTGGTACAGCCAGGAGGCGTGCTGCATAGCGTCGGGGCCGGAAACCCCATTAACAGGCCAATTGGGTCCAACCCCATCGTTGGCCAGCCCTCGACGTACTCATACAAATTAATTCCGCCGGCGTAGCCGATCGGGTCGCGTTGCAGCCAGCGGCCGAGGAATGGTATGTAATTTCTGTTGCGCACATAATACCCTGGTCCTTCCGGATCATAACGGTATCCACAGTAGATGATTTCATTGGCACCGGCGCTGCGCTCAAATATCAATGAGCACGGATCAATGAACACGCCATCGGAACTGCCAAATTTTTGATCCGTGGTCCGCGGGCCATGAAGGTTGCAAACGTCCACGGATTTTCTGACCCGCTGTAACTCGTAACCTGCGTCCGGCGTCTCGCATTTAGCGGCGCAGCGCTTGCGAAACACTCTAACTCCTAGCTCCCAACTCCTGAATACTCGTCGCGCCCCTGTCCCCTGTAACCCGTAACCCGTAACCCGTAACCCGTAACCTGTAACCTGTAACCTTGGCGTCGTGGTGAAATTGTTCGTTCCGTGCAACCATGCGGTTTTCCTAATCACAATCCGCCTGATAATGGTATGGTCATTCTACCGCAAATCTCCACTTTGCAAAACTCCGGACACTACCCGGATATTACGCAAGTCGATAATACGAATGCTGTCACAGCAACAAATGAGGGTTGTACGGCGTGGGAGGTGCGATTAGCCGACACGATGTGCGGTTTGCTCAAGGGCCAACATCTGTTTTTTTGCGGCGATTTTTCCGTAGCCGGAAAAGCCGGTCAGGGTGCCGTTGGAACCGATTACGCGGTGACAGGGAATGAGCACCGGCCAGGGGTTGCGGGCTAACGCTCCGCCGACGGCACGTGCTGCGCCGGGGCGTTTTATTTTTCCGGCCAGAGCGCCATAGCTTATCGTGGTGCCGCGCTTAATCTGAAATGTTGCCTCCAGCACGCAGCGGGAAAACGCGGTCTGTCCCTGCCAGAAGAGAAATTGTTTTAGCCATGGCCAATTCGGTTGTGTGTTCACGGAATTACTTGCTTCGCCGGAATAATATGCTTTAAGAAATTCCTGTGCGCGGTGGACCCAGGGCGGGACGTCTCCGGTATATGACGCAGCATTTGGATATTCTTTCTGAAGTGCTTTTAGCAAAATCGTGGAGTTCGGGTACGCCGGATACACGCGCAATAACTGCGGCGTGGCTTGCCCGTTTTCCTGCCACAGCAATCCGCAAGTGCCCGCAGGCGTTGAGACAATGGCGTAATAACGGCTAACAGTTCCGATGTGATTGGACATATTTTTACTCCGCATTAGATTACGCTTATACGTTTATACCGCAGTCCATGCTGCGGAGGCAAGCTAACAGGAGCGCAGATGATGACTATAACGCGAAATCCCGGCATCGGTGATGGTGACACAACCGCCTCCCCGGTCCCGACGCCGGAGGCTCCGGAACTGTCACGGCGCGGCTTTCTGGGCACGGCTTTGGCGGGAGGCCTTTCTGCCGCAATCGCCCCATCGGCCACACAGTTCGCCGCTGCCGGCGCATTGCCCGACGAGCGGACGGAACGGCCAGACCAGCCGGCCCATTCTCTGGCGGACGTACCGCGGGATGTCGCCATCCGCAGAATCGCGACTCTGGAAGCGTATGAGCGGGCAGTGAATTTGTGGGCGGTCACTGATGGCAAGACGCGCAACAGTCACATCGTTCCGCATTGGCTGCCGGATGGCCAAAGGTTCTGGTATGTGGCGAGGCGCGAGGGCGGAAGGAAAGAGTATCTGCTGGTGAATATGCCTGCGGGGACGCGCGTGG
>JAJZGH010000323.1 GCA_021798635.1 Planctomycetota bacterium | reverse complement strand
TGTCATGTTCGCTTGATCGAACGGACGCTCCCAAGGTGCGGGAGGTGGGCTTCGCCAGCGGCTTGCAGGCTCGCCACACCATCAGGCCGAATCGAGTTCGTCATCCTGCGGTCTGGTTGTTCGTTTCCGGTTGCTCTTCACCTTGCCTCGCGGCAACGCAATGACCTTCGACTACGGTTCGGAACATCGATCCGGGAGAAACTTACATCCTCCTGTCTCAATACACTCTCCATCGCACAAGCCCGCGGATACCCGCGTTGGCGCTGACGGCATTTGTCAGCGAAGAAGATCAACGCCAGGCCCTGGCCGCCGGATTTGATCGCCACCTTGGCAAACCCGTGGAGCCGGACCAACTCCTGTCCGTTCTTTCAGAAATGCTGGCCACGCGCTGATGCTGGCCCCCTGCACTCTACTCCGCAACGCCCGGCCGGGTCGCACCAATAACGCTGGAACGCAGGAATAGCTGTCACCACAACAAACGGAAACCCGTCGTTTATCCGCGCTATCCGCGAAATCCCCGGTTTTTTATTGCCAATCGCATACCGGAGTCTTACCGCGTGCTCCGCAGCGCGTCAGAGCACCGTGGTGATAATCAGGTGGCCGGCCGGCGACAGCCAACCAACCACCGGATTGCCATCCGGTGCTCTGCGGAATGCGGGTTTATCGCAAAATGAACGTTTCCACGGTATTATCTTCTCCGATCATGGAGAGCTTAGCGAGAGTTGTTCCGATTTTATGAACTTATATATAAGGGTCAGGGTATGCCAAGAAGAATGGGTGCGGAATTTCTGGGAACGTTTCTGCTGGTGTTTGGGGGCTGCGGCAGTGCGCTGATTTCAGCGGCGTTTCCCCACCTGGGAATTGGATTTGCCGGCGTGGCCCTGGCCTTCGGCCTGACGGTGCTGACCATGATTTATGCTGTGGGCTATATTTCCGGTGGTCATTTTAACCCGGCGGTAACGCTGGGCTTTTGGGCCAGCGGGCGATTCAGTGCCAAAGATATTCTGCCTTATATTATTACGCAGGTTGTTGCGGCCATTGCTGCGGCCGGGTTGCTGTATGTGGTGGCCAGCGGAAAACCGGGGTTTATTACCGGCGGCTTTGCCTCCAATGGTTACGGCGCGCTAAGTCCCGGTCATTACAGCTTGATGGCGTGCATGGTATGCGAAATTATCTGCACCTTCTTTTTTCTGACCGTCATTCTTGGTGTTACCGGCCCGGGCGGGCAATCCGCATTTGCCGGCGTGGCCATCGGCCTGACCCTGACACTGATTCACCTGATTTCCATCCCGGTGGACAACACCTCCGTCAATCCGGCCCGCAGCACCGGACCGGCGCTGATCGCCGGCGGAGCATATATCAGCCAACTGTGGCTGTTCTGGCTGGCACCCATTATCGGGGCGGTTCTGGCGGGCCTGGTATATCGTTTGATGCATCCGAAAACGCAGTGACGGGGTGCGTTGAGGAGTTAGGAGTTAGAAGTTAGAAGTTAGTCTCCCATGATGCGAAGCCTCACCCGCGCAGGATGAAAAATCGCCATGTTTTTTCGCTGTTGCGGAGGTCTGGCGAATTTTCAGAGCAGAAGTCGGAATCGTTGCTCGGCAGGTTAAACCTGCCGGCACCTGCATTTACTGATCAATACCGAATATACTGAATGTACTGACCAATACTGAACATACTGAATGTACTGAAAATTACTGAACCCGGTCAATCCAGCCGCCGCCCAGTAATACCTCGCCGTCGTAGCAGACCACGGCCTGTCCGGGGGTAATGGCGGCGATGGGCTCATCAAACGTGACGGTTAATTCATCCGGGCCGGTGAGGTGGGCTATCGCGGGGGCGGGGGGTGTGTTGTACCGGATTTTCGCCAGGCATTTGATGGGTTCCGTTGGCCGGGCAGAGAGCCAATTAACTTCTCTGGCTATGAGGCCATGGTGCAGCAGATCCTCAGGCGGCCCGATTTGCACGGTGTTGCGCGCGGCATCAATATTGGTGACATACACCGGATATCCCAACGCCACGCCCACCCGGCGGCGCTGACCCAGCGTAAAGCGCTGGTGGCCATCATGCGTGCCGACGGTTTTGCCGTCATGATCAACAATGGGTCCCGGCTTGACGGTTTCCGGGGAGCGCTTTTTGACCAGATTAAAATATTGGTTGTCCGGCACAAAGCAGATTTCCTGCGAGTCGGGCTTGTCATGCACCGGCAGGCCGAAACGCTGGGCCATGGCCCGTACTTCACTTTTTGGATATTCACCAATCGGCAGCATCATGCGTGGCAATTCATCCGGCGGAACACCAAAAAGCACGTAGCTTTGATCTTTCGCATGATCCGCCGCCCGCAAAATGCGCACCGCACCGGCGGCATCGCGGCCCATGCGCGCATAATGACCGGTGGCGACAAAATCCGCACCCACAGCGCGTGCGTAGCGTGAAAGTTTGCCGAACTTCAGATATTCATTGCAGCGCACACACGGATTAGGCGTTCGTCCCTGATTGTATTCGCGCACAAAATAATCAATAATTCCGCCAAAATCATGCTGAAAATTCAACGCATAAAACTCAATGCCCAGCAGACCGGCCACATAACGGGCGTCGGCGGCATCATTGGTGGAGCAGCACCCCTGATGATGCGGCTTGGCAGGTTTTTCAGGTGAACAGGCCACCAGTTCATCGCCGGCCTGCTGCATGGGATCATTTCCCAGGCGCATAAATACGCCAATGCAGTCATACCCCTGTTCCTTCAACAGCGCCGCCGCGACCGAGCTATCCACTCCGCCGGACATCGCGACCACAACTTTTTTACCATTCGCGGACAAAACCATCTCCAAAAGCAGAGAAATTATAGCACATTTCCCGCCAGGAGCCTGTCGGAGTACTCGCCGGGTTGCGATCCCGGCGCGCCGGGACGATTTTTGGCCTCTTGGACGAGCGTCGCGTCATAGAGCACCGTGGTGATAACCCGGGGGTTGGTTGGCGACACTGGATCAAACACCGGATTACCATCCGGTGCTCCGGACGCGGAAAAGGTGTCAGGTACCTTTTTCTACTATAGAAGCAGCGCGTAAGGGCACCATAGTGATAACCCAGCGCTTATCCGCGTGATCCGCGAAATCCGCGGTTTTTTTATTGCCAATCGCGTACCAGAGTTTTACCGCGTGCTCCGCGGTCACAGCGCATCCGAATCTGCGGGTTCACCTGCCGCGCGGACAATTTCCGGGTTTCACGCTAGAATTCACGGCTGATATTGCGCCTTAAACTGGAAAGGTTAACCATGGCGGAAAAGAAAAAACTGCGGCTGGGACATTCACCGGATCCCGATGATGCCTTTATGTTTTATGGCCTGGCCACCGGACAAATGGATTCCGGTAATTATGAATTTGAGCATATTCTTCAGGATATTCAAACGCTTAATGTGCGGGCCATGAAAGGCGAACTGGAAATCACGGCGATCAGCCTCCATGCGTATCCGTATGTGAAAGATAAATATGCACTGATGGCCAGCGGCTGTTCCATGGGGGAAAATTACGGCCCCATGCTGGTGTCCAAAAAGCCCTATACCGTGGATGAATTAAAAACCAAACGGATCGCCATCCCCGGCACGTTGACCACCGCGTTTTTGACCATGCAGTTGCTGCTGGGCAAGGGCGTGCATACGGTGGTTAAGCCGTTTGATGAAATTTTGGAATACGTGCAGGCCGGCCACGCGGATGCGGGGTTGATTATTCATGAAGGGCAGTTGACGTATCAGAATAACGGCCTGGTCTGCTGCGTGGATTTGGGTAAATGGTGGAAAGAACAAACCGGTCTGCCGCTGCCGCTGGGGGTCAATGTCATTCGCCGGGATATGGGCGAAGCGGCCATGCAGGAAGTCACCGGTATATTGAAGCGCAGCATCGAATTCTCGCTGACCCATCGGCCTGAAGCGGTGCGCCATGCCCTGCAATATGCACGGGATATGAATGAAAAGCTGGCGGATGAATTTGTGGGTATGTATGTGAACCATTGGACGTTGGATTTTGGACCCGAAGGCCGGAAGGCGGTTAATGCGATTCTGGACGCCGGTGCCAAAGCGCAGTTAATTCCGCACTGCACGCCGGTGGAATTTGTGGGATAAAACTATTTTGTTAACACCCTGATGATGTAAGGACACAACCATGACTCAAACTCAATCCAAAAATCCATTTAGCGTGGAGCAGCGTTCCGGCAAGCTGGCGGTAAGTTCCGGCAGCGCCTGGGAACCAAAAATCGGATACAGCCGGGCGGTAAAAAAAGGGAGCACGATTTTTGTCAGCGGATGCGTGGGCATTGAAGCGGACAAAACTTTCTCACCGCAGGTCGCCCAGCAGACGCGGCGGTCGCTGGCGATTATTCAGTCCGCTCTGGAGGCTCTGGGGGCTTCCATGGGCGATGTGGTGATGACCCGCATGTATCTGACGAATATTAAAAACTGGGAGCAGGTAGCTTTGGCGCATGGCGAAATATTTGGTGAAATCCGCCCCGCGACGGTCATGGTGGAAGTCTCCAAACTCATTGATGATGCCGCCCAGATTGAAATTGAAGCCACCGCGATGGTGGGCTAGAAAATAATGCTATAGTAAAGGCAACGGTTGCTCCGATAACCTAGGTAGTTTGTTGTTCGGCCGAGGTAATGGCGTATGTGCGGAATTGTGGCTTATGTGGGAAATAAAGACGTTGGGCCGGTGTTGATTGAGG
>JAJZGH010000066.1 GCA_021798635.1 Planctomycetota bacterium | reverse complement strand
ACCGCCGAACACTTTGCACGTCATCGGCACTGCGCACAAATGATAATGCCAGGTAATCCAACTGATGTTCAATCGCCCAGTCAATATCGCGCCAGTCTTTATCCGTCACGCTGGGAATGGAAAGCCGGGTCTGCGGCAGATTAATGCCCTTGTTGGACTGAATTTTGCCGCCAACCATGATTTTGCAGCGGACAATATCCGGGGCCTTCTCAATGACCGTGGCGCGGATACAGCCGTCGTCAATGAGAATCGACTGCCCCACCTGCACATCGTCAACCAGGCAGGCATAATTAGAGGACAATAGATTATTCTGCCCCAGCCGCGGCTCACGCTGAATGGTAATCACATCGCCCTTAGCAACGATCATGCCCTCATCAATAACTTTGCCCAGGCGTATTTTCGGGCCGCACAAATCTCCCATGATGGCCAGCGGCGGATGATTTGAGCCGCTGCGGGCCACAGCCAAAAATTGCTCTCGCTGCGCTAAATCACCATGGGAAAAATTAAGGCGCACCACCGAAACGCCGGTTTGAACCAGTTGGCTGAAAATTTCAGCACTGGCGCAGGCCGGACCCATGGTGATGACAGTTTTGGTTCTCACGCGATCAATCATGCTGATAAATCCAATCGGGTAATGGCTTTTCTAAAGCCGCATTCGGCCCTCACTTTAACTACCTTATTACTCCGCAGCCTGTCAGGTATCTTAAAGCCTTGTCATAAGGTTATCGAGCGCACAGCCGTAAATTCTGAAATTCAACGTGTTAGCCTCATGCTTAAAGAGTTCCGCAGCACCGCATCACTGAACTCTGATCTTCAGGCTTTTGCCGGTGCAGTGGCCATAGGTCGTAACACCGCAACGGATAACTCCGTGAGTTGCCGCGGGTCCACGGCGGATGGCGCTTCGGTCATCATATCGGTACCGCTTTGGGTTTTCGGAAAGGCGATAACTTCACGGATGCTTTGTCGATTGAGCATCAGCATTAACAGGCGATCCAATCCCAGTGCTATGCCGCCGTGCGGCGGAGCGCCAAACCGCAAAGCATCCAGCAGGAAGGCGAATTTTTTCTGTGCCTGTTCCGGTGAAATGCCCAGCAGCGAAAAGATTTTGGATTGCACATCGCGCTGATGGATACGGATCGATCCACCACCGATTTCTATGCCGTTAAGGACAATGTCGTAGGCTTTGGCACGTACCTCCAGCGGTTGGGCTTCCAGCAGGGCCACATCTTCATCCAGTGGGGCGGTAAAGGGATGATGCCGGGCGATGAAGCGGTTGGCCGCCGGGTCATGTTCAAAGCTCGGGAAATCCACCACCCATAGGAAATCAAAACGATTTTCCGGAATCAGTTTGAGTTGCCGAGCCAGTGATTGTCTTAATTCGCCCAGAACTTTCCAAGCCGTTTCAATTTTATCTGCCACTGCCAGCAGAATATCACCGTCATGGGCATCAGTGCGCTGCCGAATAACCTGTTGTGCGGCGGCGGGAAGGAATTTGGCGATCGGGCCGCCCATATTTCCAGCCCCCGCATCACCGCCAAGCTTGATCCAGGCGAGGCCTTTTGCCCCAAGCTTTTTGGCATCTTCGGTCAGTTGATCCAGTTGCTTACGCGACAGCGCCGCACCGCCGGGAACGGCAATCAACTTCACGCAGCCACCTGCGGCTACCGCATCCTTAAATACGGCGAAGTCCGTTTGCCCCACCATATCGCTGATGTCTTTTAATTCCATGCCATAGCGCGTGTCCGGGCGGTCAATGCCAAAGCGGTCCATCGCCTGACGCCAGGGCATACGCGGAAATGTCGCGGGCAAATCCACATCCAGGATTTGTTTCCATAGCCGTACCAGCAACCCGGTAATCAACTCAATGACATCTTCACGATCAACAAAACTCATTTCCAGATCAAGCTGCGTGAACTCCGGCTGCCGATCCATGCGCAAATCCTCATCCCGAAAACACCGGGCGATCTGCATGTACCGATCCATTCCGGCAACCATCAGCACTTGCTTGAATAACTGCGGACTCTGCGGCAAGGCGTAAAATTCGCCGGGATGCAGCCGGGATGGCACAAGAAATTCCCGCGCACCTTCCGGCGTGCTCTTGTAAAGCATCGGCGTTTCAATTTCCAGAAAGCCGTGCTCATCACAATAATCGCGCATTATTTTTGTTACGCGGTGCCGGATCACCATCGCCTGGGCCATATCGGGTCTGCGCAGATCCAGATAGCGGTATTTCAGACGCGTATCTTCATTTACCGGATCATGCTGTGCGGGCGAAAATGGGGCGGTATCCGCTTTATTTGCCACTTCCATATCTTCCACAGTGATTTCAACTTCACCAGTGGGGATTTTCGGATTCACGGCCTGCGCCGCTCTTGCCAGTACCTGCCCTTTGATCAGAATAACGTCCTCATGGCGCAACTGCCGACCCAATGCATAAATGTCCGCCAATTCCGGCCGGAATACAATTTGGACAATTCCCGTGCGATCACGCAGATCCACGAATACCACGCCGCCATGATCGCGGTAAGCCTGCACCCATCCCGCCACGACAACCTGTCGTGACAGATCGGCTTTTCTCAATGTTCCACAATAATCAGTACGCTTAAATTTCACACATTTCCTTTCGGCTTTTTCCGTTCAACTTAGGAGCCTGCCAAGCCCATCATCATACCGGAATTCAAAAATATTCACCGCGCCTCCGCCGGCATCCGGCATTTCGCAGTCAGCATCTGGCATTTTCCGGGGGCGCTACTACCATGCTCGGCAGGATAACCCGGCGGACTAACATTCCCGGTGGGATAAACCCACCGGCTCGCCGCTTCTATTCATTACTCATTGGTGTCATCTGTCCCCCGTCCCCTGTAACCTGTCACCTCGTCACCTCGTCACCTCGTCACCTCGTCACCTCGTCCTCTCACCCCAGGCCTGCTTCCGCCATTGCTACCGCCTTCAGCAACGCCGCCGCCTTATTTAATGATTCCTGATATTCGCTTGCCGGGACCGAATCGGCTACCAGGCCCGCCCCGGCCTGCACGTAGACACGGTGCAAAGCGGGATCATGCGCCATGGGTGTAATAACCATAGTGCGTAATGCAATACATGTGTCCATGTTTCTGGCGTAATCAATATATCCTACGGCACCGGCGTAAGGCCCGCGCCGCGTTGGCTCAAGTTCGTCGATAATCTGCATGGCCCGAATTTTCGGTGCGCCGCTGACCGTGCCCACCGGTAACGTATTACGCAGAGCGTCAAAGCAGGTTTTGCCTTCCGCCAGTCGGCCGGTGACATTGGTGGTGATGTGCATGACGTGGCTGTAACGCTCTACGGTCATGGCATCGCTGATTTTGACCGATCCCGGAACCGATACGCGCCCCACATCATTGCGCCCCAAATCCACCAGCATCACGTGTTCGGCGCGTTCCTTGGGGTCGGCCAGCAGTTCCGCTTCCAGCGCGGCATCCTGTTCCGGAGTTTTGCCGCGCGGGCGTGTGCCCGCCAGTGGGCGGTTAGTAATAACCCCATCCTCCACCCGGCACATGATTTCCGGCGATGAACCCACCAGAATACAGCTTGGACTGTTTAGGTAAAACATAAATGGCGACGGATTTATCACACGCAACGCACGGTAAATATCAAACGGATCAGCCTTGGTTTCCATATTCAGGCATTGTGATAAGACCACTTGAAATATGTCACCGGCCTTGATGTATTCCTTCGCGGCTTCAACCGCCTTGTGAAATCCGGATGCCGAAAAATTGCTTTCATACTGCGGCGTAACTTCCGCGTTGAGCTTCAACATGCCCAGGTGCATCGCCGCCGGCGCATGCAGGGATTGAATCATCCCCGTAATGCGTGCCAGGGCACCCTGGTACAAACCATCTATGTCGGAATGATCAATACGGACATTGGCCACCGCAAGAATCGTCTTTTTTACATGATCAAAAATGATCAGGTCGTCATAAAGTCCAAAAATAATATCCGGCAGGTGCCGCGTGTTCGGCGGAGGCGAGGCCAGTTTTTCCGGCTCCAGATACCGCACGGTGTCATAACCCGCATATCCCACCGCACCGCCGGTAAATGCCGGCAGCCCGGGCAAGCGCACCGCCTGGGCCGTGCCTAACAGTTTTTCCAATTCAGCCAGTGGGTCGGATGAGTGTGAAACCTTGTTCACTTCACGCGGCGTGCGGGGGTGCTGTGAAACCGTGATCTTGTCACCGCGCGCTTCAAACACCGTTGCCGGGGCGGCCCCCAGAAACGAATACCGCGCCACACGTTCTCCACCCACCACCGACTCCAGCAGAAACGAATATTCCGATGTGCCGCGCAATCGCTGATATGCCGATACGGGCGTAAGATAATCGCCGGCCATCGGTACATATACCGGCACAATGGCACCCGGCGAGGCAAGTTTTTTAAAATCATCCAATGACGGTACGGCAAAATCTCGCGGATTCAAACTCAACGTCAACTCCTTGGCACACCGGCAAACTCCATAGCATTCTAATGCCCCCGCCCAAAGTTTTGAAACCAACAGGAATCTCCCGCCGTCGCAAGCCGGCGACCGGGAGCCTGTCCGAGTCATGGCTTGCCGAGCACCGGATGATTAATCCGGTGGTTGATCCCGTGCCGCCAACCAACCACCGGGCTATCACCACGGTGTTTTATGACGCGATGCTCCCCCCAAGAGGCCGAAAATCGTCCCGGCCCGCCGGGATCGCAGCCCGGCGATTACTCGGGCAGAATTTCCGCTTCCCCCTGGAATGACGCGATCCATTGCATGAGATCGGCCGTTGGCGAAATCCGCCCGGCGAGAATGCCTTCCTTGTCACCGGTGGCGGTATAGTGAAAGCCTTTTGGCCAGATGCACTCATCGGCGGTGCTGGCCGCGTAGCCTGTGAGCTTTACCCGTATCGGCAGTGCTTCGCCGTCGACCATGATGCCCAGGCTGTCCTTGAAGTATTCGGCGGCGCTGAATGGGCGTACATCGTAGCGTTCATCAGAAACGCTTAAGTCCCGGATACGTGCGAGCTTAAAAATCGGCCAACGGTCGGTCAGGTGGTCGTACCCCGCCACATACCAGGCCCCTTGATAATTCCGCAGGTAATATGGATCAAAGCGGCGCTGTGTTTCCTGTTCCCTGCTTAGCACATAATAGGTCATATCCACCGAAAGCTGCCCGACAACCGCCCGGTGCAGGCCTTCAAACCATTGGACTCCTTTGGATAACACCGGTGCCGGCACAAATTCCACCTGCCCTTGTGCGCGGTAAACATCATCGCGTTGGCTTTCCGGCAGGGCATCAAGCAATTTTGCCAGCAGTTTATCAAGACGCTTGGACAGCGACGGCGGCATGACGGGGCGGATGGCCTGCACCGCTGTCGCCAGCGCGTGCATTTCGTCCTCATCCAATTGTACATTGGGCACAACCCATGTGAGATCCGTGTATTTGTAGGTCTGCAGGGCGCGGTCGTATTCAATGGGAGCGTGCAGGTCGTCGCGCATCAGTTCAATAAGACGCCGCAGAGTGCGCTCGTCAATTCCCTCTAATTTATCCAGCAGCGACTGTTTCGTGCAGGGCCGCGCGCGGTGCCATTGCTCGCGCAGTTGGCGGTCGATTTCCACAATCTTCCACAGGCGTGACCGGAATTTACTGTACTGATTCTTGGCCATAGCCAGCTATTATCCCGTGCCGTACCAATGCCGCAACATGCTGCAACAATGGGATTCCCAATCTCCCGTGGGTACCCAACCATGCC
This sequence comes from Planctomycetota bacterium, assembly GCA_021798635.1. The sequence goes on along the minus strand of JAJZGH010000066.1, from coordinate 14,092 downwards.
GTGTACGCACCCGTCGAATACGGCCGTTAGCTCAATGCGGCAGCGTTGAGTTGTTCGCGGAATATGCTGCCGACTTACGCGATCGCGCGCTCGGCAGGAGAGGCATCACGGCAGTCATGAAGCAAGGCATTGATGAATGTTGAAATGCTCTGCGCTACGCGGTTGCTGCCCCCGCCGTAGTATTTACTGTGGCTCATCCGGTTTTAGAGCCTTGGCCTTGGGAAGCGCCGCTTTCCATTGCTTCGGATGGAGGATTTGCACATCGTGCACAGGGATATGCCAATGGATGAGCTGTTTGCCATTCCAGAAATGCCGGGCAAGATACAGCGGCACTTCAATCAGCGCGGGGCGGCGCTGGAACATGCGGTCCGTTGGCAAGACGACCTTTCGCACCCTTCCCGGTGAGAGCTTAGCGATATGGCGTGAAATATACGCGCCGTCGCGGGTGGTCAGGACAGGCGCAATGATATAGGGCACCGAAAGATGCAACGCTCCTATTGTTGTAGCGCTCAGGGGGTGGTGCCAAATCATAACACAGCACAATGCGGAACCCGCCGGTGTGTCCGCCAGGCCCTTACGGCGGGTTGCGGGGCTATCGCAGAGTATCGCTGGGAATAGCCATCCGTGAACAACCATTTCGACGTGCGCGGCTGGCTGGGCAGGAACGTGGGGGTGAATATGAGCAACCATAGGCTGATCTCCTTTTCCCGTAACCGTTCACGGCCTTTAGGCCGACTGGGCTTCCTTGAATTTTACTTCAATTAAATTATACACTCATCGAAAAAAAAGAAAATCAACTCTTCCCTTCAAAAAGGCCTGCTGCACTTCCCGGGCGTCACGCGCTTGATTATCCTGCAGGGCCGATGACAATAGAGCCTTACGGCTCAGCGCGTGAGCTGCTGTTTTGGATTGTTTATGCCTCGATACCCGAAAAAACCCGCGTCGGAGGTTCCCGCGAATGTGCGGCAGCGCCCGATCCAGCCGAAATATGGAGCGGTGTATGATGCGCTGCTGAAATCGATTCGGCGGGGTGAATATCCATCGGGGGGTAAACTTCCCACCGAAACCGAATTGGTTGAACAATTCAAGGTTTCGCGCATTACCATTATTCGGGCCTTGCGGGACTTGCAGGCCATCGGCGTTGTGCGGCGGCGGCGCGGTTCAGGCAGTTATGTGGAAGGGCCTAAGCAGTCAAAATTTGCCAGCGTCGGCCTGCTATTTCCACCTTTGGAGCCGGGCAGTATTTTCTCCACCGTGCATCAGGCGTTGCTGCGCGAAGCGCAAAAGCACGAATGGCAGATTTTATTTCATGAAATATCGGAACGCACCTCAACCCAGGAAGCTCTCGCCGCCCTTGAGCCGCTATGGCAGAATGATATACGCGGTTTGCTGTACCTGCCCCTGCCCGTGCAACCGCAGTGTGCGGAAATTAACGAATTGATTGCCGGACAGTGTGTAGCGCGCAAACTGCCGCTGGTGCTGCTGGATCGCGATCTGCACAAGCTCCATGATCGCAGCCGATTTGATGTGGTGGGAAGCGATAACGAACTGGGTGGCTTTCTCGCCGGCCGGCATTTAATTCAGCGCGGTTGCCGCCGGATTGTATTTTTAACCGACGCCCGTGAACATCCCACCGCCGAGGCACGGCTTGAAGGCGTGGGAAACGCCGTGCGATTGGACCCGTCAGTGACCATGCAGATTTATTCCGGCGATGGTGACAGCCGCGAAGCCATGGAACACATGTTGGCGGAACATCAACCTGATGCCATTGCCTGTGTCAATGATATGACGGCCGCAAAAGTGATGCGGCAGTTACTTAAGATGGGCATAAAAATTCCTGAACAGATCAAACTCACCGGTTTTGATGATACGTCCACCGCCGCGCTGCTGGCCGTCCCCTTAACCACGGTGCGGCAGTCGCCGGAAGCCATGGCCATTCAGGCCATGACCGTGCTGCGCCAGCGCATGGAACGGCCCGATCTGCCGGCCATTACCCTGTCAATCGCCTGCGCGCTGGTTGTGCGCGAATCCACAGCTTCACACACTGCATAACTTCGAAGTCCGCTTGGTGGGGCTTAGATCGTCAGCGCTCATGCGGCCGGAAGCGGGAGTTGAGCATCGAGCATCTGGTATCCGGTGCCGCTGTTTTGCCAGGCAGGGAAAACGCCTAATCGCGCGAAAAAACTCCTTATGGAGCGGTCTCGCTCCAAAAGGAGGTGTAAATTGCATTACCGCGCTGCCCGGGTATACCGAGGGCTGGTCCAATGCCTGAAAAGTGTATGTCAGAAAAGGAAATTCACGACGCCTGCAGGGCCTGGCTCGGAGGCCCGGATATGCCAATCTCCGAGGGATCGTGGATTCGTTACTAATGCTGGATTCCCAAATTCAAACCATGAAACGTGCCCGTCCATGAACGCCTTATTGCCTCCGTCGGGCAGACCGGTTGAAGGATTAAGATGAGATGACGCCCCGCCTGCGTAGGCACCAGGTGAATTGACATAATCTCCGTTGGTCTCCACAATAGCGTCGATAATGATTGGAATGTCGCTCGAATCGACCCCTCCATCAATTCCGGAGGGTTGAGTTTTCGACTGGTATTGGGGCGCGATGCCGCCGTACTGCCAACGGACGGCGTTGTTGATCAACACCTCGCCATAAAACGGAAACGGGTACCAGTTCCCCGCTGGATTCGGGGCGCTTTGGAGCGCGGGGGATGTGGGATAAGCCGCATTGGTGGGACGCTCAATTAACCAATAATACCCGGTCACGCTGTAATGCAGCAGCGATCCATAAACAACGTTTTTGTTGCTGGCAGGATTGTTTGGATTGCCGCCCGTTTCAGTTGGTGGTGTCCAAAATGGAAGTATATGATTGGATGGGTATGCGTTGTAAGCTACGGCGGGATCAGACTCGACGTTCGAGGGACAGTAAAAATTTGCCATAGCAGTGCCGCTCTTGACCAGCATATCCCGCGTACCAAATTCCAGATCCCAGAGCCAATGGCCGGGCTGCTCATTGAATTGCGGGCGGATCAGGTCGGGGTAAAACCCCTTGTTCGAGCCTGCGTAGATCATCAGCGCCTCGGAATTATTATGCAGGTTTGATGCACAAACTATCCGATTGGCCAGTGCCTTTGCCCGCGCCAAAGCCGGAAGCAACAACGCTATCAGCAGCGCAATAATTGAAATAACCACTAACAGCTCAATAAGGGTGAACCCTCTGCTTTTATTCGAACGATTCATTTTCAACTCCTTTGAATGGAAATTACTTCAGTAAAGCAGTTGCCGGCGTACAGAAGAGAGCCGTGTAAGCAAAGCTTACACGGCCCCCGTTTAGCCAATCTGATTCATCAGGTGCGGGCGCGATTTCGCCGGACCAGCAACATGCCCAGGCATCCGGCTGCCAGAATTGCCAATGTCGCCGGTGCGGGAATTGGTACCAGACTCTGATAGTCACTTAACACCTGCCCCGGTGTTAGAGCCGAACCATAGATTCGGAAATCGCTTGTGCCGCCGATGAACGAGGGATCATTGTACGGATCAAATCCCCCGATACCATTATTGGTTCCGGTGCTGGTAAGGGAAGACAAGTTGATGGCGTTGGTGCCGGAAAGTACGACGCTACCCTGCAGCTTACCATTGACAAACAGACTGAAAGTGTCCGTGGACGCGTTCCAGGTCAGGGTCTCCATGGTGGGTGTTCCCACCGGCATACCGCCGCCGACGTAATTGAGCTGATTGTAGCCGACCTCGCCGGACATATAGAGATTATCCTGGCGCTGGGGATGGGAATAAATCGCGGTCGCGGCGCTGCTCCCTAAGTTAAACAGCGTGCTCCACCCCTGTTTGGCAGTAGTGCTGGTCGCGATATCTTCAATGGAGAAACTCCCGGAGATGGAACTTAGCGCCGCAACCGGAATGGACATACCCTGATTTTTAACATTATCGGTCATCAGTTGGCCATTGGTCACTGTTGCACCGCCCACAAGTGTTCCACTGGTAGCCGACGATGCCGCTGAGCCGGAGTCAGGCACGGTTCCCCCTGAGACGGCACTGTTGCCGAAGCTCCAATCATGCAGCGGGGCCGGGCTGGGAGAGGGTGTGGGCGCGGAGGGTGCCACGTATCCGCTTGGCCCTGACGCGAAATTTTCCTGAATCTGAGACTGCGATAATGTCGAATTATAAATACGAAAATCATAGGTATTGCCTAATGTTCCACCATCGGCGGAAAATGGATCGAATCCGATACCGCTGCCTGCGCCGGAACCAATAGCAGCAGCGACATCATTCATGGAAAAGCCCGTCTGCTTGGTGGTGCCCGCCAAGGTGCCATTGACATAGAAATCAAGGTTTGTGCCATCGTAGGTTGCGGCAATCAGGTCAATGGGACCCAAGGGGTAATTGTTCCCACCCAGTGTGGCGGCAAGGGTAGGCGCGGCCGGAGTCAGCGTGTCCTGTTGAATGACGCCGCCGTGATAATTATTACCGAAACTGGAATAGACGTTTTCCTGCGCTGTGGCACTGTTGCCCCATCCCCACAACGCATCGTAGCCATTGCCGGATTTGCCGTTCAGCGGCGAAATAGAGACATAATCCTCAATGGTATAACTCGCCCCCAGTCCGGACAGTACCGAGCTGGGTATATACATTCCCGAGCCGGATACGTTCGTGGATGCAAGATAACCGCCGGAACTGCCAGCATTGATGACATTGGCGTTCGAGACTGTTCCCGCGTAACCTGCCGCCCCAGCCGAGCCGGTATCCGCGATCGAAGTTGCACCGTTCGCAGCGGTTGTAAAAACCCATTCATGAACTGGTGACGGTGCCGCGGTTGTTGTCGCGCTGACCAGAGACGGGACCCCGGCTATGATGGTGGCCGCACCCGCGGATGCAAGCCACGACAATGATGCTTTAGAGGGGAACATAATAAACTCCTATCTCCCAATGGGAGAAAATTGACCTTCTGTCGACCGGACAGAAATCGGAGGCGGCATCACGTAATCGCCGCCCAAATTCGTGTTAACTCGGTTCGGTGCTGTCAAGCACCGCTCTAAATTCTTTGGGGCATAGCAGGGTTTGATTGGGCTAACGAACCCATCACATTGTCGGCCAAATCGCCGCGCCCCAAAGGTCGAATTTTGCGGCTATTTCAGGCATCGTTTAACCAACGCATAAAAATCTCCTCAAATCGGATCTTCGCGTGCCCCGAGAACCAAGACATCAAACGAAGCGGCCTGAGGCCATGTCGAAAGGGGTTGTACAACCTCTGATATTCATTTTGATCGTTCGCCGAGGGAAGTCAAATTTAACAAGTAAAATCGATACTTTTGTGCTATACATCTTTCAAAACGTCCGTATGGATGACGCGGAAGATGTGGTGCACCTTGCCGTCTGGCGCAAACACATGCCGGGATATTCTTCCTCTTGTTACCCATGTGGTGGTTCAAAAAAGCACTAACCGATAAAATCTGATTCGAACCACACCCACTATTCCTTGCTGCCAAGATTTAAGGGCTAACACGGCCACTTGGCCTGGTGACTGATCGTTGCACCGGCGGCCAAAAAGCGGTGCAGCTTTGATTTATTCCGGGTTATTTAGATGAAATGGGACACTTGTTGGTGTGGAGGACGCTCATAATGCATTGGTAGTCACTCAGACGCAGCAGCCGAGTTTCAAGCCCGGGAAGATCTCCACGCTAACTTCCGTTTGATTCTGGCTCCCCTGCCTCGCTTCCCCGCCCGGCGGCCTCATTCGCTGATGCAGGGCCGTCCAACGCAGCGTCATGTAGCCCTAGCGCGAATAGCGCCAGGCCAAGTCGTTGGCATAAAAATCATCAACAGTGTACGAGCGGCCAGACGCTGCTACTGCGGCTTTTCTACGCCTGCATCCAGTTCCGCAAATGTTTCCCGCACGCTGTCCATCGCGGAGATTGCTGCGGGGAAGCCGGCATATATGGCCATTTGCAGCACCACTTCAACCACGTGCTCTCGCGTGCATCCGGCGTTGAGTGCTCCCCGGATATGCGCTTTTATTTCCAGGCCGCTGTGGTGCAGGCACACCAAAGCTGCCAGGGTTGCGATTTGCCGTGATTTGATGTCCAGTTGCGGCCTGCTGTAAATTTCTCCAAAGGCAAATTCAATGACCCATCGTTTAAGGTCCGGAGCTACATCATCCAGCCGGTCCAAGACTGCCGGGCCATATTGCCCGTGAATTTCTCTTAATTTGGCCAAACCTGCGTCAAAGCGCGCTGTGGTCATGGATTTATTCCTTATCCTGGATTGCGAGAACAAAAGGACTATACCACAGCGGATCGGTGAATGTCACCCTGCGCCATGGAATAAGCGTTCACTCTGCGATACCATATCCACCGAGCCGCAGGGTGGAGGGATTGGCTCGCTGGGCCGCAGTTGCTGGAATGCGGTGCCGATTAAAACTCCGGCGGTTTGAAATGCAATGGATCATACGCGGAATCGGCGCATGAATCGTCCAGAACAGAAATTAAATAAACCAGAATCCATGAGGAATGTACATGAATGAAAAAGTTTTTAAGGCTTATGATGTGCGGGGAATCTACCCGGATCAACTCAATGAAGAAATGGCCTGGAAAATCGGTTACGCATGCGCCCAGTTCATGCGGATGAACCTCACCGGATTGGACAAGGCGGATCCCCGCAAAAATATGGTCATTGTCGGGCGGGATATGCGGCTTAGCAGTCCGTCGCTTAGCCAGGCGCTGATTGAAGGCATCCGGTCCACCGGCACGGGGTGTATTGATATTGGAATGATTGACACGCCGGAAATTTATTTTGCCATTAATCACCTGGGCTGCTGTGGCGGAATTCAAACCACAGCCTCGCATAACCCCGCGCAGTACAACGGCTTTAAAATCAGCGGTGTTCATGCGCGGCCGGTTGGTGAAAATACCGGCCTCCAGGAAATTAAGCGACTGGTATTTTCGATGCGAAAAAATCCCCCCGCGCAGTTTGGCGCTGTGGAACACATGGATTTGAAACTTCCCTACAAAGGACATGTTTTGCATTTTCTGAAACTGGCGCGTCCGCTGAAGGTGGTGGTGGATGCCGGCAACGGCATGGCGGGAAAATTTATCCGCGACATTTTCATGGATCAACCCAATCTCAACATCATTCCCATCAATATGGAAATTACCGGCTCTTTCAAACATGATCCGAACCCTCTGGTGGATGCCAATTTGCGGCAATTGCAGGAATCCGTGCTTTCCAATGCCGCTGATCTGGGGGTATGCTTTGACGGTGATGCCGACCGGTGCATATTTGTAGATGAACAGGCCCGCATCATCCGCTGCGATATCGCCACGGCCCTCCTGGCCAAAGATTTCCTGAAAGCCAATCCGGGTGCGGCGGTGGTGTATGACCTGCGCTCCAGCCGGGTGGTAAAAGAGGAAATTCAAAATGCCGGCGGCATACCCCGGCGCGAACGCGTGGGTCATGCGTTTATGAAAAAATCGCTGGCTGACAGCAAGGGCGTTTTCGGCGGCGAGTTGTCCGGGCACTTTTATTTCCGGGATAACTTTAACTGCGACAGCGGCGCGATCGCTTTTGCCTGTATGCTTTCTGTGCTTTCACGTTACGACACGCCCGTAAGCCATGTGCTTAAGCCTTTGCTGCGCTGGCACAGCAGCGGCGAAATAAATTATGAAGTTTCCGATAAAGACGCGGCCATCACCCGGCTGGCCCAAACCTATAAGGACGCATCCATTGATTATCTGGATGGCATTACCGTGGAATACGACACCTGGTGGTTCAACGTCCGTAAGAGCAATACCGAGCCGCTATTACGTTTGAATCTGGAAGCCAATACGGCGGAAACCATGAAAAAGAAGCTCGATGAAGTCGGTCGGTTGCTGGGAACGCCGGTATCGCACTAAGACAGTGCGGCCGGCGTATAGAAATTGCCACCTTGGGTTACGTGCTCAAGGTCGATCAATAAGCATGGTCAGCACCGCGAATTGCGACGGACCATGGGGTAAGGATGTTTTTCAAGGTTGCATGGATGTACCGAAAACGATTTTTTCCTGACACGATTTTTTATTCCATGATTTTAGCCGCCACGCTGTCGGCATTGTCGGCGGTCGCTGCAGGGCAAACGCTTGCCGGGCGCATCGCCGTGCTGTTGACCAATCCCCAACTGCGCGGCGGGCAGGTCGCCATAAATCTGGCGGAATTGCGCCACGGGCGGGCCGTTACGGTCTATGGTTACCACCCCGACTTACCGCTGATGCCCGGAAGTTGCGGAAAATTGCTGACAACCTCGGATGCTTTTGATCACCTTGGAGCGCGCGGTACACTGCAAACCCGGCTGTACCGCGTGGGAGATAATCTTGTGATTGTCGGCGGTGGTGATCCGGCCCTGGGTGATCCGGTGCTGTGTCAGCAGGTCGGCTGGAAAGTTACAACGGCCTTTGATAACTGGGCACAACATCTCAAGAAGATGGGCAATAATACCTTCCATAATATATATATTGATGATTACATTTTTAATCATCACTTTATCAATCCTTTCTGGCCCGGCGGGGGACAGCGGCTGGACTGGTATGAAGCCTCGGTGGGGGGGCTTAACTTCGCGATGAATTGCGTGCAATGGGTGCCGGTGGTTCATGCCAACGGCAGCATCGGCGTGGCCCTGACTCCCAATACACCCTATACCCCTGTGACCATTGCCGCCCAGCGCGGCCCACAAAGCGCATGGTTGTGGCGCTCCCGAGGCAGCAATCATTTTTATTTGCATGGAACCGTGCGGCAGACCGGGCAATATCCCATGCAGGTGACAGTCCATGATCCTGGTCTGTATACCGGCAATGTTCTGCGACAATCATTGATCAATCAAGGCCTTACCATTTCCGGGCAGGTGTTACGAGCACCCCTGTCTGTCGTTGCGGCCCGCCACCATGTTCAGCCCCAGTTATTGGCAACTTACGAAACGCCCCTGACCGCCATTCTGCACCGCGCCAATACCGACAGTATCAATTTAATGGCCGAGTGCCTGTGCAAGCTCCTGGGCCATGACGCCACCGGCCAACCCGGAAGCTGGCACAATGGCGATCAAGCTGTTAAAGCTTACTTGGGCACGCTGGGCGTTGCCGGAAACTGGGTCACCATGGTGGATGGTTCCGGATTGTCTCATCATGATCATGTGGCGCCGGCGGCATTTACCACCGTTCTTGCACATATTGCCTCGGAACCCGATGGCAGCGTTTTTATTCACAGCCTGGCCCGGCCTGGACACGGAACATTAATTTACCGCCTGCGCGGTTCGGGAATCCGCCGCTATATTCGCGCCAAGGACGGCCATGTTACCGGCGCTTCAACCATCAGCGGATACATGTTTCTGCCGCACCGTCATTTTGTTTTCTCCATTATGGTCAATCACTATCGCGGTAACGTTAATGGCTGGGAGGATCAGGTTATCATCGCCTTGTATCAATGGGCGGTGGGGCGGCTGCAATAGCCGTCGGAGAGTCGGCTTGGAGTACTTATGGCTGCTTCCACACCGAATAACCAGTCGTTTGTGCTCTCGGCACCTGCGGCCCTGTTTGACAGCGATACACTCATGACCGATGCCGCGATAGCGGTTATTGATGGAGCCATCCAAGCCTGCGATCAGCGGTTGAAAATTCTGGCACAGTTTCCCGGCCTTCCGGAAGTGCATGTCGCGTCTTGCGTGCTGACACCCGGATTGGTCAACGCCCACACGCATCTTGAGCTGAGTTTTCTCGCCGGTAAAATTCCCGGCCCGGCTGATTTTCCGGCCTGGGTGTTGCAACTCATTGCAGCCTATCCGTCCGCCGCCGACGCTGAGGAAGTATTTTCTCAATCCGCTCTGGCTGGTGCACAGGAAAGTATCCAGTTCGGCGTCACCACGGTAGGCGATATTACCCGCCAGCATCATATTGTGCGCCCCGCCCTGCAAAGTAAGTCTCCGCTGGGAGTGGTCAGTTTTGGAGAACTCACTGCACTGGGACGGTCACGAGCTTATCTTGACGCCCGGCTGGCCGCAGCGATGGAACCGCAGGAATCCGATGGCCGTATATCCATCGGTCTGTCGCCGCACGCACCATATTCAGTGGAGGGGCCGGCCCTGGAAAAGATCGTCGCTATCGCCGGGAAATATCGCATGCCGCTATCCATGCATCTGGCGGAACTGCGTGAGGAACGCGATTTCTTAAAAGATTTCTCCGGCCCGTTGGGTAAAAGTTGGATGCTGATGCGACACATGGATTTGCTGGATGATCTGGTACCCGCATTTTCCGCTGGGCCGATCCGCTGGGCCCAGCATTACGGACTGTTCAATGCCGGCGTTCCGGTCATATTGGCGCATGTGAATTACGCGGATGATACCGAGCTAAGTATTCTGGCCGACAGCGGTGCGGCGGTGGCGTATTGCCCGCGCACGCGGCATTATTTCGGTCATGATGCCGTGGCACCGCATCCGTGGCAGGCCATGCAGCAGCGCGGCATCCGCGTATGCCTGGCCACGGATTCATTGGCCAGTAATCCGGATTTATCTCTTTTGCGCGAAGCGAAATTTCTGCATCGGAATGATCCGTCAATCAATCCTCAAATCCTATGGCGTATGATTACTACTCATCCCGCGGCCGCCCTGGGCTTGGGTTCGCAGATCGGTCGGCTGGCACCCGGGTATGCCGCAAACATTCTTGCGTTGCCCGTTGCGAACGAAATGCTCACATCATGCGCTGCGGTTTGCGATTACCTGGTGCGCCAAGCACCTTTACCGCAACGCGTGTGGATCAGGGGAAAGCAAGTGTTTTCCGCATGTTCAGCAACATAATCCTCCGCGGCCGAGACCATCCTTCATAAAGCCGCCGGCTCTGCCGGTGGTGCGGCGTCATTGCGAGGCACCCATCGCCCAATTATTTCAATACATTTTCCAGCAGTGTCAGAGCCTGCCGCCACTCCATATAACGGTAGGGAATGTTAAATGCAGCGTGCAGAGCAGTAATTTTCTCATGGTAGTATTCATAGCGTTCCTGTTGCCAGGATTCGGCTGTCGTGTCACAGAAGTAAATGCGGCAACCCAGGGGTCGGGCGGCCCGCGCTGTGCATAAGCCGTCAATTTGCCACGGGCAGCCGGGATTTAACGTACCGTCTTCCTGATAAAGCGGCAGCGGAAAAGTTATGGCAGCAACTGAATCAGTGCCTGGCCGGCCGGGTTGTTCCCCCCGCGTGACCTGCAGGAAGTTGGCCAATTCCAGTGTACTGACATAGAGCCTATGCCCCCATATTTCAAATTTGCAGCAGCGTCCGCTGGTAGTGCAAATCGGCTGACGGATTGCAATATCGCAGTCGAGCTGTGCGTAAAGTTCACCCAGTTTCTCCAAGGCCCGTCCCGGCGGCGTATGGAGTGCCTGTACAAAACCATCAATTTCCCGCAGCGCGTTCATTTTGAGAGTATACACCAGCCGCCGTCCGTTGTGCCTGGGAAACCGCTTGCGATAGAGAGCCGGGTCATGGATTCATCCCGGCAGTTTACAGAATCCCTGCGACGGTATATCCAGCGCGGAGTTGAATTTAGAGGACAGATTCTGAAACGCAATAAGCCCTGTAATTTCCACAATCGTGTCATCGGGCCATTGTTGTTTCAACCGCGCTCGCAATGCGTTATCTACCATATTTAGCGTCATGGCTTCGGAATATTCCAAGGCCAGAAGCTCTTCCGGTGTAAAAAGCGGACTGTTTCGCCAATCTTGCAAAGCATCAATTTTATCCATCGCCACGCCACGCTTGGCCAGAGTCGCGGAATTAATATCGACGCAAAAAGCACAGTGGTTAATCTGCGATACCAGCACAGTCACCAAGGATCGCAGCGCGGGCGGCAACGGCGATTTCCGCCGATCCAATGCACCATACAACATTGCCACAGTCGCAAAGACCCAGGGCGACCGCCCCCACAGCAATCCCGGATCCAGTACCCTGCCATACTTCTTTTTCTGCTTCCGAAAAAAAAGCCGAATAAACCACGGATATTCCGAAATTGCTCTAGCACCAACTGTCTGCATCTATTCCTCCTACATAATTGTAGTCGGTGCGCAAATAAAAGGTACCTGACACCTTTGTTTACGACAATCGCATTTTCTAATACTGATATTGACATATTTGGGTCGGATTATAGAATGCGATTCATTGCCGTAGTCCGGCAGGTATTAGTAATAGCGAGAGGAACTACTTATGTATTGGATCGCGCGGATGATTCAGCCCGTGAAGCAGGCCGGCATCGGCTTGCTGATTCTGTGTCTTGTCGCCGGTGTGTACGTTGCACGGTCTGACCAAGCGGCCAACGCCGTGCCTCCCTCACATCCAAGTGTGATATTTAATGGGAAAGATCTCTCGGGTTGGACCCAGGTACCCGCGCATTCATGGATTGTTAAGAATGGAGCCATGACCAGCCTGGGCGTGGGCCGCGGGATGATCTACTCCGCGAAGAATTACAGCCACTATCGGCTTACGTTTGTAGCGCGGCAGATATCCGGTAACCACGCGGCCTGCTTTCTGATTTTCTGCACGCGGCCCAAGCCGGGTAAAAAGCCTCTGGATGCGCTGGCCGGTATTCAATTTCAGATACCCACGGGCGACCACTGGGATTATCGCAAAGGCCATAACAACAGCGGCCGGGGCGAGTTTCATAAACTGCGCCACAGAAAATTCAACAGCCATAAATGGTATCGCGTTGACGTTCGTGTAAACGCTGCCGCCGGCACGGCCCGTGTGTACGTTGCCCAGCCTATTAACAGCAAGCCGGTAGAGGTGGCAAAATTTAAAAATAAGGCAGCGGGACGAGTCGGCCCCATCGCCTTTCAAATGCACAACGAAAAGTTGTTTGATCAATACAAAGATGTCACCATTGAAGAATATCCGAACAGCCCGGCCCGGTCGCAAAAACCCTGATGGGATACTCTGGAACACGCGGCAGCCGCTGGGGTGGTTCAAGTTCAAGGCGCGGACAAGTTGCAAATTAAGGAAATCGCGAAACGCAGAGCGTGTCGGAGCGTGTCGGAGTTATTGCGGCAGGAGTTTAAGTGCCACGATATGGGGCTGCACGGTAGTGCCGCGGTTGCAATAGGACCGATCTATAATTGCTTCAAAGCGTCGTGCACCTTCAAGAATAAATTCAGCGTTTGGATTAATTGGGTCTGACGAGACTGAATCCCGTGTTGCAACGGCACCAATGGCTGTGCCCTGGGTCGCGTTATACCAGTCCGTTGGAGCATAGATCCCGCCGCCGCTAGTGTAAGCAGTATTCAGGCGCAACGCCTGAAGATAGCCGTAAACGGCAAAGGTGTCGCTACGCACGGTAATAAAATTGGCCACATCGGCCCAAACGGCATCGCGCTGCTGCAGCGTGGTCAGGGCCGCCAGGTTTTCCGATGGCATAAACGCTAAAAGCAAATCTCCAAGAGAGCGAAATCCGCCCCCGGCCGTATAGGTGGTGCCTGCGGGCATTGGATAACCGGGCGATTTGAAATCGCTGGTATCAATCATCGGGTTATCGGCGGTGCCGAATGTCAAAGTGGGAATAACGGTTCCGGCAGGTGCCCGATCCCGAAAGGCGATTGTGTCAGCTACAAGCTGCGATATATCCGCAATGCGTTGAGATTCCACGCCAACAGGCGCAACTATATTTATATTCGACAAACCCGCGTCGTCGGAAAAGGCCGAGAACAGCACGGCCTGGCCGGCGGTGTTGATATTGACCTTACCAGCCATTCGTACCAGATCATGAATGCCGTTGGGTAATGCGCCGGCGGCTGCGGAAGCGGTCTGATTGCGAGCCGTGAGTGTGATCATGGAAAGGATGGTGGGCGCGACATCGCCGGCAGCTCCCGTACCATTTGCGATAGCCGGTGCCAGGACCGGATTTAAGAAATCTGCGTTGGCGAAGGTCGCCGCAACCCGCGGATCGTAGGCAAAGTCCAGGTACAATGCTGCTTGAAAGGATTCACCTGGGCCTGCCGAGGAGGTCAGGATCGGATACTTGTAAGGAGCCGCCGCCGCCGTATCGACATAGTAGAGGCCGTTGTTGTAATACGTCGGCGAGG
>JAJZGH010000322.1 GCA_021798635.1 Planctomycetota bacterium | reverse complement strand
CGTGGCAATAAATCCGGGCGGGACACTGGTGTGCGAGTTTCCGGGAGGAACCATGCTTTTAGCGCCGGTATTTACGCCGTCGATTTTGCCGCTTGCCCGGAAATTTTGTCAGGCCCGTGAACGGGAACCAACAACCGAACACAAGCCGCCCATGCCATCGGTATCGGCGTGCGGACGCTGCAGCGCAAACTTTCCGAGCAGCGCTCGCCCGAACTGGTATGGTTCCGCCCGGGCTCGGCGTAGTGCTCTTCCGCGCGGTCGGGCGGCGTACCGGCACCACGCCCGCGGGCGGCCGCAAAAGTCGGTGCCAATCCGGAAAAAAAATGGCGCGCGGTGGACATCTTGGCCGGACACCTTGCACCGCCTGAATGCTCCGATGGCGTTGAATCGCGGATAGCCCACGTCCCAATAAAAACTTGCGCTGGCATGGTCATTGCATATCAACTTGTTAGCGCGGTGACCGCCGAAAAAAGACGTGCCGGTGGGACTACGGCAACAAAGTCGCACCCCGGTCCGGCTTGGGACGTTCCCAACGGTGATGACTGCGGGTAATTTTTATATGAGGTGATCTCGTGCCAGAGAAAAAAACCAGTCCGGGTAACCAGGGGCATCACAGTGGCCCGCAAAGTCATGGCGACCAGCAAAAAGGTAACGTTGACGAACGCGAAGAGGCCGCGGAAAAAGAACCATTCATAGAAAGGCAAACCTCCGGTCCGGGAACGCAGCAAGGTATGCGTGACTCCGGACGTGTTTCGGGCAATCGCGGGTCCTTTAATCCCACACAAGGGAATCGTCCATCGGGAATTTAAGCAGGAATGATTAACCAGTTACACCCTGTTTTAAGACGCGCCGTTCCACCATGGAGCGGCGCGTCTTTTTCGACTCCACAATAATGCAGCCCCCCTGCTTGGCACGAGAAAGACCGCCCCGCACGGGCGCGGCCATTTTTCCGTACCAGCACCGAAATAACGCTAAATCAGGCGGAAATCACAACATGTTTTACCGTCGCGCCAAGAGCCTGCCAGAGATTCTTTTATCGTGTATTCCACCACCGGCAAAGCCGGCGGCTATGTGAGGGATGGAACGTCGCGATTTGGGCGGTTATTTGGGACCCCGTTTTCCAGGCACCGCCGGATAAAAATATTGGCTGATGCAGCGCTTCACGTTCCTTTCATGGAGGGATGTTAATGTGAATCCATGCAGGTTGAACGGTTCGATCTGCGTGTTTTTCAGGAGTGCGGTTATGAATCGCAAAGCATGTCTCATTATCGGGGTTGTCGGGTTGGGTTTAGCAGCAAGGAGCCTGCCCGTGCGGGCCGATGGGTCGGACCATGGGAAATGCAAGGTGACCATGGCCCAATTGCCCACTGCGGTGGCCAAGACGCTGAAGCAAGAAGTCGCCGGCGGGCAGGTTGGTGAAATTGATATGGCCGTCGGGGATCACCGAGCCACGTACGAAGCCGATGTGGTCATCAGCAAAATGCCTTACGAAATTAAAATTGCCATGGATGGCACGCTGTTGAAAAAACATTTAAGCAACATGGAACTTACGATGGCCGAACTCCCCGCCGCGGTTGCGGCAACCGTCAAACAGGAAATGGGCAGCGGCAAGGTTTCCGATATTGAGGAACATTATTCCGATGCCGGAAGTGCCTATTACAAAGCGAAAGTAAAAATCGGCGAACACGCGTACAAGCTCAAAGTGCTGCCGGACGGCACGTTGCTGAAAATAAAACTCAAGAAAGAAGATCACGGCGACCATGAAGATGGCGATCATGCGGATCACGATGATCATGGTGACCATGGGGATCATGGCCACGCGGATAAGGATCATGGGGATCACGGAGATCACGATCATGGCGATCACGGCGACAACCACTGACCGTCGGAGATGAAAGCATCCTCCTCCCTGAGCAGGGCCGGCTCGTGGCGCTATGAGCTGGTCCTGCTGTTTTTAATTTCGGGTGCCGCAGCCAAATAATTCCCGGTGTGGGCTACGCTCTCAAGTGCCACCACCGGCAGAGCCGGCGGCTATGTGGGCGAGGGAACATCGGTTTTGGAGGTTGGCCTGCTTCATCCTATATACTGTTTTTCCGGTTCAGGCCCTGCAGGGCCGGCGTCTCGGATGGAATTGGCAGGTGCGTTCATGCGGGTATTGGTAGTTGAAGATTTTAAGACGCTGCGGGAATCCATCGCACAGGCTCTGCGCGAACAGACGTATGTGGTTAACGAAGCCGGCGACGGGCGGTTGGCGTTATGGCATTTGCAGAGCGGCCATGTTGATGTGGTTATTCTGGACCTGATGATGCCGGGCGTGGATGGCTTTCAGGTGCTCAAGGCCATGGGAAGCATGAAAGCCCGGCCTGCGGTGCTGGTTCTGACGGCGCGGGATACTGTTGATGACCGGGTAAAAGGGCTGGACGCGGGAGCCGATGATTACCTCACCAAGCCGTTTGCGCTGGAGGAAATGCTGGCCCGGGTTCGAGCGTTGACGCGGCGGCGCTATAACGTTGCGTCATCACGCCTGACCATCGGAACCCTGGCGATAGACCTCAACGCCCGGCGGGTTTTTCGGGCCGGGGTGGAAATTGAATTAAGCGCCCGGGAATATGCCATACTGGAATATCTGGCCATGCGACAGGGGGAAATTGTCTCACGCAGTGAAATATGGGAGCATGTGCATTGTGATGAGGCACCGCCGGAAAGCAATGTGGTGGATGTATTTGTAAGTCTGCTGCGAAAGAAAATTGACGCCGATTCGCCGGACCGCCTGATTCACACGCGGCGCGGACAGGGCTATATGCTGGGGCCGGGGGAGTGATGCGATCTATCCGATTACAGTTAATGCTCTCCTGTGGCGCGGCCATCGCCGTGATGCTGGCGGTGCTGGGTGGGAGTTTGTATCTGACCCTGCAACATGCACTGGAATCGCAGTTCAACGCCTCCCTTACCGCCCGCGCCACCCTGCTGGTGGCCACACTGGATTGGGACCCCCACCGCGGATTCCATATCAGTTCCGACTTTACGCCCGTCACGGATGGTCATGCCCATGGCGTGCCGCGCTATTTTCAGATTTGGACGCCGCGTGGGAAATCGGTGCTTCATCCGCCCGCGCTGGGCAAACGCAATTTGAAATTCCTCACGCCCGCACGCCATGCCGTCAGGTTTGCGGGTGTTGATTTGCCGAATGATCATGATGGTAGAGAACTGGCCATCCGCTTTCGCGAGGGAAACAGTGATGAACATGACCACGATCATCACCATGATGGCCATCCTCACGCCGGCCATTCTCATAACAACCGTTCGACCGAAGCGGCAGAAGCGGAACATGCGGGACAAGATTATATTCTCGCGGTGGCCCGCCCCACGGGTGATCTGGACGATGCCCTTTCCAGCATTGCCTGGTCACTGACGATTTCCTGCTCGCTGGCCACGTTATTTTCGGCGGCTCTCATTGCATGGCTTGTAAACCGGGGCTTTCGGCCGGTGAATACCATTGCCGAGCAAATCGCGGGCGTTGGTGCCACGCGCCTGAAGGATCGCATCAGCACGCACCATGTTCCGCGCGAACTGATTCCCATTGTGGATCGTCTTAATAAGCTGCTGGAGCGCGTGGAAGAGGCGGTCATCCGGGAAAAAGCACTTACCGCGGATATGGCCCATGAGCTGCGCACGCCTCTGGCTGGTCTGCGCACCGGCGCGGAACTGGCTTTAACGCGATTGCGCAGCAGCGACGAGTATCAGCGGACGTTACGCCAATCTCTGGATATCAGCATCCAGATGCAGGAGATGGTGCACAATTTACTGACGCTGGCCCGGTTGGAAGCGGGGGCTTGGGCGCAGGTGTCGGAAAACTGCCCGCTGGACCAGATGATCCAGCAGCACTTGCAGAGTTGTCAGGAAAGCATTATTTCGCGAGCGGTGACGTTGGATGATCGTGGTGTTTCTCCGGCCGTGGTAAAGGCCCCTCCGGAGTTGGTGCTGCTGGTGGTCCGCAATGTACTGGACAATGCGATCAGTTACGTCAATTACGGAGGCACGATTCGCGTGGGGCTGGAAAACGCCGCCGAGGAAGTGATATTAACGGTGGCTAACACCGGCAGCGCGATTTCCGTGCAGCAGTCGCAGCAGATATTTGAACGGTTCTGGCGTGGTGATGATTCCCGCACGGATCAGGGGCGGCACAGCGGCTTGGGATTATCCATTGTGCAGAATGTCATGCGGCAAATCGGCGGCAGGGTGATCGTTGAATCCTCCGTCGGCGGATGGTTTACGATTGTGTTGTTATTTCCAAAGCATGGAGGCGATGGATCGCATGCGGCTTAGAATGCCGCATTAAGACTAAGCATGACATACGCGGCGTTGGCAATTTGGGCTACCGCCTGTTCGTCGCGGGCATCAAATCCCTGGCTGAAGGCCTGATTGAAAGCGTACCCTGCGCCGAGATTAACATTTACATGCCGATGCAGCGTAAAGAGTTTGACGCCCGCCTGTACCCGGCACTGTGTGAAAAACAAGCGCTGATTTGATTGATAGCTACTGACATGAAACGCCCAGGAATCACTTTCGAATTCTGTGTACGCCGCCAGCCCATGCAGGATCGTGTAATCCGCCTCCGCCGTGCCGGTGTCAATGGGGAAGTAATTTATTTTGAGCCACAACCGGGGCAGGACGTTCCAGTTTATGGATTCGTAAGGAAAACCAAAGGCGTATTCCAACCCTTTCTGATGGTG
>JAJZGH010000065.1:19668-19980 GCA_021798635.1 Planctomycetota bacterium | reverse complement strand
CGATCTCATTCCAGGCTAATTCGCTACGGCTTGAGCAACGGCTCGGAAGCATCGGGCTCCTGCGCCGGCTGTCGGATGGATGTGCCTATGTTGTAAATCCATACAGCTCGGAGGCTCAATGACCAATGACGAACTAATCGGAAAGGTTGCGGCGGGTTACCTTCGCGACCGGCTGAGCGACGACGATTCCGCAGGCGTGGCGCGGTACCTGGTAGACTGTCTCACCGCGGATCAAACTGCCGCGATCGCCAGGGCGATCCTAGCCGATGCCAGCTTGGCAAAACTCATCGACATTAAATTACCGATCCGTTT
>JAJZGH010000065.1:0-19658 GCA_021798635.1 Planctomycetota bacterium | reverse complement strand
TCTACTGCTTTTGGCTAACACGGGTGATGACGAGGAGCAATCTCTCAAGGAATTGGTTCAGATCGGTGCCGCGCAGCTTCAGGCGCATCCCGAACTTTGGGTGGGCCTCGCCGCAGAGGGGTTGCCGATTAGCGATCAGCACAAGCACTGGTGGGTAAAGGCCCTGCAAGCCTTGCTTGAATTACAATCTACTGCGGTTGACCGGTTTGCCGAATATCTCCTGCAAACTCGAAAAGCGGTAGAGGAAGGCGATCCGATATTATCGGCTATGGGTGCCGCCTTGCCGGCCCTTCGCATCCCGCGCGACACAGGCTTCTTCCGAGCGCTCAACGACAAAACGGCCGGCCATACATCGAAATGGAAGGCACTGTATGCTCAAGCGATTAAGAGGCGGGCGTGTTACCTCCTCAAGCAAACACCTTCGCAGGTGCTGCTGTTAGGGGAAGAGATGGCGTCCGCGTTCGAAAAGGTCCGAGGCTCAATTCCTGATAACCTCCACCCCACAATAAATGCATTCATCGCCGCAAATAGCGGCTGGAACACACAGGCCGCTGCGCTTGCGCAGTGTGAATGGGAGTCGGTCAAGCCGTTATTCGACGGTCTGAAGCGCGAGCAATTCAACATCGGGAAAGCCACAACGCAATTTTACGACGATCGCGATCCTTCGCTGCTCACCGAAGAGGACCGCGGCTATCTCGTACGATTGTGCGACTGCCGTGGTGGGGGAGCACACGACGAAGACGAGGATTTTTACCGCGCGCACCGAGGTGAGTTAAAAGAGGAAACATCCCTAAAAACGAAATGGGATCGGTTCATCTACGGCAGCCCTATCGAGGTAGAAGATTTCCTTGTGGGCTTGACGCTTTCCTTTCAGCAGTTATTTGACAACGACCTTTCCTCCTCGAAGCGACGGCTCCGAATTAGCAGTGATCGGCGCACGAGAAAAGATCTGAAGGAGCTCAACGAGGACGCCGGTCTTTATTTCGCCCTTCGCTACGGCGGCCTGCGGGCGCTCTTCGGTAATAGGGTGTCTTGGGACGTCGGCGATCTGATGAATTTTGCCGATCTGAGCACGCAATGGCGTGAGGGCTCAAAGCCATTCGTGAATATATCACTTGCCAAGCCGGCGCTGCAACTCAAGTTCACTGTGGAGCTTGAGATTGAAACCAGCGCTGGAACGCCAGAGACCAGCTTCAAGCAAATCGTATGGAAGTTCGATCCTAACGGGGTGGCAAGCGAGTTCTCCTCTGATTGGAATCGCCTGCAACAGCAGCCGCTACGCAAATGCCGGGTTAGCCGTGAGCCGGTCAGCAACAAGGGGCGTTATCAATCTCTGGACCTCAGGAATATTCGTACCTTGTATCCTGCATATGGGCGAGACAGAGGCTCTCTCGTGGCCACGTATAACACGCAACACGATATATCAAAGATATGGCCCGCTAACATCTCGGAAGCCCAATCCCGGGGCCTGCTCTCCGAGTCGATCGGCGCGAAGGTGCTAGAACTCTTCCACAAATTTCAGCAGAGCTACCAGGAGGCAATTTCCGGCTTTGTGCAGGAGGGCCTCGGCTGCAGCGTGATGCTAAGGCAAGCTGTGGATTATGGGGACTTGCTTCAAGCTATCTCCGGCGACGCGAAAGGGGATCGTAATCGCGACAGCCTTCTCCGCCCGCTCCTGGAGATCGGAACCGTGGCAGTTGACGGTGGGCGGCCAACAGCAGTCGTAGCGCCGTGGCATCCCCTGCGGCTTGAAGCCATGGCTATCAAAGCGAGACAGATCGCCGCACTCGTGCGCCACTTACTCACCGCCGAAGAGGTGTTCTTTGGCGACGCGCCTCTATTTTTCAAGGAACTGAAATCCGAACTGTTGCACCCCTATTACCCGGAGCTTGCCTTGGGGTGGCAGGAAAAAAAGCCAGAGATACTTTCCATGACAGACCACTTTCTCGACTACAGCCTCCACGAGGCTCCGGTAATCAGTAATGATGGCTTTGACGACACCAACGAAAATCCTTCGGAAACCTCTGAACTCCTGCTAGGGCTGACAAAACGCTACCTGGCGCTCTACCCGCACGAACGTGCCAATCTTTCGGTCGTCCTTTACAATTGCGATTCCGCCCGGCTCCCCTACGCCTTGGTGGAGAAGATCAACCAATTCCACGAGGACGAGGAGGACATCCGGTGCCACATCGTGTTGCGCCACCGGGACGGAGCAAAGCTTCGCGAACTATACGAGAAAATTATCGAGTCCTCGGATGCAGACAACGATTCCTTCATTTCCAGTGAGGCCGCAAAAGATTTTATGGCGCGGCTTCGGATTGGAATCATGGCCGATCAGGCACCGGTGCCAAATCCCAAGGACGGCCCCCCAGCCGATATTGTATTCCTTCAAGACGTAATTGCCCGGCACGCGAGCTTAGACTGGTACAGCGAAGATTGCGTCCCCGTTCCTTCCGACGCATTCATACCAGCGCGATGGTCACGGCGACGGCCCTCCGCAACGGACGACATGAAATCAGTCGCCTACCTATGCTGCCCGGTACAGACGCGGGAGGGGTGGCAGTTCATTGGTGCGCTCACAACTTTCATCAAAGGCGACTGGGACGGGAACGAGCGCACACGCCTCCTTCCCGCGAGAAAGCTGGATTTCCATGATCCGACAACCCAAAGCATCTTCCAGGAGATTCACCACCTGGGAAACTGGGTAGTAAATTACGATGAACTTCTCGACCGCCGACAACTCCTAAACCAAAGCGTTAAAGTCATCCGCTGCAAACAGGACGCGACGGAGGGCCGGAACGTAATAATTTCGTCGACGGCACCCCTTGGTCTCTTGCGCTCTATGGTGCTGGGGCGGGTCAAGGACTTAAATCTCGAGATCGGCGAGGACGCCTGCCGGGACATTGCCGAGAAATTTATTAGCGACGCAAATGAGATATCCGGCGATATTGTTCTGCGTGCGGCCAAACGCGGCCGAAACGCAAGTGAACTGATGGGCGTGGTTCTTAGCAGACATATTGTACGCCACGAACTCGGGACCGGCCGGCGTTTTGGTTGGTACTTCCTTGACGATTACGCCGAATGGCTCGGCCAGCGTGAGGAACAGATCGCCGACGTTCTGGCGCTTTCACCGGAACAAACCGCCGACGGAAAGCTTCACCTGGCCGTCATCATCTCGGAATCAAAATATATCCAGGCCGCAAACCTCGCGGCAAAACGTAAAGAATCACAAAAGCAACTACGTGACACGGTGCGCCGAATCGACGACGCTATCTTTGGCGACCCCAAACGTTTGGATCGCGATCTCTGGCTTTCCCGTTTTTCGGACCTGATCCTAAGCGGAATACAGTTTCCAGCAAACTCTCCGATCAATCTGGCCGCTTGGCGCACTGCCGTGCGTGCCGGCCAATGTGGAATCTACATGCGAGGATACTCACACGTATTTGTATCCGGACCGTCTGACGCCGGCGAGTGCTCAGATTTCGCCACCGTGGCTGACTCGGAGCAATCCTTCCAGGAGGTTTTCTCACGGGCGAAACTCCGCGAGCTTGTCTTGTCTTATTGGAACGACGTGAACCCCATCGGCATCAGGAAAAGCATCGCGGGAGAGGATATTTGGAATGAGCAAGGTTACCGTAGGCCCTCGGACCGGATCCAAATCACGCTGCGCCAAAACACCGATCAGGATCCCCCTGACGATAGCGGCGGTGCGCCTGAGAAAGCGCCCGTTGGGCCGACGCCCGCACCAGCTGGGCCAGGGCCAACGGCGCGAGAGGCTCCGTCAACGGAAGGTCCGGGGCCATCACAAGCAACAAGATGGGCGTACAAGGGCATCAAACAATTGCTCGATCAATACCAGAGCGGAATTCAGGACAACGCCGCCGACGCCGATTGGCTAAAGCAGGCCGAGAACCTATGTAAAGGTGCATTACAACAGTTCCAACTTCAATCCAAGCTTCTCACCAGCTCCCTTACTCCCAACGCGGCACTGCTGAAGTTCCAAGGAAGCGCCAACCTGACCGTCGAGCAGGTGTTGCGGCGACGATCGGAATTCCTGACAACACACAAGCTAAACGTGATTTCCGTCCGGGCGGAGCCGGGCATAGTGGTCATTGCCATCGCTCGGCCCAGCCGGCGCGTGCTGCATTTGCCGGATGTCTGGAGGAACTGGAGTCCCGATGGTCCTGGTGGTAACCATGAACTGCTAATTGCTATCAAAGAGGAGGACAGCCAACCGTTGTTTTTCTCCCCAAAATCGAACGCCCCGCACACACTTATTGCCGGGTCAACCGGCAGCGGAAAATCCGTTCTGATGCAGAATATCATTATCGGGATCGCCTGCACGAACACGCCGCTACAGGCGCAAATTATTCTCATCGACCCCAAGCTCGGTGTGGATTACTTTGCATTTGAAGGACTCCCTCACCTACAGGGCAAGATAATCGATGACCAAGGTGAGGCTGGCCGCAAGCTCAATGATCTTGTCGACGAGATGGACCGCCGCTACCGAGTGTTAAGAGAAAATCGGGTATCGAACGTTTTTGAGCTCAATAGAAAGGCCGGTGCTACCGAGCGGCTGCCGCTGCTTTGGGTTATCCACGATGAGTTCGCCGAGTGGATGATGACGCCGGAGTACGCTGAATCGATCTCCAGCGTGGTTGGTCGCCTAGGAGTCAAAGCCCGGGCCGCAGGGATATCTCTCGTGTTCGCCGCGCAGCGCCCCGACGTAAACGTTATGCCCATGCAACTCCGCGCTAATCTTGGCAACCGTCTCGTGCTTCGCGTTGACGGCGAAGGCACTTCGGAAATCGCTCTGGGTGAAAAAGGTGCCGAGCGGCTCCTCGGGAAAGGGCACCTAGTGGCAAAGCTTGAGGGGGAGCCAAACATCGTCTTCGGGCAGGTGCCGTTCGTCGATAGCGACTTCCTCGCCCAAGCCGTAGAGATTCTCAAGAGGTCCGCTTCCGCGCCACAATAGCCATGCCGTTGGCCCTCGTGGAACTTCTGCAAGGAAAGGGCTGGAAGTCGCGTGAAGAAGAAGTGATCCGGCGACGAAAAGATTAGATCGGACCAGGCGAGCAGGGGATGGCGGAGGCAGAACGATGGCTGAGCGGGGAAGAGATAAGGGCCGGCTCGAGCGACCGCTCCCCCTGCGCGGTGTGGAAGCCGATTTATTCGATGACCTCTGGTAATAGAGTAGCCCGAATCTCGCGACGCGGGGGGGGGCTTCGGATCTGCAAAAAGGGGTGATGCCGTCACTGGAACCAGTATCCGTAGCGGCTCTATCGAAGCAACATCAAGCTTTTTTAATTATGCGCGGCACAATTGGACGCCTATAATGTGTTGGGGAACGTGGTTATTGGTGTTGCGGCCTGACGATGGGCTGGTTTGTAAATGGATCGTGCGGCTGTGGGGGTTGTGGGCGGTTGTGAACTGGGTTTAAATGTCGCACGGGTAGAAAAATGTTTTAGATGGCTGTTAAAAAAACTTTTTTGAAGGAGTTACGGATATGCTTTACTGGGCCATCATATTTCTGATCGTGGCAATTATTGCCGGGGCATTTGGCTTTCTTGGGGTTGCCGGGCTGGCAACGGAAATCGCAAAAATTATTTTCGTGCTGTTTCTGATTATTTTTGTCATTTCCCTCATCACCGGTTTTCGTGGAAGACGGCCATAATTCGCCTCCGGCGATTTCTGGGACAGGGTTCTACCGTGAGGATGTACGGCGGCGGCTTCGCGGCAATTGTTTGAGCGGATTATTCAATAACTACCGCAGTACCGTAACATAGCACTTCGGATGATCCGCTCTGTCCGCCAAGGTCGGCGGCGTCATAACGCACGCCGACTACAGCATTGGCACCGAGTTCAGCCGCCTGTTGCGCCATAATTTCGAATGCCTCACTGCGGGCTTCTTCACACATCATGATATAACTGCGGTTGCGTCCGCCGACGATGGATTTAAGTCCGCCCATGAACCCCTGGCTGATGGTAGGGGTGCGAACCACGATTCCGCGCACCAGTCCTTTATATTCCAGAATTCGATGTCCATCGATGCTATTGGTGGTGGTGATAATCATAAATACACTGTCATCCTCTAAGCTTTGATCGAGATGTAGACATGCTCTCGATGCCAAAGTTCCCCCGATAGTAACGCATGATGCGTAAGGCACGCAACACTTGCCGGATTTCGCTTGCCGGATTTCGCGTTCGGCCAGGGGATTTAGTCTTGGCCCGCCCGGCGAAGTTTCACGGGAGCCGCCAGAGTTCGGCTGGACGGGCAGTGAATGCCAAGTCCGGTAAGGGCGTCATTGTGGACAATATTACGCAAAACCTCCCGGGGAATCGTCGGCATGGGGGATCCCATGGCAAACTGGTTAATGTTGTAAAGCGTATCGATGCAATCCGCGGGGGTAGAAAATGGAAAATCACTGCCGAACAGCAGGCGGCTGGTTACCTGCATCTGACAGGCACGCAATAACGCGTCCCACGCAATCCAAGGCCGCCGCAGTAGCCCGGCGATGCCGGCAAATACATTATTGTGTTTGGCCAGAAGGGTCAGGGTTTCATCGACCCAGGGATAACCGATATGGCTGATGACTAATTTAAGATCGGGGAAGTTGCGGGCAATTTCATCCAGCAGCAGGGGGCGGGCGTATTCCAAGCGGGTGTGGGCGGAATTATAGGGTCCGCTGGAAAAGATCACGGGTAATTTCAAGATCGCCGCAGCTTCATAAATGCGCATGGCCTGAGTATCGCAGGGGTGAAAATCCTGCGCCGCCGGGGCGATGACCAGGCCCTTAAGCAACGCACTGTGTCCAATTTCAGCAACCTGTGCGGAGGCGTCGGGGTCCGTTGGATCAAGTCCGGCAAACCCGATCATCTGATCCGCGTGTTCACTGCAATAATCTGTGATCAGATCATTGGGTATGCACGCTCCGAGATAGCGGCTTTTAAAGCCCAGCACGAAACTGCGCTGCACCGGCTCGGAGGCCAGATAATGAGAAGCGGTATCGGCCTTGGGCAGAAGCCGGACTTGTTCATGCCCGAAGCGTGTCGGTTGGGCGATGCGATTAATGGCGTCGCGGCCCAGTTGCTCGGGGCTTTGCCAGATACTGGTGTGACAATCAATAATCATCAACGGTCAAGATACTCGCTGCGTAAGGGGCGGGCAAGCGGCGTGAAATCAGGGGCGAAATCAGGGCCGATGCTTTACGGAACAGCGCGAAAGGCCTAAAGTACCGACTTAGAAACTTGCGGAGTTCAAAACTATGACCCTGGATGTGGTGGACAAAGTGAATAACCCGGTGCGGGTGGGACAAATCGGGATCGGTGGCGGGATAGGGCCTTTGCACCTGGATGAAATGGAAAAAAATCCGAATTTTTCCATTGTGGCGGGGTGTGATTCCCGGCTGGAGAGTGAAGCAGTTGCCAAACATGCCGCACGAATTACCGCGCTGGGCGGAAAAATTTACGCTGATTACCGTGAATTACTCAAAGACCCCCAGGTGGAGGCGGTTTGTATTGCAGCACCGCATTTTTTGCATCGGGAAATGACCGTGGCGGCCTTTGAGGCCGGCAAGCATGTGCTGGTGGAAAAGCCCATGGCGATTCACCCGGATGATTGCCGGGCTATGCTGGAGGCCCAGAAAAAATCCGGCAAGGTTGGTGCGGTGCAAATGCAGCATGTGGGAAGAAATTCCTTTCTTGAGTTACGCCGCCATATTCAAGCCGGCGCTATCGGTCCCATTAAAGAGATATTTTTATCGAGTTTGTGGTGGCGTGAAAATCCCTATTTTGAGCGCGTGGCATGGGCCGGTAAGAAAATGTTTGGTAACACCTGGAATCTTGATGGTATTATGTTCAACCAGGCGATTCATTTTATCAATCAGACGTTGATCTTGTGCGCCCAGGGAGATTTACCGGCCGTAGCCGGGACCCGGGATGTGGAAGTGGGGTTGTACAAATTTCATGACACGCCGGCTTTGGAAATGGAAGATTGTGCCTTTATTTCCGCCACGCTCAATACGCCCGAAGCACCGCGGCTGTGGGCGATCGCCACGACGTGCAGCCGGGTGGATCGGCACTCGATTGAATTAATTGGAACCCATGGCCGGGCCTTATGGAATGGCGTGGGCTACGTATTTGCTGACGGGCAACCGGCGTTGGAATTTACCGATGACAACAAGGAATTCGGCGGTACATCGCGCGTGTATAACAGCTTTGCCCAGGCGATACGAACGGGTTCTCGCCCCATGACTGATTTTTCCGCCATTTGCAAAACCACGGATTTTGTATTCTCATGTTATCAGAGCGCAGACTGGAAAATCAAAAAGGCCCCATGGAGCGCCACCGATACGCTGCCGGAAATTTTCCAGCAGGTGCATCGGCAGCGGAAGCTGCCGGCGGCGTTGCAATCAGCGCCGTCCTGGGCGTAAGGGGTCCGGGTTTTGGTGGCGCATCTGAATGTTTGGTAGGATGCTCGCAGCAATCAGGAGTCGCATGTGTCAATAGTAAAAACCGCCGGCGCAAAAGCGCGGCAGGATGTAGCAACATTATCCAATGGCTTAACCTTGCTGGTGGAATCCATGCCCGACGTGCGCTCCGCCGCTCTGACAATTCTGACCCCCATGGGAGCCGCATCAGATCCGGTTGACGGTTTGGGCAGTTCCAATGTCCTGGCCGACTGGATTACCCGCGGGGCGGGCGAACGCGATAACCGGGCACTGACCGATTACCTGGATTCACTGGGTGTGCAGCGGGCCGCGAGTGCCGAAACAGTCTTCATGCGATTCAATGCATCCATGCTGGCGGATAAGCTGCCGCAGGTATTGCCGGTTTACGGGGATATATTATTGCGCCCGATGCTGCCTGAGGCGGGTTTTGGCCCGGCGCGTGATTTGGCCCTGCAGCAATTAGATGCCATTGAAGATGAACCGGCTCAAAAGTTGAATATGCTGATTAAATCACGTCATTTCGCCCAACCGTATGGCCGGCCGGTGGCAGGGAAAAAGGAGCACCTCACAGCGCTAACCCCCGCAGCATTGCGGAAAGATTTCCAGAACCGCTGCACCGCGCGTGGGGCAATTCTGGCCGTGGCGGGGGCGGTAGAATTTGCCGCTGTGCGGGATATGGTGGAACACCATTTCGGATCGTGGCAGTCGAAAGAACCCGTGCAGATGCCGACACAGGCGGCAGTGGGCGGGGTATGGCATGAGCAGCAAGCCAGTAACCAGGTGCAGATCGGATTGGCGTTTGATGCCATTGCGGAATCTGATCCGGACAGCATTGTGTTGCAATTGGCGATGAATATTTTAAGCGGAGGTATGGGGGCACGGCTGTTTTCTGAAATTCGGGAAAAGCAGGGCCTGTGCTATTCCGTCAGCGCGGGATATATGAGTCTTAAACATGCCGGTGCCGTTTTGGGATACGCCGGCACAGTGCCGGAGCGTGCCCAGAAAACTCTGGATTCGTTTCTGCATGAATTGCAGCGTTTCAGCGCCGGGGCATCAAGCGATGAACTTGAACGGGCGCAGGTGGGCATGAAAGCCCGGGTGATTATGAATGGCGAAAGCTCCGCCGCCCGCGCCGGTGCCATCGCCCATGATTTTTATCATTATGGGCGCCCGCGCACATTGGATGAATTGCGTGCCCGCATTGAAAGCGTGGATTTGAAACGCCTGAATGCCTTTCTTGAGGCGCATCGGCCGGGCAAAATGACGGTCGTAACAATCGGGCCGGCCCCCCTGGCCGTTCCTGTGGATATGATTGGTTAATAACTTGGAAGACTGCAGGGTGTCCGATGCCTCAGGGGGCGCGGTAGCCGGGCGGAAAATTTCCCGGAGAGTTTTTACATGGTTACGTTCAAGCATGCACAATTAAAAAACGGCATGGATATTGTCGCGGAAATAAACCCTGACGCACAAAGCGTTGCCATCGGGTTTATGGTGAAGACCGGCTCACGGGATGAATCCGGTGAGGTTTCCGGCGTATCGCATTTTCTAGAACACATGATGTTCAAAGGAACCGCCCGCCGCTCCAGTGCGGATGTGAATCGGGAATTTGACGCCATGGGAGCGCGTAACAATGCGTTTACCAGCAATGAAGTAACCTGTTACTGGGCCCATATTCTGCCGGAGTTCCTGCCAGCCGCCCTTGATCTGCTGGCGGACATGATGCGCCCGGCATTGAACAGCGATGATTTTAACATGGAAAAAAAAGTGATCCTTGAGGAAATCGCCCTGTATCTGGATCGCCCCGGCCATGTCCTGTATGAAGCGATCATGGAAGACCATTTCCACCGCCATCCCATGGCGCATTCTATCCTGGGCACCAAAGAATCCATCACGGCGTTAGCCCGTGATCAGATGCAAACTTATTTTGACGCCCGCTATGGCCCCGGCAACATGGTACTGGCCGTGGCCGGCAATATGGACTTTGACGAATTGTTGCGGCTATCGGAAGAAAAATGCGGGCAGTGGAAGCATCTGGATGTGCACCGGCAATATCCTGTGGCACAGATAACCGGCGGGGTACGGCATATTGCCGATCCCAAACTCAAACGGCATTACGTCGCTTTAATGTGCCCCGGCCCCTCCGCGCAGCATGACGGACGATATGCCGCGCAAGTGCTGGCGGATGTGATCGGTGATCATGACGGGTCGCGGTTTTACTGGGCACTGGTTGAGCCGGGCCTGGCGGATGAAGCGGACTTTTCGTTTTACCCGCATGATCAGGTCGGCAGCTTTTTTGCCTACGCCTCATGCGATCCGGCACGATCGGGGCAGGTCGCGGATATCTTGCGCAGCGAGATGCAGAAAATCATTTCCCACGGCCTGACGGATCAGGAAATTTCCCGCAGCAAAAACAAAATAGCCACCGCCGCCGTTTTACAGGGCGAACTGCCGCTGGGCCGCATGCGCAATATCTGCTCACGCTGGATTTACAATCAGGAATACAAAACCCTGGAAGAAGACCTGCAACTGCTGGAAAGCGTCGATGCGGCGGCGATAAAAAAAGTTCTTGAGGAATTTCCGTTTAATCCCACGACCACCACGACGCTGGGGCCGGCAACGCCATGACCCTGCCGGTGGCCACGTTGCCGGGCCGCTTTTGCCGAACAAACCGGTGGATGATCGCACCTGCTGTTCCGCATCCAACTCAACGCTGCCGCATTGAGCTAATGACATGTTGTGGTGGGGCGGGGGAATGGTCTCCAATTCACCGTAACAAACGGTGCCCCTCCTCCAATTCCTTCTCCCTGCGACGCATTTCACCGTTTTGCTTGAGTCGTGTTAGAATTATCCGCAAGGTAAACAGGTGAAACATGATAAAAACACTGGGCATCCGGAACTTTAAGAGTCTGCTTGACACAGAGGTGAAATTCTCGCCGTTGACGGTGCTTATCGGCCGCAGCGGCACGGGGAAAACTAACTTTTGGCATGCCTTGGCCTTATTACAAGGGTTGCTTTCCGCCGCCGGTCCGCAGCAATATAGCGATTTGACTCACCATCTGGGCGGATGGGATACTCTTGGCCCTGCTGGATTGGAAAATTTCGTCACGTCGTGGGAGATCGTTTTTGATGTGGATGGTGGGGAGGGGGATTACCGCTACTTACTGGATATTCAGGGACATCGGTCGGCTGCGCCATCGGGATCACCGGTGAAACGAGAACTTTTATCACTTGCAGGGAAAACACTTTTTGAGCGAGTGGACAACAAATGGGTTACCGAACCACCGTTAAAAGCCGCAGTCCGACAGTCCGTAATGCTGGGTTGGTTAACGGCCATGCCGGAAATCAATATTGCCTACCTCACGCTGACGCGAGGAATAGGTTGCTATGATTTTCCTGCCAATGTCCTCGCAACGCCAAACGCGGGCACGTCAGCCGCCGACGGATTCGCCCTTCGCTTCGACGGTGCTAATTATTACGCGGTGGTCGATGCAATTCTCGGCAACCTCCAGTCCCTTAATAACTGGCGTGAAATTGACGCGGCGATTAAGAAACTCTCCGCCTCTGTGGAAGCGATTACCACGTCCCCCTTCCATCAGGAGCGACTGACAGTCTCGTATAAATTTGGCGGCCAGATTATCGCGTTGCCGCTGTCGAGACAGTCCGGCGGCTTCCGGCGCTTTCTGGCACATTTACTGGCCATTTACCAGCAACCGCCTAAACAGGTTGTGGTTTTTGAGGAGCCGGAGAATGGGATTTTTCCGGGTGCGTTGACGATGCTGGGGGATTTCATGCGGGCGGCAAACGAAAAGCTAGGCACGCAGTTTATCCTCACCACCCACAGCCCACAATTGCTGGATACTTTCGAGGCGGACTCTATCCGGGTGGTGGAAATTTCAGACAAGGGAACAAAGGTTGGCCCGTTAGCCGACGGGCAGCGTAGCGCTCTAATGGATAAGTTGCTTAGTCCCTCGGAATTGCTCACGGTAACGCACCCCGAAATGGCTGAGGAAATGACACCGAAAGCCGGGGTATAGCGCGGTGTCGATTCCCAAAATCATTCCGTTTGTGGAGGGGCAGGGAGACGAGCAGGCCGTGCCGATCCTTGTAAAGCGTGTCCTTAAGGAGGTCATCGGTGAGCAATTTGCGTCCAATCCAGTAGACATTTGCGATGCGTGGCGCGTTGGCCACCTGCGGAAGCTGCAGAATCCCGACAACAAGCAATGGATCCGCCTTTTAGAGGCGGCCCGACGTAACGAAGCCTCCGCAGTGTTGCTCGTACTTGATGGCGACAATCTTGGGAAGCTCTGCCCGGTCAATGTGGCGAAGTCACTGATCAAGTCCGCAAAGCCGTGCGGAGCGGGGGTTGGATTTTCTGTTGGGGTTGTTTTTGCCATGCAGGAAATGGAATCATGGTTCATCGCGGACGCGCAGGCCCTGAGTTTAAGCCCGAATACCCAACCATCGCGCCGGGCCAAGCCGCTGGCGGCCATCCCCGATAATCTCGAGGATAACCCGCGCGACGCGAAGGGTTGGTTGTCAAACAACATGCCAAATGGCTACAAGCCGACGATTCATCAAGCCGAGTTCGCGAGCCGGTTGAATATCCATACGGTACGTTCGCAAAACCTGAGGTCATTTCAACGATTTGAGCACGCCGTCCAGTTACTCTACGGGGCGGTGGTTTCACGTTCCCATATTGCAACGCCTTGATCTGTGCCTCGGCGGGAATAGCACGGCGTGACCCAATCGGGTTTCACTTTCCGATTTGATACATGCACGCCATAGTGCCTCCGGGGCGTCGGTGTAGGGGCGCTGCCTGGGGAAAAACGCTGACGCGATTGAAATAAGTCGCAACATGTTCGGCTTTTATACGTTGTACCACTAGAATATTGCATCGGTCGTGCGGGGTACTGTGCAGCAGGGCTGATTGGGGTGAGAAAATGATGTCGTCTGGCGGCGTAGCCGCCCAGCGGCTTCTGACGTGGCTGATTTGGAGTGTTAACTTGCTGCCGGCGCGATCTAAAGTTTTTAACTACGGCCAATTTTATAGTTTAGTGCTCCATTTAGCCGCAATGGTGATTGTGATTATGCTCGCCGGGCAGACGACGCCGGCGGTCGCGTTTGGTCCGGAAGATGTGGCGATGTTCCCGCCTACGGCAGCGGCGAAACCGTATTTTAATTTTGACACGAAAGGCTTTGTGATCCGGGGCAAGCGCGTATTTATTGCTTCGGGAAGTCTGCATTATCAGCGGGTGCCGCGGGCGTTGTGGGCCAGTCGATTGTTGAAAATGAAGCGCGACGGATTTAATTGCGTTCAGACTTATATTTTCTGGAGCTATCAGGAACCGCGCAACGGGCAATTCAATTTTAAGGGGCGTCATAATCTTGAGGCGTTTTTAACACTGGTTCACAAAATGGGTTTCTATGCCATCCTCCGAATCGGGCCGTACTGCAACGGGGAATGGAGTCAGGGCGGCTGGCCGGTGTGGCTGCGCTTCATTCCCGGCCTGGCGGTGCGGGAGGACGACAAGCCGTTTATCAGTGCGGTCAACACCTATTACAACAAACTTTTGCCGATCGTGGCAGCCAATCAGATCAACCGCGGCGGGCCGGTCATCATGGTGCAATTGGAAAATGAAGATTCGCAGGGATGGGGCAAGGTGCTGCCCAATAAATATTACACCTTTCTCCACAGCAAAGCCCGCGCCATGGGTATTGATGTACCCATGTATTTCAGCGGTATGCACCATGGAAACAGTCCGGCCGGCCCCGGCCCATGGAGTACCAAGCATCTCCCCGGCCCCTGGTTTACAACAGAAATGTGGACGGGGTGGTTTACCTTATATCGCACGCATCCACCGGCGCTGCGCGCGATCAGCCGCCAGTCGATGTGGCATGTTATTGCCTATGGCGGCAACGGCTACGATGCCTACATGGCCGTCGGCGGCACCACGCCATCCTATTATGTGGATGATACGGTCGGCCCAAGTTATGACTTTGGGGCACCCATCGGCCAGGCTGGCGATTTGCGGCCACTCTATTACATCTACAAAACCGCCAATTATTTTGCACGCAGCTTTCAGCGCATCCTGGAAACCAGCGTTAACGTGCGCCATTTGAAATTCAAGGCACCGCCCGGCGTGCGCGTGTTTGAGCGGCAAAGTCCTAACGGAGACATGTTTTTTTATCAGAACCTGTCATTTAACCCTGTGACGGTGAAAATCCCTGATGGCTGTTCACAGACTATTGCCGGATTCCATCTGCTGGCGGTGGTAAAGAAATTTGTGATTAACAAATCGTTCGAATTGCAGGCCAGTTGCGGGCGAATCTTCGGCATTTTTAAGCAGGGAACCAGCACGACGCTGGTGATGTATGGCCCACCCGGATCGCAGGTGCTTTTGCGATTGGCCGTGCACGGAAAAATTCTCGCGCAGGCAAAATCATTCAAAAAGGAATCTGTCGGCGGGGGCTTGAAACTTCAGGTAAAAGTGCCGCCGTCAGGCCCGGATATTTACAGCATAAAAACCGGCCATCACATACTCCGGGTGTTTGTGGAAAGCCGCGCGGCAATGTATCACACCTGGTTTTTGAATATTGGCGGTCGACCAGCGCTAGTATGCGGGCCGCCAGACGTGGGGCAGGCCCAAAGCGGCAAGGATGGCATTGTTCTGCATACGCAAATGCCGCTGGCGGATAACATCGGACCGGCGCAGATTTATTTTGGAAATTCAGCGAAACCCATTGCTGTCAGGTCTGCAGCCGGGCCGCGGAAAGCGGCGAATTTGGCGGTTCCAGCGTTGGCACACTGGCAGGTGCATTTGGCGGATGGGCCGGGCAATGCGAACTATGATGATAAATCCTGGATCGCCGCACCCAATCCGGTGCAGATGGGCGTGGGGGATTATCCTGGCTTGCATCAGTGGTATCGCAGTAAAATAATGGTAAAAAAGGCCGGGGCCTATCGCATTTTATTTTCCCGGTTTGCAGGCACGGCTGATGTGTTTCTCAACGGAAAGTTGTCCCAGACGGGCAGCCACAGGGCGGTAAACGTGAGGCTCAAGGCGGGAATCAATGACGTAGCGATTCTCGCCAGTTCCAGCGGGCGACCGAAGCTGTGGACGTATATTGGTCCATACAACAAAGTGGGGGCCATGGGAATTTCCGGCAAGGCGATACTCATGAAGGTGGTAGCCAAAAATCTGGCAGTGAAAAATTGGAAATACCGCTTTCTCCCATTGTCTAAATCGGCGGCGATGGTGCGCGTGCTGTCTGATCTGGATCAAGGGCATTTTAATACGTTAACCCACGGGGTGATTCCGGATTCTAAGAAGCGTGGCTTTATATGGTTGCGGGCCAAAATTCCGCAACTTAATGCCGATCATCTGGTGCTTTACTGGCAACATCCGATGGCCAACGCCTTTATCTGTTTTGATGCCGGACGCGTAGATCCTCGCGCGGCCGGCGCTGCCCGGGCACAGGCGATGCTGACATTCTGGTATGGCAAGCAGTCTAATATTTTAAGCATTCTGATACCGGCCAATGCCATGCACAGTCTGGGGCAGGTGTCGCTTAGCCTGTCCCGACTGGCCCCGGCCGTGCGCGGCGGGGGAGTCATTGGGCCTTGGCGTATGCGCGGCGGCATGGGATCGCCATTTGATAAGTCCGGATGGAAGAACTTCACTCAAGCTCCGAATTTGCCATGCTTTTATCGCACCACCTTTACCTGGAATCCCAAGGTAAATCCGCAGGATAAGCTGCATGTCATTATGCGCGTCGCATGGGGTGATTTAACGGGCGGCTACATGTGGCTGAATGGCCATAATCTGGGGCATTACCCGGACAGCGTCATGCGCAAAGGGTTGTATATCCCAAGCTGCTATCTCCGTCGCGGGGCTAACCAACTGATTGTATCTGATCAGGAAGGCCATTCCCCAGCTAACACGCGGCTGGTGGTGGAAAAAGCCGCCAGCCGCTGGTATGCGACATTAGCCACAAAATAAAATCAAACTGGCGTCATGTCAATTGAGATTGAGTCTCAATTGACATGACGCTGCGGAATCCCTAACATAATTCAGAGAATGTTGCTGGACTTTTTCAGGCGATCCGGGTGGATTTGCCTGTTTTTAGGGGTTTTTTCATGCCGACAGATGAAGGCACAATAGAGACGCTGGCCAATCAGGAATATAAATGGGGTTTCGTCACCGACATTGAGGCCGACGCCTTACCCAAAGGCCTGAATGAAGATATTGTCCGTGCTATTTCCAAACGGAAAAATGAGCCTGAATTCATGACGCAGTGGCGACTCAAAGCCTACCGCCATTGGCTGACCATGACCGAACCGAAGTGGCCGAATGTGAAATATCCGGAAATTGATTTTCAGGATGTGATTTATTACTCGGCTCCGAAGGCCAAAAAACAACTCAAAAGCCTGGATGAAGTTGATCCGGAACTGCTGCGCACCTACGAAAAGCTGGGCGTGCCGCTGGAAGAACAGAAAATATTTGCCGGTGTGGCGGTGGACGCCGTTTTTGATTCGGTATCTGTCGCGACAACCTTTAAAGCCAAGCTGGCGGAAATGGGCGTGATTTTCTGCTCCTTTTCCGAAGCTGTGCAGGAACATCCGGAACTGATCAGCAAATATTTAGGTTCGGTGGTGCCATATTCGGATAACTTTTACGCCACGCTGAATTCCGCGGTATTCAGTGATGGCTCATTTTGTTATGTACCCAAAGGCGTGCGCTGCCCGATGGAATTGTCCACTTATTTCCGGATCAATGCCAAAAATACCGGGCAGTTTGAGCGCACTTTAATTATTGCGGATGAAGGGGCGTATGTCAGTTATCTCGAAGGTTGCACCGCCCCCATGCGGGATGAAAATCAGTTGCACGCGGCCGTGGTGGAGCTTGTAGCGCTGAAGGGTGCACAAATTAAATATTCCACCGTGCAGAACTGGTACCCTGGTGATAAAGAGGGTAAAGGCGGCATCTATAATTTTGTCACCAAGCGCGGCAAATGTATGGACAGCGCCCGCATTTCCTGGACGCAGGTGGAAACCGGTTCTGCAATCACCTGGAAATACCCCAGCGTGATTCTGCAGGGGGATAATTCCATCGGTGAGTTTTATTCCGTCGCGCTGACCAATCACATGCAGCAGGCGGATACCGGCACGAAGATGATCCATATTGGCAAAAATACACGCAGCACCGTGGTATCCAAGGGTATCTCCGCGGGGAAGGGACAGAACACCTACCGCGGCCTGATTAAGATTTTGAAAAATGCCGCCAATGCCCGCAATTACACGCAATGCGATTCGCTGCTGCTGGGGGATAAATGCGGTGCCCATACCTTCCCGTATATCGAAGTTCGCAACACCAGTTCCAAGGCTGAACATGAAGCTTCCACCTCAAAAATCGGCGAGGATCAGCTTTTTTACTGCAAACAGCGCGGTATTTCTCTGGAAGACGCGGTCAATATGATTATCAACGGCTTCTGCAAGGAAGTGTTCCGGGAACTGCCCATGGAATTTGCGGTCGAAGCCCAAAAATTGCTGGGCGTAAGCCTTGAAGGCAGTGTCGGATAACGCTGGAAAATAATCTCCGCGTTTGACCGCGGGAACGCAGGAACAATCCTGAACAGAATTTGAAAAGGAAACATGGATTATGGCATTGGTTGAAATAGATAATTTGCAGGCTGCCGTGGGCGGCAAGCCGATACTTAAGGGCATTGATCTGACGATTAACCCCGGTGAAGTTCACGCCATCATGGGGCCCAACGGTTCAGGGAAAAGCACGCTTTCATCCGTGCTGGCAGGCCGGGAGACATATACGGTTACGGGCGGTAGCGTGCTGTTTGACGGCAAAGACTTGCTGGACTTATCTCCGGAAGAGCGGGCCTGCGAAGGCCTGTTTATGGCGTTTCAGTATCCGGTGGAAATTCCGGGCGTGACCACCAGCTATTTTCTGAAGGCGGCGGTGAACGCCATTCGTAAGCATCATGGTCAGGAAGAACTGGATGCCATGGATTTCCTGAAAATGGTCAAAGAGAAAATGGCTTTGCTGGAAATGGATAAGACATTTTTGAACCGGTCCGTGAATGAAGGATTTTCCGGCGGCGAGAAGAAGCGAAATGAGATTTTTCAGATGGCGGTACTGAATCCAAAATTCGCCATTTTGGATGAAACGGATTCCGGCCTGGACATTGACGCCTTGAAAATTGTCGCCAACGGGGTCAATGCCCTGCGCAGCCCGGAGCGGGCCATTCTGGTGGTCACGCATTATCAGCGGTTGCTGGACTATATTGTGCCGGATTTTGTGCACGTGTTGTGCGATGGCAGAATTGTGAAATCCGGCGGCAAGGAATTGGCGCTGGAATTGGAA
Source organism: Planctomycetota bacterium (assembly GCA_021798635.1). The sequence goes on along the minus strand of JAJZGH010000065.1, from coordinate 832 downwards.
AAGCGCGGCTACGCCTGGTTGGAAACCGCTGCCGCTTAAGTATGACGCAATAAAATTCCCCGGAGTAATTATGACCGCAACAACCATCAGCCCGGATAACACAGGGATATTTTCTGCCATGGGCCCAAGCTATGGCCTGCCGTGGCTGCAGCAGCGGCGCACCGAGGCTATGGAACTATTTGAAAGTATCGGCCTGCCGCCCGTGACACATGAAGACTGGCGGCTGACTAATACCGCACAAATTGCCAAGATCAATTTCAGCGCGCCCGGCACCGGCAGACCCCTGACCCCGGAGCAACTCGGCGGCCTGTGTTTGAAAAAGCTTGGTGCCCAGCAGATGGTGTTTATAGACGGAAAATTCTCTCCGGAGTTGTCCAGTCCCGGCGGAAAAGTTGAAGTTCTGACCATCCGGCAGGGTATGGAAAAGCATGGCGACCGTGTGCAGCGGTTTTTGGGCCGCGAAATGCCGGGCCAATCCAATGGCTTTTCAGCGATGAATCTGGCGGGGTTTGAAGACGGTGCCTTTATTTATTTGCCGCCGGATCAGGGTGAAATGGGCCTGGTTCATCTGCTGTGGATCACCGCATCGCATGATCAACCGGTGGTTGTGCATCCACGCAATATGCTGATTATTGGCTCAAATACCCATATCACGCTGGTGCAAAGTTATGCCGGATTTTCATCCCTGCCCACGCTTTGCAATGCCGTGACGGAAATGGTCGTCGGCAAGGGCGCAAAGGTTGAACTCATTAAATTGCAGCGGGAACGTGACACCGCTTTTCATATTGCCAATGAAGCGATCCATGTGCACGAACATGCTCAAGTGCAATCG
>JAJZGH010000064.1 GCA_021798635.1 Planctomycetota bacterium | reverse complement strand
GGATAATAACGGCAACTCTCTGGCCGTCATCGGCCCGGCGGACAGGGGCACGGTCAATAATTCTCTCACCGCGACCATCGCCGACGCTTTCAGCGATGGAACCAGTCTGGTGCATACCGGCGACTGGGAGCTGATGAACACCCTCGACGGTTTCAATCGCGTCACGCAGGCGATGGATGCGGTGGGCGGCTATACGGCCTTCACCTATGATCCCGGCAGTCGGCCCATTGAAACAGACCGTTACGGTACTATCGGCGGCATTACTCCCACTGATCGCACCGGCGCGGGGAATCAACTGTTGTCCATCCGGATCGCCCGCTTTGATGAAGCAGGCCGCAGATATGAAAGCCAGAATAATGTCTTGATCGCCGCAACCGTCGCCTTGCCATCGGGACGGACCGTTATCCATACCGGGGGAGGATTAGCCAGTAATTCCACCGCCAATAATCACAATCAGACGGTGACCTTAACCACCGGCGGCCAGAGTTATGTGCTGACCCGCACCGTCTATGACCGCGCGGACAGAAATATCCAGAGCCTTGGCGACAACACGGCAGTGAGCACCACCGCCTATGATGGGGCCAACCGACCGATTCTGACCACTGATGCCTTGAACAACACAACAGCTATCCAATATGACGGCAATTCCAATCCCACGCAGATAACCCGCACGGAATATGCCACCATCACCGCCCCGGCCACGGCCACGGAAGTGTTCCAGTCGGCGACATTCTATGATGGCCTCAATAAACCCATCGCCGCAGCGATGCAAGGGACCGATGGCACCTTTACCACCAATCTAACGCAAATATCCTACAGCAATCAGGGTTCACAACCGGCCACCATGTTTACCCTGAGCGGTTATGACAGCCGGGGCAACAAGACCGTGGCGGTGGATGCCAAGGGAAATTCGGTATTGCAAATCTTTGATGGTGCCTCGCGTCCACTTGAATCGCAGCAGCTTTTGCGGCAAAATGGTTTAGGCAATCAAGGCCCAGCCGCGAATAGCACCTTCCTGTCCGCCGGCCGGGGCCTGATTCGCACGCAGACGCTTTACGACGGCAATTCGCGGATGTTCCAGATGACTGACGATCACGGGGCAACCACCGACTACACCTTTGACACTCTGGACCGGCAGGTGGCGCTGGTCTATGCCGACGGGTCCACAAAAACCAACGTTTACAACACGGCCTCCAATATTGTCACCTGCATTGACGAGAACGGCTCGATATTCAATAACACCTGGGATTGCCTGGGAAGAAAGACCAATATCGCCATCGTACCGGCCGCTGGCGTCGGCGGCACCACCAGCCAGACGTTCCAATATGACGGCCTGAACCGCAGTACGTTTGCCAGAGATACCGCCAACAGCGCCAATGCCGATGTCACACTGGTCTATGATTCGCTAAGCAGAACTCTCGAAGAAGCCCAAACCTTCGGCGGCAACACCCGGTATGTCACCAACACGGCCTTTACTTCCACTCCGGCGACGCAGTTTGAATATCCGAACAACCGCCTGGTCAACAGCGGTTATGATGTGTTGTACCGCCGCAACCAACTGATCGAGCAGGCCACCAGTGCGGTCATTGTCGCATGGCAGTTCTATGGCCCGAATAGAATCGCGGAAGTGATGCTGGGTAATGGACTGATGCAGACCATGCTCAATAACGCGCGAACAAACAGTGCCGTGCAAAGCCCCGGTCCAACCAACCCCTCATGGGGAGATAACACCACCGACCGTCTGGGTTACGATGGCGCGGGGCGCAACATCACCAAGCGCTATTTATCCAGCACGCTTAATGCACAGAACGGCTACGCCAACACCACAGCGATTGTGGGCAACACTACCTATTATGACCGCACGGGCGGCAAGTTATATGAAAGAGCGTTGCAGGCGGAGGAACGGGATAATCTGTACCAGCCGGTGGATACCAATGGCAACATCGCTTCGCCGATTCCCGGTTATGACAGCCTGAACAGGTTATTGCAATATCAGAGGGGCACATTAAGCAGCACCGGCGGCTATCAGAATGCCGGCGGCGGCAGCGTGACCACCGCCATCACATTGCCCAATATTGATGCGCAGGCAGCTTGGAATCTCGACGGCCTGGGCAACTGGCGCACACTGACAACCACACCGGTGGGAGGCCTTCAGGGAACCCAGCCGCGTAATCACAACTATCTCAACCAGATCACGAACTTCGGCGGGCTGCCATTCGCCTATGACGGCGCACCCGGTGCCTCTAACGGCAATCTGGCCAATGACACGATTCGCAATTACCAGTTTGACGCTCTGAATCGGCTGGTCCAGGTCAATCACTTTACCTCCACCGGCACGCTTCTGGGTAATTATGTCTACGACGCCTTCAACCGTAGAATTTGCAAGACTATCTCCAACGGCGGCCTGTTCGGCAACATACCCAACGGCACGACAGATTATCTCTGGCAGGGCTGGCAAACTGTGGAAGAAAGAAATCCCTTCGGCGGATCAGGCTCCACCGATACGCCGATAAAACAGTACGTGTGGGGAACGTATATTGATGAGCTGATCCAGCTTACAACATTAACCACGCTGGGGCCGCAAAACCTGGCGGCGGGCGCTTATTACCTGCTGCAGGATTTATTATACCGCGCGGTGGCGCTGACAAATTCCTCAGGCGCGGTTGTGGAGGCTTATGATACCGACGCCTACGGCCAGACGATCATTTTCACCGCGCCGGGAACCGATGGGGTCTGGTTCACCGATGACGATGTGCAGTCCAATTATGGCACCAACGACATCATCTTCTGCGGTTACCGCTACGATCCGGAAACGCGGCTGTATTATGTGCGTAATCGTATGTACGTGATGGAAACCGACGGCATATCGGTAGGCCGCTGGCTGCAACGCGATCCAATCGGATATGCTGGCGGCGTGAATTTGTATGAATATGTCGGCGCTAATCCTTTGCGCCGAGCGGATGCAACGGGGATGGCAAGCGTGCAGTCGGACATGGACAAGCTTTTAGAAATTCTCAGGGACAAGGGGTTCGACGCGGCCAAGGAGTACCTTACAGAATTGGCGAAGCGCTACGCAGAAACCGGTGTGGCCGATGAGTTAGAACAGGCAATTGAAGATCTTTCCAAGAACCCTGCCTTGAGTGCAGCAATGCGTGCGGCTCTCGCGACGGCGGCGGACGAGTTTGCCGCAGATGTGCTTTCCGCACTGAAAGGGGCTGGTGGCGCTGCAATCGGTGACATTCTCGGCATGCTGCAGGGTCTGACCAGCAAGCCTTGCATGCACCTGCTTGAGACAATTGCAGATGCCTTGGAAAAGGCGAAACGGGGCGACAACAGCGGCTGCCGTATGCTGAATTCCGGCAACAATAATGACGTTGGTAATTGCGCGGCCGCCATGCCAAGCCTCCAAGCCGCACGGCTACCTGATGAGGTAAACAAGCTCGGTGCCGAATGTTACAGCATGGCGTGCCGGAGCAAAAAGGGGGGCAAGAAATGAGCCCCATCCGGCCTGCATGCACCCATCATGTTTTGTTGCACTTGGTTTGCCGTGTGTTGGCGTGGCTTGGTCTCGGATTGCTGTGCCTAGCCTTAAACACCGCAGGCGAAAATATCGCGGCCCACTCGGTGATGCGGCTGCCGGTGGCGGCTGTGTTCTTTCCCAGCGAGAATCTTGAGTGCACGGTCCCCGCATTTGTGCGCGACGGGAAAGTGGCCGTATACGAGGACCGCTTCACTGGTCCCGGCTTTCTGAAAATTGGGGTGCAGTATCCTGTTAAGAGATTGAAGCCCGTCCCTGGGGGTAAGGTCTGGCGATTCGGGCTGTTTTCCGCCGTGTCGTCGGACGGCAGGTTTTTGGCCACAACCTTCCGGCGGACGAAGAATGGAGGGTGCGGCCTGTGTTTATGGAGCCTTGCCACACGCCGGCCTCTATGGGTGGAACGCGACGCGGAACCATGGACACGTTTTGGCGTGGGCAGCCCGATTGCGTTTTCCTTGGCCAACCGCTACTTGGCCTATTTCGCTAAAAGCGACGGTATTGTCGTACGGGTCTCGGGCACTGGAGCAAGGCACGCCACGCTTAATTTTCCAAAGGGAATTGCTCCGGGAAACTCGTCGCAGAGGATTGCTTTCGCTGCCAACGGCCGAATAATAAGTGTAACACAGTTTCACATCGTGTGCTGGGATATCGCGACCGAAAAGGTGGCTTGGGTGCTTCCGCCGCCAACCGGACTCTCTGGCTTCTCCGGGTTCCGCGTTGCAGTGATCCGCAACGGAAAGGAGTTGGCGGTTGCGGCTTACCCGGCCGGAAAGCTGGCGGTGATAAGGAAATGGGCGCCGGAAATCGCGTTGTATGACGTGAAAACAGGGAAGGCTCTTGGCGCTATTTCAGTGCCAGCCGTCGTTGGCAGAGGTGCGCGGAGAGCAGGGAATTTTTCGTTGCTGACCGACATCGCGGCCTCTCAGGACGGCCGATATTTGGTCGTCGCCGAAAATGGTGAGGGGCCTTTTCCACGCGGCGTGGCGCAGGTAGGGAGATTGGTGGTTGTTGGCCTCGCTGGTCACCGTATTATCTATGCTTCGGGGCTGCGCCAGGGCGGGCTATGGAGCGTCGCGATCTCTCCTGACGACAGCTTTGTTCTCGCGAGCGAGCCCACGCGATTATTGTTGTTCCGGATGCCGTGGCGATTATAATAATGGTACTGCGCGGCGTCGTTGATCCGCTTGATTATTGGCGGACTGATTACCATGATTGGCGGGGTAGATGTGATAAGGCCCAGCGAATTGTAGGATCGCGATTTTTTATGATAAGGCATGATCGAGCGGTTGGCAAAGGGGTATGACAGGGGTATGATAAGGGGTGGATGACATGAAATTATGTTGATATGTGATACAACTTCGTCTTTCCGGCGTGTCCGGTGGGCGAAACGCGCTGCTGTGGCGCGCGACGCGAGCGCTGGCGTTCCAACGTCGCCATCGGTCAGCGCGGGGAGTGGACGTACGTTACGCCGCGCGGCGGACGATAATTTCCGGTACCGGCAGATGCGGATCACTGCGGAAGTGGCGGCGTGCGACCTGGATTTCCACTGTGGGTCCATCGCGCGAGCGGATCGGAACGGGTTTCGGCAACTTCCTGTCGGCAAATGCTTCGTGCGGCGTCCGCGAGCCCAAGGCGCTACGCGGGCGGTGGGTGTTGTACCAATCCGCAAAGTTATCCAACCTGCGTTGGATGGACGCGGTGCGCATAGCCAGCAACGCGAGCCGTTGCCACTGCTTGAAACTTTTGAAGAATCTCTGCATCTGGCCGTTCAAAAACGGACTTCGCACCCGCGTGTGGACAGGGCGGATTCGTTGCCGACGCATCGCATTACCAAACTGCTTCCGGAACTGGCAGCCGTTGTCCGTGATGATGAATTTCGGTCTGCCATGCCTGGCGGCGGTGCCGCGTACCAGTGCGTACATTTTCCTTGCACACGGCGTTTTGACATAAACCTTCAACGCCAGAATCTTGCGCGAGAATCCGTCAAGTGCGGCCGCGATGAAAAAGGTGAACCACAGAATTCCTCACGGTTGCGGAACAAACTAACTGCACACCAAGAAATTCGGAACCGTTCAGAGAACTCTCTTGTGGCGTTTTTGTGGCGTTTGGTATTGCGACAGCCTGCAATGCCATAAGAAAGCAAAAATTTGATCGCTTGCAAAACACAATGTTTTCGCGGTATTATTAACTTCGCCAGAGAGGGAATCGCAACGGACGAGAATGCCGCTATCAATGGACCATCCATTATTTTACCTCCCGCTCCAATGAAGTCCGGACTAATGCCATTATTGCCAACTTTATTGAGGTCCCCAGAAAATTCCAATTTTCGATTATCGCCGACAAATCCGAATCCGGCACAAAGCTTGGTTGCGCATTTGGTTGCGCGACCGCCGGAATTTGCTGTTTTTCGAGGAAAATATGCGCTTTTTCACTGGGTTCGATCCCCACCCCTCGGAATGTTTTCGTTCCGCCAACAGGTGCGGATCGTCTGCTCTGTTTTTTCGCCTGCGGGGCGGCTCCTCGCAGTACCATCCGCGTCAGGTACGCCATCGTCGCGGAAACTTGCAGAGCACCGGATGATAATCCGGTGGTTGATCCAATGCCGCGAAGCAACCACCGGGTTATCACCACGGTGCTCTATGCGACGACGCCGCAGGAAGCCAAAAATCAAGCCGCCGCAACCCGGCGATTACTCGGAGAGGCTCCTGGCCGTAGCCCGATTCCGCGCTCCGCCATAGGTCGCTTGCGCGATCTGCGTCTTCTCATGTTTTCTGACCTTTTAGCCCATGCATTTCTCCTGCCAGACGGGGGCTACCGTAGATTGGTGCTGTCGCGTGCTCCGAGGTTGCGGTAGATTTCCAGTGTGGCTTCGGAATTATTGAGGGTGTAAAAATGGATTCCCCGTACCTGCTGATCCAGCAGTCCGCGGCATTGCTCGGTTGCCCATAATATCCCCACACGACGTACCGCATCGGGATCGCCATTACAGCGATTGACGGATCGGATCAGCTTGGCGGGGTAATGGGCGCCTAACGCGGTTTCCGCCATGCGTTTCATGGAGTTCAAGCTGGTGATCGGCATAATGCCCGCGATAATCGGAATGCGAATGCCCGCCAGTTCACAGCGTTCCCGGAAATCAAAAAAATCATGGTTGTCAAAGAATAATTGGGTGACAATATAATCCGCCCCGGCGTCCACTTTGGCTTTCAGATAATCCATTTCCTGCAGGCGGTTGGGGGTTGTCGGATGGCCTTCCGGAAAGCCCGCTACGCCAATGCCCAGCCCCCGCTTATCGCCGTGCGTCCCGCTTTGGTTAAATGCTTTGATAAAGGCCACCAGATCTACCGCGTGGTGAAAATCATCGGCCGCGCTATCATAATTAAGCACATCGCGCGGAGCATCACCGCCCAAGGCGAGAATATTGCTTACCCCCGCCGCGGCATAGCGCTGAAGAATCGTGCTGATATCCGCCTGTTTGTGGCACACGCATGTTAAATGCGGTACCGGATCCAAGGATGTCTCCTGCTTTATCCGCATAACCAGCGCGTGGGTGCGGTCGCGTGTGGAGCCGCCGGCACCGTAGGTGACGGACACAAACGAAGGCTTCAGCGATTCCAGGCGGGTGATGTGCTCAAAAAGCGTCTGCGCCGCCGCATCACTTTTGGGCGGGAAGAACTCGAACGAAAACGTGGTCGTGTCACGGGCTAGAATATCAGCAATGTGCATTCGTATCCATCCTTTCATCCGGATAGACAGATGATAACCTTCTGCCCTCGGGAATGCAAGATGAAAATATCTATCCGCGTCTGTACTGGTCGGCCATAGTGCCACGCCTCTAATAATGGAAGCGATGCCGATTCAGGCGACTTCCGGCTCGCGTTTTGGCGGCCTGGGCGTGGCGCGGATCGTACGCCTGCGGCTTGCGGGCGGCAACTTCCGAATTGCTGTCGTATTGGGCAATTCAACGGTAAGCTTCAGCCCGACCGCTTTTGTTACCGCAACCAGAGTTGAAAGTCGTGGGTTTCCGCGCGGGCCGAGGGCACGATGAAGGCTCTCCCGTTCGATTCCGGACGCTTTGGCGATCTTAACAAAGCCGCCCCGCGCCTCAGTGATTCGCCGCAATGCAACCAGGAGCGCCTTGGGGTCATCGGTATCCTCAAAGGAAGCGCGCATATATTCGGCTGCAAATCTCGAATTGGTCTGAAGTTTCTTTCTCATCACATCGTCATGAGAAACGCTTGCTTTGCTATTCACGTTTGTTACTCCTTTTTCGGTAGTCGTTCAGGTAATTAATTGCGGCAGCGATATCAACTGCTTGCCGTCGCTTATCCCCCGCACACAAGAGTAATACACAGGTTCTACCTATCGCCGCATAATAGACACGATATCCTGGCCCCACATTAATTCGCAGTTCGCTTATCCCCTGACCAACCGGTTTACAATCGCCAAAGTTGCCGGCAACGAGGCGGTCTAACCTTGCTGCGATGCGGGCCTCGGTATGCGGGTCTTTCAGCGCATCAAGCCATGACTGGAAGACATTTTTCCGTTCGCTGAGACATATTGACAAACCTCATACTTTGTTCCATAGTAACTTATAGATCACTTTGTGTCAAGGATGCGATTCTCCGTAGCGCTTCCCAATCATAAAACGCAGGGCTTTTATATTGCAACCTTCGGTACTGTCCTGCGTTATACAAACAGTGTGTCCATCATCCATGGAGTTCAGACGTTGACTGCTGCACCGGCTAACAATAATCACATGCTGGAATGCAACCAGGATGCAGCTTTTCCCGGGGGATCGCCGCCGGAAAGCCGATCATTTGTTGCCGGGTTGCTCCTGACGGTTTTTCTGGTCCTATACGCCCTGATGCTGCAGAGCTTTTATGAGCCTGCCCACCCGGGCGTGGATCAGAATGGTTACATGGTTACGGCCCGACTTTTAAGCCAGCACGGGCGGCTCTATTTTCGGCCGCACAATCCTCTGCAATTTGCCGGCCGCATGATGGTGCTTACGCCGGATGGTAAAATTTTTGCCAAATATCCGCCTGGCGTGGGTTTTCTGGGCGCGATTGCCCGCATCCTGTATCGCCCGTCGGCCATGTACCTTGTGGATCCGATTTGCACGGTTATGGCACTATTTTTCGCCTATTTCCTTTTCCGATCACTGCTGGATCCGTTCATGGCTTTGATCGGTGTGATTTGGCTGGGGTTAAATCCCGTTACATTGACGTATGCCGATGATGCCAATTCCCATGGTGCGGCCCTGGGCTTTACGGTGTTAGGATTCTGGGCGCTTTTAAGCTGGTGGCGCAAAGGCGGGACCTGTCGCGGGATTATTGCCGGCGCGGCTCTGGGGTTCTGTTGCAGTATTCGATATACCGAATTTCTCTGGTGCCTGCCGTTGCTGGCAGTGGTAGCCATGGCGGTGAAAGACCACCGACGTTCGTGGCGGCAGGGGCTGATGGTGCTCCTGGCGTTTGCCGTACCGGTGGCAATTCTGGCACTGATTAACTGGGCGTCTTTTGGCGCACCTTGGCGCACAGGTTACTGGTTCTGTAAAGAGCAAACCGGCTTTGCCTGGCGCTATTTCATCGGCAACCCCGCAGGCATGCCGCCGCGCCAGGGCAACTGGCAAACCGCGCTGGAACAGATGGAAAATCTTGGACTATTTCTGCTTTTTCCCCTGGTGCTGGCTGGGCTGATTCGATTATTCTGGACCAGTCGCAAGCTGGCACTGGCTATTGCGCTATGGGTGGTTCCCAGTGCCACGGTTTACCTGTTTTATTACTGGGCACCGGCCAATGATTTTACGACCGGGTATTTGCGATTTTTTCTGGATATATTCCCGGCCCTAATTATGGTGGCGTTATGGCTGCTGGCCCGTGCGGCGGGCCCGAACGCCATGGCCCGCGCGCTGATTGTGGGTTTGCTTACCATGGTCAGTGTTGGATACAGTGCCTACACCATCAACCCGCAATTGTTGAATGCAAAAAATGTGAAGCTCCAACTCATTGCCGCCCGGCAGCAACTGCGGGAAAGCCTGAAACCGGGCAGCGTGGTATTTGCCGATGAGCAGATGTGTAATTATCTCAATAGTATTGGTGGATACCGGCTTTATTCCGCATCAATTTTTTCACCGCAGGCGTTTGCGCAGTTTAACCACGTGACGGATCACTCCGGCCCCATTCCCTTCCAGCAGGCGCGGGCGGACCTCTACGTCCATCTGCTGGGGCGTAAAACCGCCGCCGGCCGCTGGCAGGTCAAACCGCTGGCGCAAATTCACGACATAGAATTGCGGCTCATGCGACAGGCCTGGAAAAAGCACCGGAAAGTGGCATTCCTGATTCCCACCAATCAGATCTGGCCGCTGGTGCCCCATGAACCGGGGGTGCATATCCGCAAAATCGCGGTCATTAATCCCCTTGCCATGCCCGCATGGAACACCACACAATGGATGGGAGGCAATCAGTTAGCCAATCCGCGCCTGGCCCGGCGTTTACAGTTGATGCGGAGGAACCTGCTGCTGCGTGGCCAGAGAACGCTGCTGGTATTATCACGTGAAAAGCATCCGCGCTCCGGCGCGCAGGCTTTCACGGCACCAGATAATAACGGCGACATAATACAGTAACCGCAGGCTCCTTGATGGCCCAGACGTTTGCCCCTCCCGAGGAGGCGAGCATTTAGCATTGAGAATTTAAGAGCCCTTTCCACTGATCAAGGAACGCTGATCATGGATCGACACATCATGTGGTTGGCGGCGCAGCGCTCAATGAACAATGAGTAATGAGGCGGCCACCTGCAGTGGCCTTAATGAGGCGCGGTGCGAGGCACCGCTTAGAGTTTTGGAGCGCTGCGGCGGTGCAGACAATTTTCACGGATCGCGGATCGATATGGCAACGATCAACGATGAACTGATAGCATAACTACAACGATTCGTAACGGCGGTTCAAGCTCGTGACAATGGTGCCTCGGCATTTCCTGGCACGCCGCTACCGTCGCGCGGAACTTCCGTTGTGTTCGTGCGGCGGGGCGGGTGGGGCTGCTACGCGCGAGGTAGCCCAAATTGAAACCGTGCCTTGGGTATCCAAAACGGAGCTGATATCAGCGGTCGGGCTGCTGGCGGTCAAGCAGGTTAAAAATTCCTTATTTCCCAACCGGGTGATCAATAAGGTCCAAGCCTCGGTGTTGTGTTCGTGGCCGCAGTGCCCATAAATGTTCAGAGCTTTCGCGACACCGTGGTGTTGAAAGGGCGTCAGCAATAGTTCGCAGTCCTGATGGCCCAGCGCCCGGTCGCGCAAGACTGGTTTAAACACCTGTATAATATATTTTTCCATATCTCCGAGGTGATGGGCGTGATGGATGTTGTCATCAAAATGTTTCGGATTCAACACGGCAAAACATTCTTCCCGCGTCATGGTCGGCAGATAACTTAACGACGCCTCCACCTGATGGCGTAACTGCTCCTGCCAATGCTGATAAGACTCCGCCATGATGGTGGTTTCTTTATGTTCACTAAAGCGGCTGCAATGCGGACAGCGGATTTTGGGGGGCTTAAAAAGAAATGGCAAAAAGGGCTTTTTGATATGCGTATGATCCAGTGCCCCCGCGCATGACGGGCACATCATCACAATGGGCAGTTTTTTCTCCGGAGGCTTCATATCCGGTTCCTTGTTTCAGATCAGGCCGAAAGGTGGCAGGCGAGTCAAAGCGTCGCCCGGCTCTTTGTTCCCTGCATTCTGATCAAACTGGGGCTTCCGCTTTTTCCAATCTCCACAACACCCGATTCAGAACTGCTTAGGTGCCTTGTCAGTATATCCGCAAGCCGGCGATTACCCGGACAGGCACCTAAGCTATTTGTACTACGTTCCCGCCGAAAAAGCAAAGAAAAAATCGCACAATCCATCGCTAAAAAACCCGCGACTGGTTTCGCACTGGCCAGCGTGAACAGATTTCTCTACAATATTGGGCTTGGAGTGTGTTTTGGATTTGTAGTTTTAACCCATACAGGAGTAATCAACCATGCCATTGATGTCCACCAAACCTATGTTTGATCTCGCTTATGAGGGCGGCTTTGCCGTCGGTGCGTTCAACGTAAACAATATGGAATTGGCGCAATCCATTATTGAAGCCTGCGCCAAAGAGAAAAGTCCGTGCATCTTGCAGATTTCCAAGGGTGCTCGCAAATATGCCAATATCCGTTACCTCAGGCATATCATCGATGCCGCGGTGGAGGATCACCCCGAAGTGCCCGTGTGCATCCATTGCGACCATGGCGATACCATTGATTTGATTAAAACCTGCATCAGCGACGGCTACACCAGCGTGATGATTGACGGCAGCCACCATGCGTATGAGGAAAATGTGAAACTCACCGCGGAAGCAGTGAAAGTTTCGCACGCCGCCGGGGTCGTGGTTGAGGCGGAACTCGGTATGCTGGGCGGTATTGAAGAAGATGTGGTTGGCATGGACGCCCATGAATATGAAAAGAACGTGGAAAAGTTCCTCACTGATCCACAGCAGGCCGCCGACTTTTGCAAGAGAACCGGATTGGATTCGCTGGCGGTGGCCATCGGCACCAGCCACGGAGCTTTCAAATTCAAGCATGAAGCGAAGCTGGCGTTTAATCGCATCGAAGAAATAATGAAAACCTGCCCCGGCATTCCGCTGGTTATGCACGGCAGCAGCAGCGTGCCGCAGGAATTTATTGATCTGGTCAACAAATACGGCGGTGCCATGCCCAACGCCAAAGGCGTTCCGGAAGATCAGATCTCCATGGCGGTACGCAAATATGGCGTGTGTAAAGTGAACATCGACACGGATTTACGCCTCGCTATGACCGCGAAGATTCGCGAAGTGTTTGCCACCAAACCGGCGGAATTTGATCCACGCAATTACCTGGGGCCGGCCCGCGAAGCCATTATCTCCATGGTGCAGCGCAAACTTCATGTGCTTAATAGCGCCGGCAAGGCCGAAGCCGTCATAGCCCAATGGAAAAAGCTTGGCAGCCCGATGCCCACGTATTACACCCACAAAAAGGCGGGCTGAACCCAGTAGGTTCAGACCCAATTCCCGCAATAACCCACCCGGCGGCCTGTAGTTGCCATGCAAATGCGGGCCGCCGGTTTGTCTGTGTTTCCCCTGTGATCGCGAGGGTTCAGTCGGTGAAAACATATTTTCTTCCGTGGCGCCGGTGCTCTGTCACAGTAAGAAATTAGAGCAGACCGCAGGGAGCTGGGGAACCGGAGATCAGGTGACCGCAGGAGTTTTCTTGCCTCGGCGACAGCCACTCTTTGGTACCAGCCGAATGTGCTCTACTGCTCACCTGTTCACACCTGCTCTATCGGGCCGCGGCCCGATGCCCCAGTATTCGCGTGATCCGCGAAATCCGGGAAATCCGCGGTTCAATCCCGTTGTGGCGTATGCAAAATATTCCCGTGCTCGGTCATCCCAGGGGTTGAAAAAGTCAACTCCGGCGGTGGTAATGCGTGCTGTCGTTCCTGAATGGCGCAATGACAGCCGTATCTTGGTTAGTTTGGTAGCAACTGACACTGGTCACCGACCAGCTTCTGTGAGCGTTGCGGTGCGCGAACCGGCATACTCGGATTGTTCCGGTAAGCCGGGCGGATTAATGCCCGCGGGCAGGGCCACGGTAAGTGGAATGGGCTTTTTCGGATTGATCATAATCACCGGCAGGCCAATATGTACCAGGGTCAGCAGGTGAACCGCATCCCAGTTGCACATCCGAAAGCAACCGTGCGAACCGGTCAGGCCGATGTGTTGCGGCACGGGGTTGCCGTGCATGCCCACGCCGGGCAAATTCAGGCCCATCCAGACAATGCCTACGGGATTTCGCGGCCCCGGCGGAATAATTAATCGGTGGTCAATATGTGCCTGGGGGTACATGGAGGGGCGGAATGTGTAGTTTGGATCAAGGGCGATATCTTTGATCAAGCCGTCCTCGGTGGGCAGCTCCGCCTTATGGGCGGCAATAGAGCACCAGAACAGCGCCACTTGCTGGTTATGGCGGTTGTAGGCCCGTATCGCTTTCTGGGCCAGATTCACCGTCAGATAGGCCACATGGGCTTCGGGAAACGTTTGCTTGTCCTGTTGAATCACGGCTTGCAGGCCGCCCGGATTGCCAAAATCATTGGAGCCGGGAAAGGGCCGGATATTGGGCACGTTCAAGGTTTGCCCCACGGACAAATTCTGCAGGTCCGCACGCGGATTCAGCGCCCGCATCAAGCTTTCGGTGCAATGAAATTTTTCGCACAGGCAATCTTCCAGTGACGCGTACGGCATACGTGACCCGGCCGCCATTTTCCGCCAGGTCCAATGGAGGTGTCCCACCGAATCCGCGTCATCCTGCGTGATGGTGTACTGCGTGATAACATTTTTCACATCCACCCCCAACGCGTTAAATACTGCTGGATTATGGGGATCCAATGGATTGACGCCGGGGAAAAACCGCGCCGCGTATTCCTTTAGCGCCCTGCGCGAATGGGGGCCAAAGTTGCCATCCAGAATTCCCGGTGAAAAATTATTGGCCGATAATGCAATCTGCCAGGCCAGCGCCACGCGCTGGGTGTAATTTAATTGAGGCTTTCCGGGGGCCGGAAAATCAGCGGAACCGCCCCGGTTACTGCTGGCGCTTGACACGCCTGACGAACCGAATTGATAATCGCCCTGGCCATAGGCCACTCCGGCCGAGCCGATGCAAATAAAACCCAATGCCGCACAAGCAATCATCCGCTGAAGTGTCGTGGACCGTAAAGTCATGTTGTAATCCCGTCGCTCGTCCATAACGTTTCTGGGAGGGTGTTCCATACCGCCCGAAGCTTATTGGCGATCCAATAAACTATTATCAGACATCTATACGGAAAAGGCTTAGAAAAAATCGCAACTATGGCAATTTTTGATTTTGCGAAGTTTCGCTTTCCCATAGCGGGAGTGCAGGTACTGCATTACTGTTAATCCTCTGTCGCTTTCCAGTCGTTTTCCCGCCCTTTGGACGCCTGCGGCAGAATGTGTTAAAATTTGGGAATAATTCGCGCTCGTAGCTCAATTGGATAGAGCGTCGGCCTCCGAAGCCGAAGGTTGCAGGTTCGACTCCCGCCGGGCGCATTTTTGCCGCAGGCAAAAATAGAGCAGATGTTTGGAGAGAGCAGACTACAATCCGTCCGCGCCGAAGGGCAAACAGATTCAGCAATTCACCAAACAAAATACCCATGGCCAACTGGGCAACAACAATCTTTAAGCTCTGGCCTGTGACAATCATGGTCGCATCTGGGGCGGCAAGCTGAACCACGGCAATCGCCTGCACCAAACCGGGATATGGTCGTTACTCATCAAGCGCAGCTCCCCATTATTCATTGCATGCTTCGGAGTGCCTATGGTTGGGCCACAGACGGTGCGGCTCGATGTGTGGGAATACAACAGTGCCGGAAAAATCATCGAGCGCCTGCAAATCCATGAACCGCAGATCGGCAATTATGTCACGGCAGTGCTGCCGCTGCGTGGCGGCGGGATGGCCGTGGGAACTTACGGCAAAGGCGTGTCCATTGTCAATTTGCCCGGAACAAGTGATACGTGGAAGCAGATCAACAGTATCAAAAAAAACGCCTCGTCGGTTTCCGAACCGCGCGGCGCGAAACCGCCAACGCGGGAGCAGCTTGCGGCTCTTTACCACAACTTACTGGAAACCAAAATCCCGCGAGAATACGCCGGCCCACAGGTTATACCGATCGCCGATGATTGGCGGACGCAAGGAACCTGGCTGGGCCGATATGGACGCTATTGGGCATGCTTGTTTGCGATTTACCCTCCGCCCGATGTTTCCGATTATGTCTGGGAACCCGGGACCGACCTGATGGGGCATGCGGAGATGATTGGACCTCATCGCAGGCGAGGTGGTGATGTAATCCGCCTGTACTTGAAGTGGCTGTCCACGGCAAATTAGCGCGTGCTGGAATTGCCGGAAGTTTACCTTGATCAATGCATCGCCGAAAGGACGGCGACCTTGGACACGGATCGGCGAGAGGCCGAGATCGACGATCACGGCGAGGCATATCCCCTTGATTTTGAGATGGGCGGGCGGATGCGGCGTTTTACAGGATTTTTAGTCTGAACGTACCGCAGGGGCGGCTGGCACGCCGGGAGAAATCACCAGTAGCCGGTGGCCACATCACGAATCGGCACCATACAGGTATCGTAAGGTATGGCGTTGGATAAAGTTGGATTGGTAAAACCGATCCAAGAATCTTCACTGACCAGTCCGGTTTGCGGTGCACCGGGGGAAATTCCGGACCCTGAATAAGGAGTGGTATAATAAGTAAAAATATTGTCATGGTTCATACCGCAATATGGCGTGGTCTCCCATGCCACATGTCCATCGGCAAAACCAACGTTCTCCCCATCGCCATCATGATTGCCGGAATTGTAAACATAGTTCCCGTAGGAATTGCCGGGCAGAAGTGTGGTATTGCGGTAGGCCCGCCCCAAGGAAGGTGAACCGAAATCGTCCGGGGCCATATCGCTGATAACCGGCGACTGAGATCCGGCGCGAGTGTTCCACCATGATCCGGCGGGCATCGGAATCACATTGGCTGGATCGGGCGGCGCGGCGACCCAGGGATAGGCGAGAGAATAGCTTTCACCCCGCCCCCGATTGCCCGGAGATCCACCGTTGCCGAGATTTCCGAAATTGCCGAAGGCATACTGACTTGTGTCCGGTGCGCTGTCATAGAGTAGCGAAGGGCCCAACGCGTAGGGATCGGAGGGACAGATACATGCGGCGGGCTTCGTGTATTGCATCAGCACCATCAGCCACAGGCAACTGATCGCTGACCCGGTGCTGGGCTGATAGACTGCGGAACCGTCATTGAGATTAAACCAGTCATTGACGACCTCCTGAGCGGACTGCCCGGGCATGTAATGGCCGGGCGGCAATGAGGAATTGATATACATTCCGCCAAATTCGCCCGGCGTGGCGGGAAAGGTGTCGTTACTGCCGGCGGCGTAGGCAATCATGGATTGCGTGAGGCCGTGAATATTCGCCGAACACGCAGCACGATGGGCGCTTTCCTGGGCTGCCGCCAGCGCCGGCAGCAGCAGACCGATGAGAATCGCGATGATGGATATAACCACCAGCAATTCGATGAGCGTTACTCCAAGCCTTTGTTGTTGAAAATGCGGAGCAGTCATACGGACGGACCTCCACGATGCCCGCGCCGTTCCAGTGACGGCGGCAGGCGCAAAGCCCCATTGGAAAATCTGCGAATCAAAGCTTATATTTTACACCATAAGGACACGAATACCAAGGTTACAACAGCCAAGGTTACGGGTGACAGGTTACAGTGGCACTTGTCACGTCAATTGACCCTTGCTCATTGTGGCGTGTCACGGCGCGAGCGGCTTGATTTTCTGATAGATTGCCATCTATACTTGCGTGGGCTTATGCCGCTGGCTGGCGGGGTTGTCCGACAGGGGACCAGTGGGCACGGTGTGTGGCGGGTTTTTGGAGTTATTGTAATGCCTGATCTTTTTGATTCATTGAAATTGCGGGATGTCACGATTCGTAATCGTCTGGGCGTTTCGCCGATGTGCATGTATTCGTCGGAGGACGGTAGTGCCACAGCATGGCATTTGGTGCATTTGGGTTCGCGTGCGGTGGGCGGGTGGGGATTAATTGTGGCGGAGGCCACAGCGGTGACGCCGGAGGGGCGGATCAGTCCGCAGGATGCGGGTCTCTGGCATGACGGGCAGATTGAACCGCTGGCCCGGATTACCGATTTTATTAAATCCTATGGCGGAACGCCGGGTATTCAGTTGGCGCACGCGGGCCGCAAGGCATCCACAGCGAGGCTCTTTTCCGTGCCAGTTCCTGGCAAAGCACTTTTGCCCGCAGAGGGTGGTTGGACCGTTGTGGCACCATCGCCGATTCCCTTCGATGACCAATCTCCGATGCCGCATGAACTAAGCGTTACGGAAATTAAGGCCATTCAAGCGGCGTTTGCCGCGGCGGCGGTGCGTGCACTGAAGGCCGGTTATGAACTGCTGGAACTGCACGGTGCCCATGGGTATCTGATCAATGAATTTTTATCGCCGCTGACTAATAAGCGCACCGACGCCTACGGCGGAAGCTTTGATAACCGTATACGCATGTTGATGGAAACGATTGAGGCTGTGCACAAAGTTTGGCCGCAGCGTTTGCCGCTGGCGGTGCGGTTAAGCTGTGTCGATTGGGTCACGGACGGTTGGACACTGGAAGATTCAGTGGCGTTGTCTAAAAAGCTCAAGGCCGCGGAAGTGGACTTAATTGATTGTTCCAGCGGCGCGGTGGTTCCCAAGGCACACATTCCTGTTGGGCCGGGGTTCCAGGTGCCGTTCGCCCAGACAATTCGGCGCGAAGTCGGAATCGCCACCGCGGCGGTCGGCTTAATTACCGAAGCGCAGCAGGCGGCCGAAATTATTTCCAGCGAAAAAGCGGATATTGTGTTTATGGCCCGGCAAGCCCTTCGGGATCCCTATTTTCCGATTCATGCTGCCGCCGCATTGGGGCGAAAAGGTGCGGTGAATCTGCCCGGACAATATGGCCGGGTGTGACAATGCCATGTAGCTCCTATGCATTCGATTTAAGGAATGTGGGAGCGCGATTTACCTAAAAAAAACGAAGCGGGAAAATCTCGCTTCGTTGAATATGGTTAAGGATGGGATCAATAATCAGGGACCTTACAGGCCTATGCGCCGGCGTAATACCAAGGCACCGGTTATCGCCAGGCCACCCAGCGCCGCCAGCGGTCCAGTGCCCGGCACAGGCAACGCCGCTACGACATCGGCTCCGCTAATTTGCACGCGCAGCCCCACCGGGTTGGCGGAGTCGAGGTTTGTGGCGGTGCTGCCATTTGCCAATAAAAAATCGAGGGTATTGGAACCAGCCACAACATTGCCCGTGATATTAAATGTTGTAAAAGAATTATATCCGGTAGGTCCGGGCAATTCCGACGAGGTCATTGCGGCAGCCACGCCATCGATCGAGATTCCTGAGCCGGTGTTATCCGTCGCCCATTGCCCGGAAATTGTAATCAACCCCGCTGTCGCGGACGTAAAGGTGGTCTGGAAATCATAATTCCCCGGCAGGCCAAAGGTTGGCGGCGAACTGGCATACGCCTGGCCGGAGGCTGGCGCAATCCAAGCCGAGGTGGTGTTGGGCCCGATCCAAGCAGTGCCGGGATAGCCAGCCGAAGAATTATAAACGGCCAATTTCGTACCCTGGCTGCTCGGTGCTGAGACAATTGTGTAATTGGACACGGCGGAACCGTTACCTAAGAGCGTTCCACTGCTATCGGTTCCGGTGTTGTAAATTGTCACCGTTGAGGCGGAACTTACTGCCGCGCTTAAGCCTATCGCCAAGGCTCCGGCGGCCACAAGGATACTGCTTCCAGTGGACATTAGATTTGTTTTAGCAACCATAGATAATACCTCTCTAGCCAATTGTGGGTTGGGCAGCTCCGCGTCTGCGCAACAGGCACAAACACAAACGGCCGCAAAAAAGCATTGCTGGAGAGGAATAAAAAACAGACCCGATTGGTTAGGGCTCTCTCTTAACCTCACTGCAACGACATGCTAAGATAGTGATTACGTTTCAAAAAGTCAAAAGAAATCGCGTCAAGATATAAAAAAAAATGACCTTCGTCATAACTTTTCAGTTTATAGGACGTTTTTTGCGTGATTTTGCGTATTTCGGGTTCCAATAGCCCGTGCTTAGATTACAAACCTGCATCGTCGCGGGCGCCCAGCGCCAGGCCGGTCCAGTCTAATTCGCCTCGGCCTTTGGCGACGCCCGCCTGCAGACGATTAAAAACCAGATCGGCCAGCGGCATCGGTACCCCAAAGTGATCGGCAGACTCTCTGACCAGACGCATATCTTTCAATCCCAAACGGAGTATGAATTTCGCGGGATCATGTGCGGTATCGACAATCGACTGGCCATAATTGCGGTAAATTGGACTGGCAAACAGACTGCCGCAAAGCAGTTCCAGTGCGGCTTGTTTATTAACCCCGGCTTTCTCCAGTAAAGTAAACGCCTCGGCCATGGCTTCCGTCGCGGCGGCCACCATAAAATTGCCACATAATTTCAATACGTTAGCTGACTCCACACGGTCACCAAAATCGACCACGCCCTGCCCCAGTGCTTCGAGTATCGGTCGCACACGGGCTTTCGCGGCGGCATCTCCAGAGGTACACACCCAGAGCTTTCGCGCCGCAGCGGCATCGGGCCGCCCAAATACGGGCGCGGCCACATACGTTGATCCATGCTCCGAATGCAGTTTGGCTAACTCCTGAGTTGTGGTGGGGGCGATGGTACTCATGGATGCATGTATACCTCTGGATCCGAGTTTTTTCAAAATGCCTCCGTCGCCCAGCATGGTCATCCGCACGGCCGCATCGTCGGCCAGCATGGTTAACACAATGCCATCTGCATCCACCGTTTCGGCGGGGGATGAACATGCGACGGCACCGGCGGCCACGGCTTGGCTCATGCGCGAAGCGGTG
>JAJZGH010000321.1 GCA_021798635.1 Planctomycetota bacterium | reverse complement strand
AAGAATCCGATACCGAATTGCGACCCGGTGGCGGCATAGGACAACATGCTGGGAGCGTCATTTTCCCCCAGAAATACCAGAACTCCCGGTCCGGCCAACAGCCATAAAAGACGCATCCAGCGCCAGGACTTACGGGACTGTACGCCGCCGCGGGCCTTGGCCACCGCCAGGCGATCACGTGCGCGGGAAATATCTTCGGCCGTCAGCGGGTCTGCGCCGGTGCCGGTGCCGGCTGATGCGATTTCAATTGACGTTGGTGAGGAGATAATTCCGGATTTCGGGGGCTTTGAGCTTTGATTCATTCTACCCATGATTAGAAAATACTTTCCAACGCTTATTCCCCGCGGAGCGGTTCAACGCTCCCGTTTCCGTCCCGATGAATCTTTCGACCGCTCCCGCCGTTCGCACCGGCACGGCGATTCGGACTAATTGGTGCGGCCATTTCACGGCCCGCCCATGACAGGAAAAGTTTACAATGGCCGCCGGGAAATGTCAAGAGATATTTTGAGTCATAATATTCCATACTTTGACTATTCAAAATCCATGATGTGCCATACCTGGCTTGCTTTCCATGCGACGGGAGCGGATGATGGGAGAGATGCAAGCGGGATTTGTTGTAGGATGGAACACCACGCATGGCCAGTAGAACCATTGAAAATTATCTCAAGCAATTGTGGCTGCAGCAGCAGGAGGCCCGCGGAAAATTTGTGCCCATGGGAAAACTGGCGACCCTGGTGGGTGTGACCGCCGGAACCGCCACCACCATGGTCAAAGCCATTGCGGATTCCGGCCTGGCGAAATATGCGCCACGGGCCGGCGTGCGGCTTACCAGAGCCGGCGAGCAACTGGCGCTGCATGTTTTGCGCCGCCATCGTCTGCTGGAATTATTTCTGGTTGAGATTCTCGGTATTGACTGGTCTGACGCGCATGCCGAAGCCGAGGAACTTGAGCACGTCATTTCGGAAACGGTTCTGGAGCGTATTGATTTATTACTGGGACACCCCTCGGTGGATCCGCATGGCGATCCAATTCCATCCTCTGCCGGAAAAGTGGAAGCTCCGGAATTATGCAGTCTGGCGGAATTGCAGAAGGGCAACTCTACCGTGATTGTCCGAATCGCGGATCAAAGCTCCGAATTTTTGCGATTTGCCCAAGCCAGCGGCCTGGTGCCTCAGGCCGCCGTGGTCATTGAAAACCACAATCCACAGGCCGGCGCTATTTCCGCACGCCCGGATGGAAAACAGCCGGTGATGCTGTCGATGGCGGCGGCGGCGAAATTTCTGGTGCGGCCTTGCGCTCCAACCGGCAGGCGAAAAAAATAATCCCGCCATTCACGGCAACAAGGCAGGCTCGTAGCATTTGGTCCCCCTGCGGAGGGGCTGTACCACCGGGTTGAGGTGCGCCATCGTCGGTGCGACGGGTAGTGCACTGGATGGTAAGCCAGAGCTTGATCCGGTGCCGCCAACCACCCACCGGGTTATCACCACGGTGCTCTATAATCGCGACGCGCCCGCCGAGCACCGGATGGTAATCCGGTGGTTGATCCAGTGCCGCCAACCAACCACCGGGTTATCACCACGGTGCTCTAAGACGCGATGATCCTGCGGCGGCCGAAAATCATGCCGTCGCAACCCGGCGCTTATTCGGACCGACTCCCGGATAGATCCTATATGGTGATGCCCTGATTCGATCATTTATTCGGTCGCGGCGGTGATGACGGGAGCGAGATTGGCCGGTTCTGCGGAGAGTAAATCCGGGCTGTAATGGCACACTGTGACTTTTCCGCAATCTACCGCCAGCCAGGTTGAGGGTAATTCGGTCCAGCAGCCGCTGTTGAAGTAATTAATGCCGCCCTCATCACCAGTGGCGCAGTGGTGCGTGTGGCCGCACAACACCACATCGCATCCCAGGCGGCGTGCGTAGGCGATGGATTTCCGCTGCACCTTATCCAGACAATGTAGAAAAATTTTCGACCGTGCCTTGGCCAATCGCGCGATGTAATGGCGGCGATCAACTTGCTGAAGGGTATTGTAAATCAGATCGCCGATCCAGGTGAGAACCGGGTGATCGTCAATAAAATCATCAAAAATATGCCCATGCAGCACCAGCATGCGCCGCTGGCCGGAGGTGAATATAAATTCATTGAGCACCTGCACGCCCAGAAGATGCGAGACAATTTCCGCCGGGCCGTCATGGTTGCCGCAGGTCCAGATGACTTCCATTTTATCCGACAAGTGGCGGATCATGGAGAGCACTTTCCAGTGCGTCTTTTTTAACCGCCGAAAGTCGATGGAATCGAACACGTCGCCATTGATAATCAGCCGCCGCGTGGGAATGCGTCCTTCCAGGATATCCTCCAGAAAACGGATCAGCAGCTTGGCCTGACAATTATCGCACCCGAGGTGAATATCCGAGATAATCACAGCGTCTAACAGGGATCGCGGAATATCACCTGGCGGCGCGGATGGCGGCTCATAGCCGGAAGCCATCGCTGCACCGTTCCATTTATGTTCCAGCACGGGTGTTACACGACCGGAGAACGCACGGTCAACGTTCGCACCCGAACTCCCCGCAGGATTGGCCGAAGGCGCTGAAAAACCGATTTGCCTGAACATCTCCATAGCCCGATGCTAGGCGATCAATATTTAATTCATCAAAGCACCGTGCTAAGAAATCGGTAGCGGATAACGGCCGATAACGTACGGGTGCACGGGTTGGCGCGTAGTATGACAGCAAGGGCATTGCTTTGAGTATCCGAGATTTGAGCGTTGCATGAAGGTTTTTCTTTTTTTTGTGAATTTCGCGTTAAATCATGCTTCGATTAAATCATGCTTCGATGTTGAAAAGCCCTTCATTGTCGTATATAGTTAAATGGTAAATTGGTGTCTGGCGGTCGTTTTGACAACGTGAGTCCGCAAGGCCTTTTTCACAGGAGAAACGTCATGCAAATCGCCGTCGCACAACCCTCCGTTCCAATTGGAAAGATAAAGAGCTTCGGACCTTTGGGGCCAAAATACAAGGTTGGCCAAGCCCTTCGTCAATTGGATAACGGCGACTGGATGATCGAGGTCACGATGATCGAAACCGGCGAGAAGGCGGAATACCGCTGGACGCACCTGAGCGATGACCCGGAGGCGCACTGATGTATGCGGGAGCTTTTGACCTGGTGGTGGACGACACCGAAAAGCACCGCCCAAAAGGCGTGACACAGGCTTACACCGAGATTGGCGCGGTTCTTGGTGAACATGGCTTTCGCCGCGTGCAAGGCAGTCTTTACGTCACCGATGACGAGAACATGGCGAACCTGTTTCTCGCCATCCAGTCGCTGCGTGCACGGGCATGGTTGCCAAAGTCCGTGCGCGACATTCGCGCCTTCCGCATCGAACAGTGGTCGGACTTCACTGCCGTGGTGAAAGGCCAATTTCCAACAGCGTCATGGGTCATTAGCGGAATTGGACGGAATGTGGCACAGGGTCAGGCCACAGCTAGGGCCAAAATAGTCACATCGTCCATCTGCGCCCCGGCCTGACGCCACAACTCGACCGCATCAAGCAACTGACGAGCGACGAGTTTCAACGGGTCTCGAAAACTGGCCTCCAAAACATCATGCACACGCTGGCGACCAAACAGCATCCCATCCGGCCCGGCGGTTTCTGAAAGACCGTCGGTGACTAATATGATCCGGTCGCCCGGATTTATCGGCACCACTTTTGATGTCCATTGTGCTTTGGCAGCCAACCCCAGCAAGCCACCCGTCGAATGCAGCGATTCCACAGGCCCCACTGCCCGCACGAGGTAACACGTCTCGTGACCCGCGCTGGCATACTGAAGCGTCCGTGCGGCCGAATCCAGGTGCACCAAAATGATGGATGCAAAATCCTCCTCCAATGCCACCTGTGTAAAGCCCGCATTCATTAGTGTCAGTGCTTCAGCCGGCTCCGAGGTTCGAGAGACGGCGGCAATAAATAGCGTTTTTAGCATTGCCGCACCGATCGCCGCCGGAACCCCATGCCCGGAAACATCCGCTACACACGCGATCAGCGCCCCATCGGGGAGCGTCTGAAAATCGAAATAGTCTCCGCCAACCATCGCCGCCGATTTGTATTCGCAGGCGATTTGCTCGCTGCCGGTTGGAACAACCGGCAGCAGGTGCTGCTGAATGCGACGGGCCTTCGCAATGCGCTGGTGATCCGCGCGTTGAGCGTCAGCCAGGGCCACGCGCGTTGTATTGATCGCCGAAGAGAGAACGGCCATCTCTCGACTGTTGTGAATCTCCAAAATGTCCCCCTCAAAATCTCCGTTGCCAATACGGTCGACCGCCGCCACCAGCCGCTGTAGAGGCTGTGTCACCAGTCTGACCAAGACTATACTCACAACCACTGTGATTGCCACACCCACTACCGCAATCACTGCCAGCCAAAGCAGAATGTGGTTGCGAATTCTGCTTTCGAGGCCCGCAATACTTTCGCCAATGTACAACTGAATATCGCCCTTTGACGCATCGGCGACCATGATCTGTTGCGCCCCCGCCAACGCCTGATGTGTCGGCGACCGGGCACCCCGGCGCACCGCCGCATAAAACCTCCCGGTCGCCGGCCCGGCAATACCGCTCTGGAGAACTGCTGTGCCCACGCGCACCACGATGTAATGACTTGGCGGAACCGAGGTCCCTCGCATCAGACGGCTTGCGGCGCTGACATACTCCCGAATTTCAGGCAATCCCTGGCGGCGTAATTCCGCAACACCGTCCAAAATCACTGCGGCCTGGTCATGAAGCGATTCGTAACGATCTTTAAGACGC
>JAJZGH010000320.1 GCA_021798635.1 Planctomycetota bacterium | reverse complement strand
ACTCCTCTTCGCATGAAAACCTCTGGCTCGGTCTCTACTGCCTTTGGCAGTGTTGCTATGCCTTTGAGGAATTGTGCGCTTGTTAAACTCCGGTTGGGAGTTTTTCGCGTGCGGGAGTCGTTGGATAGGCGGCTGTTGTTTCTCCGGTGCGGGCGTAATGATGAAATAGAGTGGTAAGCTGCCGGGTGATCGGGCCGACTTTTCCGTCCCCGATCAGGCGTTTATCCACGCTGGTAACCGGCACCACTTCCGCGCCGGTGCCGGTGAGGAAACATTCATCCGCAGTGTATAAATCATAACGGGTGAGATTGGTTTGCCGGGTTGGAATACCGGCTGCCACCGAGAGTTCCAGCACCACTTCCCGGGTGATGCCAAGAAGAATGCCGCTTTCTTCTGCGGGCGTAAGCAAGCGGCCGTCACGCACGATAAAAATATTATCAGCCGTGCATTCACAGATAAATCCCAGCGGATTAAGCATCACCGCTTCCGGCACACCGGCGTCAATGGCTTCCCATTTGGCCATGATGTTATTGAGATAATTGAGACTTTTAATCTTCGGTGACAAAGCCGCGGCGGCAATCCGCGGAGTACTGGCGGTAATAATGGCCATGCCATTGCGGTAGGTTTCTTCTGAATACATTTTAATGGAATCAGCAATGATAATTATTGAGGGTCGGCTGCAGGTTGCCGGGGAAATGCCCAGTGCTCCCACGCCGCGGGTCACCAGCAGGCGAATATAGGAATCGGTGAGTTTATTGGCCTGCAAGGTAGCGGCCACCGCTTCACCCAAATCCTGCTGCGAAAGCGGAATTTCCAGCCGAATCGCCTTAGCCGAGTTGTACAACCGTTTGAGATGATCAGCCAGGCGGAAAACGCGACCATTATATTGGCGCAAACCCTCAAACACGCCATCGCCATACAGCAGCCCGTGATCAAACACGCTCACCGCTGCCTGTTCCATAGGAACCAGCCGCCCGTCCATCCACACCGTTTTACTCATAACCGAACCGCCTGTTCCTAACAGTTACAGAACTTCCCATTTTAATCGCAGGTGCCGCGGGAAGCAAAAATCAGAAAATCGCATGATTTGGCGCGGCACGCTTTCCGGGCCACGCGACGGTACGCAAAAACTCCACAAAGCCGCCGGCTCTGCCGGTGGTGGAACGCACCTTGGCGCACCCCGCTGTCGCCGCTGGACCAAGAGGTGCGACGTATTTCTGGTTTGGCGATATTTCGGCCCCGCCCGGAAAAATTGCCGCATCCGCGATTCGGAAGATTCTTACACCGCCCGAATGTCCGCTGGACGCATGGGCAATTTTACGATAAACATGACAATAGAGAGGCAGGATGGTAAGCCAAACGGCTTGGAGATCCGTCGGCACCGGATAAAACCCGGAATACGCTATAACCTTATAGGCTGTTTCGGGCGGCAGGCCGTGCGAAGCGTAATCCCAGTGCCTGATTTTACAGGAGTTCACACATGTCGATGGTTCCGGAAATTTTGGCGTTTAACCGGGAATTTGTGGCGTCCAAGGCGTATGAGGCTTTTAAGACCGACAAATTTCCCAATAAAAAACTGGTGGTCATAACCTGTATGGATACGCGCCTGGTGGAGTTGCTGCCGCGGGCGATGAACCTGCGTAATGGTGATGTGAAGCTTATCAAAAGCGCTGGAGCGGTAGTAGCGCATCCGTTCGGGTCGATTATGCGCAGTGTCCTGGTGGCCGTTTATGAATTGGGGGCCGAGGAAATTATCGTGGTGGGCCATCATGATTGCGGTATGACGGGGCTGGAAAGTGACCGGGTGCTCAAAAAAGTGCAACAGCGCGGCATATCCGAGGATGTCATAGAAACTCTGCGCAATGCCGGCATTGATCTGGAAAGCTGGCTCAAAGGTTTTGCCCGCGTGGAAGACGCTGTAAACAAAAGCGTGAATCTGATTCGCAAGCATCCCCTGCTGCCGCGGGAAATCATTGTCCACGGCCTGATGATTCATCCGGAAACAGGAAAACTCGAGACCGTTGAATAATCTTCAGGTTTATTTCGGCGCTTAACGAATCGGGCTGGGGAGCATAAACTATAGTCATGAAAGAGGCTGCGGGTTGCCCGGGCCGAGATGTAAGAAGGAATTAAGCCATGCCCATAGAAATAACAATGCCGAAACTTTCCGACACCATGACCGATGGCACGCTGGTGAAGTGGCTGAAAAAAGAAAACGAAAAAATTAAGCCCGGCGATGTTATTGCTGAAGTGGAAACCGATAAAGCCACGCAGGAATTAGAGGCTTTTGAACCCGGAACCGTGGCCAAGCTTATGGCCAAAGAAGGGGACAAGGTTCCAGTCGGCGGGTTGATTGTGGTGCTGGCCAAACCGGATGAAGATGTGGCGGCCATCGCCAAGGCCGCCGGTGGAAAATCCGGAGCGGCTCCTGCGGCTGCGGCACCGGCTGCTCCAACTGCCACACCGCCTGCCGCCCCCGCAACAACCCCGGCGTCGCCACCAGCCCCGGTCATGGCACCTGTATCAGCGCCCGCTCCGGCACCCGTACCAATGTCCGCCGCACACAGTGGCCGCCCAGCCCGCAGTTCGCCGCTGGCGCGGAAAATAGCCGCCGAAAAAGGCGTTGATGTGAATTCTCTTCAAGGTACTGGCCCGGACGGCCGTATCATCAAGCGCGACGTTCTGGCGGCCGGCACTACTGCCGGCAAGCCCGCAGCCGCCAGTGCGGCAAAACCACCAACTGCTGCTCCTGCCCTGCCTGCCGCCAAGCTGGAAGCCAAAACGATTCCGTTAAGCAACATGCGGCAAACAATCGCCCGGCGACTTTTGCAGGCCAAGCAAACCGTGCCGCATTTTTATGTTTCCATTGACATAGTCATGGACGCTCTTCTGAATTTGCGCAAGGCCGCCAACGAACAACTCGCTCCTACCAAATTAACCGTCACTGATTTTATTGCCCGGGCTGTGGCCAGTGCCGTGGTGCAGGCCCCGGGGGTTAATGCCAGTTTCACAGATACCGCCATTATTCAGCATGGCAGCGTGAATCTCGGAATTGCGGTCGCCATTGAGGACGGCCTGGTGGTACCGGTTATCCGCGATGCGCAGACCAAAAGCCTTCGGCAGATGTCCGAAGAAATTAAGCAATTGGCACAATTGGCCCGCAGCCGCAAACTCAAGGCCGACCAGATGACCGGCAGCACCATTACCATCAGTAATCTGGGCATGTACGGCATTCGGGAATTTCAGGCGATTATCAATCCGCCCGAGGCCGCCATTTTAGCCATCGGCGGCACCGAAGCCCGTCCCATTGTAAAAAATGGCCAGGTCGTGCCCGCGCAAGTAATGACCCTATCCCTATCCGCGGATCACCGAGTCATAGATGGCGCTCTGGGCGCAGAATTTTTAAGCAAACTCAAAACCATCCTGGAAAACCCGCTGGCCATGCTGGTGTGATGGCCCGCCGCAATTACCGCTTGGGGTGCGTTGGCGGGGGAAATATCTCCACGGGAATCGTGAGCCATGCAGGCTTTCCGTCCCGCAGGAAATCGGTCTTGGCCATGACCGTCCAACCGGCAATGCCCGCTGTGCTCTTCGGCCAAAGCACAATGGCATAACACCTCTGAGGCTTGATCACCACCAGCTTCGCCCGCAGAAATGTGTCTCCCGTTTTCACCGCCGTAATGCGGAAGGGATGGGATTTCGGAATAGTCACGACAACCATCCGCGGGCTGGCCGGAGAGCCAATCCTCCACACCACGTTTCGCGGTGATAGTCGCGCCAGCCCCGGCACAACCAACCGTTTGGCTGGCGGTTTGGCAGCAGCGGCCGCAAGCTTTTCCTGTTCTTGGGCAAGAACCATAGCAGCCTGCAGTTGCGTATGAAGTGCTGCTGCCTGCTTCTCACTGGCTTTTGCTTTCGGAAATGTCCTGGCAAGGAAGGCGTCCGTTGGCGTGACCGCTGAATCTGATCCAAGCAGGCCGTCCGGGCAGGCGTGCTTCAAAAGTCCTTGGGTAAAATCGTACCGCCTGAATCCGTCCGCAGACTTACGCAGCTTCATGAGCCATAGCCGGTGTTTGCCGAGGTATTCCCCAGAGAATAAGGCATAATAAACGCTACGCCCTGCAATGAACCAAACCGGCTTTAATTCCCGCGCCCGTTTGAGGAAGTAGGTTGTGGCCAGGTCGAAGGGGGGCGCCTTCGGTTTTGCGGCGGCACCTTTGGCCTTTCCGGTCGGCGACCTGGCAGTTTTGGGTGGCCAATTTCCCTTCCGGAATTCTCTAACCTCGGAGAGCAGTGCTTTCGGAACCGGCCCCAGCAGGAAAAAAAGTGAAAAATCCGCTTTTTGCCCGTGCTTCGCCAATAAACATCCCTTTGTGGTCGCGCGATAGGCAACCCGGGTATAACCTGCGAGCGATACATTTCTTCGCAATGGAAGTGATACACCGCCGGAGGTGATTCCCCAGCACACTGCTGCGAAGGGGTCGCCAAGCGGAATATCCTGGTAGCCGAGCACGCGAAAGCGCCTTTTCCGCAGGCGGAGGTTGAACGAGAACACTGTTCCGCCCACTTCCCAAGGGTTGACGCCGCCTCGCGGTCTCGCATGATGCGCGTCCGACTTTCGTTTTGGCGCGGGGAGCAGCCAGCCGACGCATGCGAGGGGACCGGCCCGGATTTCCCAGGGGATTCGGGACTGCCCCGCCTCATTAGCCACAAGTCTAGCGAGCAAGGAGTGCGGAGTTGCGAATTGTGTTCGCCAAAGTTCGGTCGCAGACGGCGTTTCCGCAAAAAAAGGCCCAGCCGCCGCTC
>JAJZGH010000319.1 GCA_021798635.1 Planctomycetota bacterium | reverse complement strand
TATCAACGGCTGCAACCGGATCAGTGGATCAGGCTGCGGTTTGAACACAGCGAAGCCTTTGGAGCCGATGAATGCGCACCGGATCAATACGACTCTTTAAGATATTCGGTATCACGGTTTATCTGCATATATCGTGGTTTCTCATTTTATTTTTTGAAATGAGTTACCGTGGGCATTATTATTCCAGCGAGATTTGGCAATTTCTGGAAATCCTGGCGCTGTTTGGCATTGTCCTGACTCATGAATTCGGCCACGCCTTGGCGTGCCGATCGGTGGGGGGAAGTGCCGATACAATTATTCTCTGGCCATTTGGTGGTTTTGCGTATGTTTCTCCCCCCTGGCGACCGGGAGCCATGCTCTGGAGCATTGTGGCCGGGCCGCTGGTGAATGTGATTCTGATCCCCATTACGGTGGGCATATTCTGGTTGACGGTGGCCCCGCATGTGGCCCTGACCGAGCATAATTTTATGCGATTGCTATTTGATACGCCCGCTACTGCGGGAAATATCGGTAGATTTTTGTCGCGCCTGGTGCTGATCAATATCGTTCTCTTGATTTTTAACATGCTTCCGGTGTATCCCCTGGATGGCGGAAAAATTCTATGGTCACTGCTCTGGTTCGTTACCGGTGAGGGTTTGGCCCTGCGCATTGCGTCGGTTGTGGGCCTGTTTGGTTCCGGGCTGCTGGCATGGTGGGCGTTTAAGAGTGATCAGGTATATTTAATGGCTGTTTCAGCGTTTTTAATTTTTGAAGCGGCCAATGCCTATCGCCAGTCAACACGACTGATGATGATGAGTAAAATTCCCCGCCATTCGCAGTACCGTTGTCCTAATTGCGATCAAGGTGCCCGTGTCGGTGCTTTCTGGACCTGCGCCAACTGCTCCACGCATTTTGACATGTTCGCCTCTCATGGGCAATGCCCCAACTGTCATGCTTCGTTTATGAATACAGAAATTCGTTGCCCCGAATGCCGCACGGTTTCTCCGGCTTCCCACTGGTTTGCCGCCGCCACGGTAGACCCTATTGAGCCGCCCACGTCCTGAGGCCCAATGAACAGTCGTCCCATAAGCTCCCGCGTGCAGGTTTTTCTGCTGCAATCGGCAGCCCCTTGCCGATGATCTTCAGGTTCACGTCGCGGCACCGCGGGTGCTTGCAGGTTGTGTGTTGGCAAAACGGTCTAGTGGAAAAGCGCTCGCTTTTTCCACGCTACAGGGCAACGATCATGACGCCGATGGCTTCTATACTTCCCATGACTCCGCTGCGTGTGGGTGCAGATGAGGCCAACCCGTTAAGCCAGCGCATGGCTTTGTCAGAGATCATCGGGGCTTTGAGTTATGCACTGGATCTCACCGAAGGCTTGCCTGCCGGCCACTGCATTCGCGTCTGCTGGATCGGCATGAATATCGGCACCCAGATGGGCCTGCCGGTACAGACCCTTTCTCATCTGTATTACACGCTTTTACTCAAAGACATCGGCTGCTCCAGCAATGCCGCCCGTGTCTGCGAACTCTATGACAGTGATGATCTGCGAGTGAAAAGCCGATTTCGGCAAATTGATACGCAGAGCATTTCCCAGCTCACACGGTTCGTGGTGGGCAACCTGGCACCCAATGCACCCCTGCGCAAGCGCGTGGGCAAACTGGTGCATCTGGCCATTCATGGTAGAGAGCTGGCACGCGAACTTATCACATCGCGTTGTGAACGCGGTGCCGGTATCGCGGCACGCATTGGCTTTGCCATGCCCGTGGCCGATGGCATTCGTCGGCTGGATGAACACTGGAACGGCGGGGGAAATCCGGGCGGCGCGGAAGGATTGGATATTCCCATTGAAAGCCGCATTGCCCTGCTGGCCCAGGTGGCGGAAGTATTTCATGCGATCAGCGGGCCTGAAGAAGCGCTTGAGCAAGTGAAGCGTCGCTCGGGCACATGGTTCGACCCGTCGGTGGTACAGGCCTTTGAACAGGTCGCTGCAACCTCCGATTTATGGAACATGCTTAAAGATAGCGATATAGATACACATGTACGCACCCTGGAGCCGCAGCATCTGGTGCAATATGTTGATGAAGCGCAAATTGACCAGATTGCCCAGAGCTTTGCCGATGTCATTGACTCGAAAAGCCCCTTTACCAACGGCCACAGTCATCGCGTGGCGGATTATGCGCTGGACATCGGTCGTCAATTTGGCATTAAGCCGGCCGAAGCCCGCTGGCTGAATCGGCTGGGGCTGCTGCACGACATCGGCAAACTGGGAGTAAGCAATTCCATTTTGGATAAACCCGGAAAACTCAATGATCAGGAATGGGCCCGCGTTCGCCTGCATCCGGTTTTCTCGGAGCAGATACTGGACCGGGTATCGGTATTTTCATCCATGGCGTTCAGCGCCGGATCGCACCATGAACGCCTGGACGGCAAAGGATATCCCCGCGGCCTGATGGGAGCGGAAATTCCGCAAGTGGTGCGTATTCTCACCACCGCCGATGTCTTTGACGCACTAACTTCCGACCGCCCCTATCATCCCGGCCGCAGTATCACCGAGTCTCTGGCGATCATGGAAAAAGACCGCAGCGTGGCCTTTGATCCGGATTGCCTGGATGCGCTGAAACGATCTCTGGAATGCCCTGCGCACCACGCCGCGTGATAGTTTGCCCCGCAATGCCACGGGGCCTGTAATGCGGTGGGGGAGCGGTATTCACCATTCACATGTCGGGCCATTTACACACGCTATCGCCGGTGGGGCGGCTCGGGCTATTTCCCTTGCGACGTTGCGGAACTACCCGTGACGCTGCGGCGCGAGCACCAGGTCGTGGGCGTGCAATGCTTACCGGGGGCGATGGGGCGAATGGGAATTCATGCTCCCGCATTATTTTTCAATGAACGGATCATGCGTTGCAATGTGGCCAGGGGCAGTCCCATGACATTGGAATGCTCACCGGAAATTAATGCTACAAACGGATCCTGCGGCGCATCCTGAATGCCGTAGGCACCGGCCTTGCCGCGCCACAGATTTGAATCCAGATAATTTTGGAGTTGTCGCTCGGAAAGCCTTTTCATCCGGCATATTGAAACCACCGATTCCATCCGGCATTCGTCGCCGCACAGTACCACCAAACCCGTGATGACCTCATGCGTGGTGCTGGAAAGACTGCGGAGAATTATTTCCGCGTGGCGGCGCGTGGAGGCTTTATTGATAATGCGCCGGTCATGAACGACGATGGTATCGGCCCCGATGATAATGGAATTAGCCGGCTGCACCCTGGCAACGCTTTGGGCTTTGCGCAGGGCCAGACATACCGGCCAGACGCGGATCGGCACGCTTTCCGGGCGGCGGGCCGGTTCATGTAACGTGCTTTTGGCTACCCGAAAATGGTAGCCGGCCGCATGCATTAATTCCGCACGGCGCGGCGAGGCGCTGGCCAGAATCAGCTCCGGCAAATCTGTGACGCACTTCAGGGGGCCATGACGTTTTGAATTTGTTTCCATACGGTCTCCACCGAAAGCGACTGCAGCGTGGCACTGCGGTCTTGCATACCGGAATCGCGATATTCGCCGGGTTGTTCAAAACGCAGCACATGATCCATCTGGCCATAAGGCCCCACCGACTCCGGGTCCGTAGGGCCATACAAGCCTACCAGCGGCCGGCCCAGTGCTGCGGCAACGTGTAAGGGGCCGCTGTCATTGCCAATAACGATATGGCATATTGAAATCGCGGCAACTAGCTCAGCAAGACTGGTTCGGCCCGCCAGATTTGCCGCCTGCACGCCGGCCTGATCCACCACCTGCTGGCACAGCACCTGTTCGCCCGGTGCGCCCAGCACCACTACACCCAGGCCGGAAGCCGCAAGAAGTCGAACAATTTGCGAAAAGCCCTGTTCCGACCAGCGCTTGGCATCCCAGCGGGCACCGGGAATTACCGCTGCCAGGTTTTGCGATCCGGGCAACAGGCTGGTAACTTTTTCCAATGCCGCCGCCTGTATGGGCATACGAAATTCCGCACGCTCGCTGGCCGAACCCACCACCGCTGCCAGACTCCGCATCCGCGTCACGGCCAAGGCACGCTGGCGGGGAATTCGGCTGTGATGCGTGTAAAGGAAGCGGGCACCTTCTCGTGCGTCGGCAAAGCCGATGCGCATCGCCGCGCGCGAAGAGCCGGCCAAAAATGCGCTCCGCAGCAGGCCTTGAGCGTCAAACACCATATCGTATTTATTTTCTTTAAGTGTTCGCATTAAAGCTCGAAGACTGCTGCGCGCTGTGCCGTGCAGGAACCAGCCGGAGATTTTTCTGCGATCAAAATAAATCAGTTCGTTGACCGCATCATGCCCACGCACCAGATCCGCCAGAGCAGGGTCAATCAACCAGTCAATGCGGCTTTCTGGAAACATCATTTTGAGATCACATAGCAGCGGTAATGTTGTGGCGATATCCCCCAGCGCGCTGGGTTTAATAATCAGCATACGCTGCGGTGATCCAGCGCCCACGGCAGACTGCGGCGATGCTAACACGCGGTGCTCTCCGCATGGGATTCGCAGGAAGTATCTTTATATAAATCCTGGGCATCGGGAACACTTTCCCCCGCGCGGCCCGGCCCATCGCAACTGTAATAGCGATCCAGGACGCTGTCCCAGTGAGCCTGCGATTTTACGGCAATAAACGCGCGCCAGACATCAGCTCCCTGCGGATGCAGGCGCGAATATTTAATACCGATTTTACGCATTTGCCGCGCGGCCTGTTCTTCACCATAAATCTCAACCGCCAGGGCAAAATGCTCCATCAATCCATCGCGCTGTTCATAAATAGTGGGTGGATCCAATGCGGGCCGAC
>JAJZGH010000063.1 GCA_021798635.1 Planctomycetota bacterium | reverse complement strand
GGTGGGCCGAGGGGCAAACGCAAGCAAATCATCATTTTTCACGTCAATTACTCCGGAATCAGCCACCAAAAAGGTTTGGCTTTCGCCTTGTAAATAAACATATAATGCAGAATCTTTTTGATCCAATTTTTTGCACATGCGCGCCGGAAATCCATTGGATACCACGCTCCGTGAACAGAGACTCGGCAAACGTGGAGCTATGCACCACATACCCGCCCCGCTTGAAATACATGCCATCGACACCAAAATCACCCAGTTGTGCTTCGTTGGTTATGAATACAATGGTAGCCTTATCCCGCACACCATGGCGTCTAAGTTCAAATTCCACATTCAGCACATACTCAAAGGCGGCACCTTCACACGTACACAGGCCGTGCCCGGTGCCAATGACCAGCGTTTTCCTGACCCCTTTTTTCATTTCCGCAATGCAAGTCAAAAAGGCGGATGACGCTTTCTCCGCATGTTCATTTTGTAAATATCTTTAGGCGATACCACAATGACGTGATGGGAGCGCGGCAATCTACGCCGTAAAAACAACGCGGCGGTGTGTCCCGCAATTCCGGCGCCCAGAACAACTACTCGAGCCATAAGAATTACCTCGTCATCCGACGGTACTACAGCTTTTTATCGTTGCGTTAAGAATATTAATTAAGCTACGGTTCTTGTCCGCATAGCTTGTGTACTGGGAGTTCCGGGACGGAAGTCTCAATACCCATCGCTTAGTTGTCCATCCATGCCCCTGTGCCAAGCGCACCAACGCACTACTGTTGCGTGCATTGTACCCATCGGTGCCCAACGAGCAAACAAGCGATAAATACAGTCGAGAAATATTATGAGGCGGTGGCCGAAACGCGGGGCTTTCCCAGCACTTTTCCAAAGAGCCATTTTTCAGCATTGGTGCGGTATAGCTTTTCCAGTACCTCGGCGGGCAAATTCAGCCCGTGCAATTGCGGAATACCGTTATCGGCATCCGGATCTTCAATCGGAGATTCTCCATAATAATTAGTTTCCCACTGCTGCTGATGCACCCAGTAGCGACTGGCATAGTGGTCAAAATCATATTTTTCGCCAACCACCAGATCACTACCGAATACGATCCGGTCCTGATTGCGGATAAAGAAATCCCGCACCGGCTCCAGCGGCTGCTGGGCAATACCGCGGATAATCCATTTGGTGGCGCTGGAATCCACAATGTAATGTGGGAATCGGTCGAGACGGAGTTGCAATTGCCCCAATTCCTCCACGCTGCCGCCAATATGCGCACCAAGATGCACACGATCGGGATATTTTTCCAGCATGCGGTCGAGCATGGCAAATTGCTCAATAAAACTTTTCTGCCCATCCTTTGGATCATATTTTTTTCCCTCTCCGAACCAGGCCTTAGGATCACCCACATGGGTCATGAAGTGATAGCCCAGATCATACGCCTGCCGCATGATGCCTTGCATTTCCGGATGATCAAGATTCATGCCCATGCGCTTTTGGGTGCCAGGGGCATTGTGAAATTTAATTAAACGGGAACCGTGCTCATAAAATGCATCAACGCGCCGCCGCCACTCTTTTATAAAATCCTCGCCGGGTCCCAAATTCTGCCATTTGGGAATGGCAATGAATTCAAATCTCCCGGGAAATGCTTCGCGCAGAGCCTCCACATCTTCTAACGGAGCCATCGTCCAGATTCTTCCAATACCGTAGGCATCCGCGGCGCGAAGAAATTCCCGCGTCAGCGCCGGCTCGCGCGTATGGGTATGGGCGTCAATAATTAAGCCGGGAATTTTCCGTGGCGGCACGGCACGGTAATTAATTCCCAAACGATTATGCGGGAGTGCCGCTGGTGTCGTGTTGGTCGTACTATCGGTCATGATTTTTCCTGAAATTACACAGTCTGGCATTTCATAATCCTGCGGCACCGGCAGTAGCCATCCACCGGCCGCTCTTGGCTAATTGTAGGCGAGATATTACAGCCGGCTACTTCCCGGCCGGTTTTGTGACGGCACGAGTTTTCGGCCAGGGATCCACGTTGGTCAGCAACGTGACCCGCACCATCCGCCCTTTTGCTATCTTCATGCCATTAAACCAATCCCAGACGTAATACCGAATGTGCTTCTTTTCTAAGTAAGCCACCGTTCGCCGGTCCGCCGCAACACAATATTTTTGCGCTATCCGCGCTGGGGCTTTTCCCGAAGCGTTAAATCGGACATTGGTCAACAATTCCTGCGGATTGGCGAAGAAATGGACATGAGCATCCGCATAAAAGACCAGACTCGGTTCGGTGTAACCAACGGCACCAAGTTCAAAGCCTTCCGCACGCAGGCGCCGCATCTGCTGCCCCGCGTCGCGGCTTAACTGCAAGGCTTTGATACTTGGCAGCGTTGAAATATCCGCAATCATTAATGTAAGCCCAAAGCACAATACCGTAACATAGGGCCACGCCGGGCGGTTCCAGGAAATGGCACCCGCCGCTCCGGTGGCAACCAGTGCTGCGGCCAGCGGAACCAGATGATAAAACTGCTGAGGATGATGCGGTACAAACATTTTCCACCCCCCCACCACAGCGCCCATACCCATGCCCAGCCAAACCGCCATCCACACCCACCGTGCCACCGCAAACCATTTAGGCGACAGCACGTCCGTCATTCTATGCCAACTTTGTACCAGCGTATCAGCGCAAAGGATCGCCAGCGGGATAAATAACGGCAAGACATATTCCACCATCTTGGTGACAAAACACTCAAAAATCAGCCACGAAGGAATAATCCACGCCAGAATAAATTGATAGGGCGATGGGTCAATGGACATCACCAGCTTGCCGCGCACACGCCGTATGGCGTGATAAGCCGCCGGCACCAGCAACACACTCCACGGCCAGAATATTGCCCAGATTACCAGCAGGTAAAATCCGAACGGCTCACCGTGGCCCTGCAGTCCGCTGGAGGTGCGTTGCACCAGGTTCCGCAAGAGCATTTTCTCAATAAGCTGTCCGTGGGTGGCGTGCCACGCGGCGATGAACCATGGCAGCACCAAAACGATTAAAACGCCCAAACCCATCAGCGGGCGCAAGCGCCGCCACCAGCCCCAATTGCCTATGCGAACCATTCCAAAAAACAGCTCCGGCAAATGAATGACGCGCCCCAAGCCCGGGCTTTTCCACCAGTCGCGCCAAAGATCAGCTGCCCGGCCGGTAGTCATGGAAAGCGTCATCATCGTGGCCAGCACAAAAATGGGCGTCACGCCCTTGGTCATAATGCCCGCTGCCAGGGAAACCCAGAAAATCAGCACCACCCCAAACGGCACATACCCCCGTGCGGCCACATGCGATTCATTAAGTAACTCGCCACCGGCGGAAT
This sequence comes from Planctomycetota bacterium, assembly GCA_021798635.1. Next base: position 16,956 of record JAJZGH010000063.1, on the reverse strand, counting down.
CCGTAAGGTCATCCACGCGCGGACGTAATTTCGGCACGCCATCATCGGATGTCTGCGAATCCCACGCCTCCCAGACGCAGGCCATGCACACGGTGGTGAAAAAGATCAGCACGGAATCCGCTGTAGCCATACGGGTTTCCACGAAATAAAGCGATGCCACCGACAACATCAGCGCCGAAAGCAAACCCGTCGCCCGGCCAAAACGTCGCCCCGCCATCCAATACACCACCAGAAGAGTCAACGTGCCAAACAGCACGCTCGGCAGCCGCGCTGCCATACCGCTAACGCCGAAAATTTTATAACTGACATCCATCAGCCAATAAATCATCGGCGGCTTTTCCGGGCGAAGTACACTGTTAAAACGCGGAACAATCACATCCCCGGAGCGCAGCATTTCCCGCGCCGCGGTGGCAAACCGTGGCTCATCGCGGTCAAAGAGCGGAATGCGTGCCAGCCCCGGCAGATATAATGCCCCCGCCAGCAGAGCAATCAGCAGCGCATCTTCCCAGTTCCACCAGCGCTTAACCACTTTTTTCTTTGCAACTTTTTCCGGCATTTAATTATCCAGCACGTTTTTTCAATGGACGCCCGATCGGCCGGAGCTTATGTTCCGTGTTTGTTTTCTTCGCGATCCTGGCACTCCACTGATCGTCCCCTAAAGGCCGGGCACGTTTCAAACTCAGTTCAAGGCGGCCGCGCACGGATTTGTCCAGCGGCTTGTTGACGATTTTTTTCCACCGCTCCGGCCGGTCAACGGGCCACGCGTCAAGCAGTTGCCGGGCCGGCTTTTTCTCGCAACCGAGACTCGAAAAAGCCCAATCCTCGGCACGCTGCACGAGCCGCGCGCGCAACGGGATGGCTTCGATATATCCAACGAGCTGAACAAAATCATCCCCTTTTTGCACCGGCAGACTTTCGTACCGCCCCTGATACACTTTCCCCTTCGAGCGCGGATAGCGTGCCCGATATCGCTTGACATGCGTATTGGCCACCCAGGACATATATTTGGACAAATCCGTTTTTCCGCGGGGCCGCAAAATCATGTGCCAATAGTTGGGCATCAGGCAAAAGCTGAATACTTCCACCGAGGCGTGGGAGGTTGCTTCAATAAGCAATTCCACAAATGCATGAAAATCGTCCGAGGAGCGAAATAGCGTCTTGCCGGTTCTCCCGCAATTGGACACGTGATAAATAACGCCACCCATGGCGGCCCGCGCTGTCCTCGGCATATTGATACCCTGTCCTTTCTTGTGTCAGACAAAAACCGGTCGTTACCACAACGGCTCCATTTTTGCCTTATTTCTTCTCTTTCACAACCGGAGCGGCGCTGGCTTTAGAAATAAAGAGGCTTTTCAATATATTTTCACCGCTTAACTCTTCTCCGCTTATGGCCATAGCCAGCAATTCGCCGCCAAGAATATCTGGAGCAATAATCAGATCCGGCCCCACGCGTTGAATACGCTGCAGATTTTTACTGTTCTTCACCGCAGCCACCGTACGGGCGTTGCCTGCCAATTCCTTGGCCGCCATGACGATAAAAGCGTTTTCACTATCATCCGCACGTAGGGCCAGAATTGCCAAGGCCTTTTCGCCACCGGCTTTTCGCAGTATTTCTATGTCGGACGCGTCCCCCACGAGCATGTCTGCGGCATCCATCCAAGGTGTATCCGGCTCTTTAGGCACAATGACGACCACCGCCAAGTGCCGGGATTTCAACTCTCGGTAGGTATTATGCGACAATGAATTATCACCAATAACAATATAATGATCCTGTTTCATACGCCGTTTTTCTCCAGCCAACAGGCGCTGCATACGCCCATTGACCAGCGGCACAATCACCGCGGAAATGGACGTGGCAAAAACCGTTATACCTAGAATAATAAGAGAAATGACAAAAAACCGCGCGTCGCTGCTCTTGGGTACAATATCACCATAGCCGACAGTCGAAAGCGTGACCACTGAAAAATAAAGCGCCTCCGTTAAGTTCGTTATCGCCGGCGTAAAGCCCTGTCCGAGAACAAATGAACCAAAAACGCTGTAGCCCAGAAGCAGTATCACACTCATCAGGCTGAACATGGTTCCTGCGGCCAGACTTGATTTTGAAAACTGGCGATAAAACAGGATCAGCGCCACCAACACCACGCCATTAAGCAGCGCCAAGGCCCCCCATTGGAAATTTGCCTGATGCAGAATCAAGGCCAACGTTGCCGCCGAGATAATCAGCGCTATAACCCACGCCAAACGCGAGCGCAAGGCCAATCCGAATGACATGGCCAGCAGCACGGCTCCCGCCAGCGCTTCGGGTAATCCGCCCAGTCCCGGAACCAGGGCAATCTGACTGATATGTAACACCGGTTTGAGCTGCTTGAGAAGCGGAAATGCCTTAGACAACCGCGACAGGCCGTCCAGCAGATTGAGTAAGCCCAGAATTCCCGCTGCGGCAGCGATCGGCAAATGAGGAAACCAATGATCCAGCCCCATGCGTCGGCGCGCCTGCTGCATGAGCCGCCCTATCCGCTGGCGAAAACGATACCGCAGAATTGGAGCTTTATACGGCATTAACCGTTCCTTAAACGGGCCAGGGTGTTACGGAACCTCGGCGGCGGCCCCATTCTGCAAAGCCTACTGAAAGGCCTAAGTTTTTCCCATTCGCGAAGCGTCATCAATTCAAACTCACGTGACAGGCGGCCGTGCGACCATCACCCTTAATTACCTCAAAAATAATTTCCGGCTTGCCAGGAGTTGTCTCGGCTTTCGTGACCAGCTTTTTGAATGCGACAATATCATCAACGCGGTGGTCATCCACACGCGTGATAATGTAACCGGGCTGCACCGGCGTGGTTCCCAGCGATGCGGGCTTGCCGTTATGTACCAGAACCACGTAAACCCCCTTCTGCGTCAAGGGAAGTTTACGAGAATAAGCGTCTATAAAGGCGAGATTATGCACGACCAAGCCAATTTTGCGATCATAATATCGCGGTAAACGGCTTGGGGGCGTGGGAGCCTGTCCCACAGTTATGGTAATGGTCTTCGGTTTTCCATTGCGCAGAATGCCCAGTTTAATAACCTGCCCAGGTTTTAATTGCTGCATTCGGTGCTCGAAACGCTCCACCATCAACGCGGCCACTGGGGTATGAGCAAACGGCTTTCCATCCACAGTGAGAATAATATCGCGAGACTTCAACCCGCCTTTAGCGGCCGGCATTCCCGGAATAACCTGCCCCACCATTAATCCCGACCGTTGCTTAATGTTGTATAGCTTCCGCACGGCCGATCGCAGGCCGCTGCTGTCCAGGGTGCCGAACCAGGGAATTTTGGCCACGAATCGCTTGGTTGGAATATCGGTCAAATCCTGTTTAAAGGAGTTATACCCGATAAACATGCCAACCTGCTGATTATCCCGTAGCGTAACCGGAACGGATCGGCCCAGCAGAGTCAGGATCATGCCGTCCCCCGGATTGGGCACTGTTAGGCCAATGAATTTGCCCGTGCGGTAATCAAAAACCGGACTGTTGGCATCCGTAAGACCAAAGGAATCTGTCGCAATAAGCGTATGAACCAGAGGAATCATCGCCTTGATGCGGTTAACGCCCACAAAGGCTCCGTAGGCCTGATCCTTACCGAGCCGTCCAACCGAGAAAACACGTTCGGCAAGATAGGGCTTGGCGGCAGCGGAAAACTGCAACGGCGTTGCCGCCAGCGGCTTAAGCGCACGGACATAACAGAACAAGCCGTCCACCGTCCGCCCAAGATATTGAGCGGAAATTTTGGGCATATCTCCGTGGACAATGCGGATTTTCAAATGGTGGATGTAATCCAACGGGATATCTTGTGGGATAAGATCCGATGATACCAGCACCACGCCCTTTTTATTCAGCACCACGCCCTGACCGCTGACTTTGTTGGTTTTATGAAATTCATTCTCAGCTGTGTATTGCACCACTACAATACTGCGGGCAATCTCAGGAACCAGTTTCGCCACCTTTGGCGCTGCGGAAGCTGTCACACAGGCCGCCAGGATTCCCGCCGACAGGCTCACCAGTGCCGGCACACGATGCAATGTTGAACGATCATTCATAGTATATTTCCTGATATAAATAAGTTAGAGGTCATTTCCAAAGCATATCCCGCAAGCTTTAATTTCCGCTGCCGGGACTGAAAACCAATGTGCGCTCCGAACGTCCCCGTTTTACCACAACAGCATAGGGCCTTTTCGTTTTAGCCATACGGTCCGCCAGAACTTTGAGTTGCAAGCTATCCACGATACGGCTGCTGCCTACCCGGCGGATAATGTCGCCATCTTCCATCCCGGCGGCATCGGCAATCGATCCGCTTTGCACGCTAGTAACCAGCACCCCGCGAATCATTTTCATCTGCTGCTGCCGCAGATACGCATCGGTAAGGTTCCGCACCACGATTCCCCACGGCTTAATCTGGTGCCGCGGAGCAATCACACTTTCCAGACGTTGCGTAAAAACATAAAGCGTTTTCCGCTGGATCTTTGAACCGTCACTCATACGCTCCACCCGCAATGTGATTTTGGAACCGATCGGCTGATCGGAAATATACCGCCGCACAGCGGAAACCTGCTCTGGAAAGCGGCAATTAGTCGGGTGGCCGTTGACTGATAGCAGCACATCCAAGGCATGCACACCCCCCAGGGATGCCGGCGATTCATGATCCACTGAACGGATCAGCACGCCGGTTTGGGCCGGTAAATGATAAAAATGGCTCAGCCCCAGCATGGGTTCAAGTTCCAACCCCACATAACTGCGCGCCACCTTCCGATATTTCAGCAGAGATGGAATCACGCGGCGCGCCACGTTAATCGGAATGGCGAATCCCAAATTGTTGGCCGAGGGATCACCACGAGTGTTAATGCCGATGACTTGCCCGCGTAAGTTAATCAGCGGCCCTCCGGAATTGCCCGGATTAATGGCCGCATCGGTCTGGAGCCAGTTATTGAACCAGCCGGTCTCATAGCCATCAATGGTGGTGGCGTTAAAAAATCTGTCGGTATTGGAAATAATGCCCCTGGTTACCGTCCGGGAAAGACCGTACGGCGTGCCAATAGCCAGCACGGGTTGACCTAGTTGCACGCGGCTGGAATTACCCAGTGTGGCCCATTTAAAATGCAAATGCCTGGCGCTTAGCTGCGCCATATCCATTTGCACCAGCGCCAGGTCGGTCCAGTGATCTGACCCGATCAGCTTGGCCCGCACGCGTTCCTGGTCCGGCAGAATAATCTCAATTCGCCGCGCCCGCCCCGCAACGTGAAAATTGGTCAGCACCTGTCCCTGTTTGTCAATAATAACACCGCTGCCAATGGCCCGGAAATTTTCCGGTATGCCATTTCGAAAATCCCGCATGACAACGTTGATTCGCACCACGGCGGGCGACACATGCGCCAGGGCATATTGCGTCCGCCAGGAAGGCTTGTCACTGACCATCCATGCCGGTGCCGAAGCGCAACCACCCAGTTGCGGCAGTACCCAGACGGCCAAGGCCGCACCCCACACCGCACGACAACTCAGAGCATTACTTACGAATCGTCTCAAGCGTTCGAGCATTCAGCATCTCCATGTATAGCGGCAGGCGACTATTGCCTGCCAAGATAGATCCTCGCACTCCGCGGCACAACCTCTTACTGTGTCATACGTCCAATCGGCTCGCAATGGTCATGTTCTTCACCGGCTTATTGGACGAATCCAAAACCAGCACACGTGCCATGTGGTCGGTAGCTTCTTCCGGCGTCATCTCCGCAAAAGCCATGATGATTATTTTTTCTCCGGGCTTGACCAGGTGCGCTGCGGCACCGTTAATGCCGATAACACCGGAACCTCTTTTCCCCGCGAGAATGTACGTTTCAAAACGCACGCCATTGTGGATATCGGCCACCAGTACGCGTTCATTGGGTAACAATCCGCTAAGCTTAAGCAGATCCAGATCAATGGTGATACTTCCAACGTAATTACGATTGGCCTGGGTAATTATTGCGCCGTGAATCTTGGCTCGCAGTAGGGTCAATAACATGATCAAATCCGAAACCGGCCGGCAATATTCAGCCATTCGGGCCGGCGCTTTGAACAAGTGTACCGCAGAGTGCCCCCGTTCGTCCATAACGCTTCAGCCGGGCCGCCGGCAAACAGCTTTGGCAGTAAACAGTTATGGCAAACAGTTATGGCACTGGCGTTGGCGGCCTTTGCCTATTAGCATCAAGGAGATGATAGAACACAATCGAACAATTCGCATCGGTACCCGCTCCAGTCTGCTGGCGCGTACTCAGGCGGGCATGGTCAAACAAATGCTTGAGACCAGACTCTCCGGCCAACCATCCGCCCCAATAGAACTGGTTTTTATTACCACTTCGGGCGATCAACAACAGCAGAGACCCTTGGCTGAATCCGGGGGAAAGGGTTTATTTATTAAGGAAATCGAAACAGCTTTGCTGGAAAATCGCATTGATCTGGCGGTCCATTCCGCCAAAGATCTACCCGCGCAACTCGCGGCTGGAACCGTTATCGCCGCTACGCCGTTGCGCGCTGACCCTCGGGATGTATGGATTGGCTTTGAAAATAAATCCATTGCCCAACTTCCGGCATCCGCGGTCGTGGGAACCTCTTCGCTGCGTCGGCAGTCACAGTTGCTGACCCTGCGTCCCGATGTTACGGTTCAGCCGCTGCGCGGCAACATCGAAACGCGTTTGCGCAAAGTAAAGGACGGCGTGGTGGCCGGCACGTTTCTCGCCCAAGCGGGTTTGGATCGAACGAATCTGCTTCCGGAACGCGCATTCTCCCTGCCATTGGACGAGTTTATTCCCGCCGCCGGGCAGGGGGTTCTGGCCATTCAGGCCCGAACACAAGATGCGGCCATGCGTAAGCTCGCCGGGACGATCAATCACATCGGCACGGCGGCGGCCCTGGCGTTTGAGCGGCGGGTGGTAGCCGCATTGGCCGGCAGTTGTCTGGCTCCCATCGGCGTGTGCGCCATGCCGCGCGGAAATCCCATCAACAATCTCAATGGTTGGATTATCCGGGCTTTTCTTGCCACTCCTGACGGGAAAAGAATCTCCCGCGCCACCTTGCTTACACCAGACTCCTCCGACGCGGGGCTTAACGGCCTTTATGATCTGCTGCTTGAAACTCTCCGCCAGCGCGGCAGTGCGGAAATCATGGAGTTGATCAGTTCCCGGTGAAATTTGAAATCCGCACTTCCCGACACTTGCAACGCCGAGCGTTGGGTTGCATACTCATGGCGTAAAATATGTGGTCCTGATGGACCGCGCTTGAAGGATACGACAATGCCTAAACTTACCGTTGAAAATCTGGGCGATTTTGAAGTTCCCGCCGGCACCCGACTGGTCAACGCACTTACTGATATTGTGAAAATTGATCAGTTCCACGCCTGCGGAGGCCACGCTCGCTGCACAACATGCCGCGTACAAATTGAGCACGGCGAGCCGACAAAAATCACGGAAGCGGAAAGAAATATCATGAAACAGCGAGGTCTGACCGGCCAGCCCGGTATGCGTCTTAGCTGCCAGATCTTGTGCGACCATGATATGACTATACGCGTTATAAGCCGATGGAAGGGCACGGGAGCCAAAGACGCCGGTGGTCGTCCAACGGATATGATTGAACCACCGCCGGTTTGGATGGAGAAAACCGCTGGCTGAAAAAGCTCAATTTTGGTAGACTACGGGATTGAGGACTTTGAGGTTACGACATGACGGTGTTCACTATAATCCCTTCTCTCCTGGTGCTTTATCGAATTGATCATGATTTATATGAATTTAATAACCGCCTGACGGCAGTCATGAAGGATCAGGTGGCCATCGAAAACAACATGACCCGACTCAACGCAAGCTTGGCGGAATTTGAATCCGCGGGCCGGAAGCTTCAGGCCACGATTTCTTCCCATGAATTGGACATGAAAAGCCGACAGGAGCACATCGAAAAAATGCGCACCAGCTTAAATAACGCCAAGACCAATAAAGAATATTCTGCCATTCTCATCCAGATTTCCGCGGAAAAAGAGGAAGTCAGTAAAATTGAAACCACTATTTTGGACTTCATGGGCCAACTGGAAACCAATATGAAGTCCGCTTCCGGCATACGCGAACAATTAGATGCGGCCCAAAAGAGCCTTGAGGACTCGCGCCGCCAAAGCAGTCAGCGCGTTTCCGACCTGCAAGCCCATATCCGTGAACTCCAGCATAATCGCGAGCGGGCGCTCAACGCGGTACCGCCGGAATCGCGCAAGCAATATGATCGCATCTGTCAGCGTTATCCCGGAGATGCCATGGCTTCCGTAGACTTTAGCGAAAACGACATGGAAACCATCACTTGCGGCGGTTGCTTTATGGGCCTGAACATTGAAGACGTCAACCTGTTGCGCGGGCGTGATGAAATCCGCAGATGTCAGTCCTGCGGGCGAATTCTTTATCTGCCGGAAATGCTTCCTCAGCAAGCTTCGACCTGAGACTATTTTCAAATTATCTTTTGCCGGTAATAATGCGTTTTGAATCCCGGTCAGGCGATTGGTAACCGGGTTTTTCCGCTGGGATTTTGGAGACATGTCATTGCACTATTCAACTCTGGTGATGCAGTTTGACGGTGGATCACGGGGGAATCCGGGGCCTGCGGGGTGCGGCGTGACGCTCACGACCGCCACTGGGGAACTGGTCTATGAACTCGGTGATTATCTGGGCACGCATACGAATAACTACGCCGAGTACACCGGTTTGATTCGCGGCGTTGATGCGGCGGTGAAGCTGGGGGCACGAAAACTGGAAATTCGCGCCGACAGCGAACTGGTAGTGCGGCAGATTCTGGGTATTTATCGCGTGAAAAACGCCACGCTCAAGCCATTGTATCAACAGGCCATGGAGCTGTTACATAAAATCCCCGCCTGGTCGATTCAACATGTTTACCGCAGTTCCAATGCCCGGCCCGATGAATTGGCGAATATGGCCATGAATCGCAAGCGCGCGGTCTACAGCGGACCGGCTGCGGAAATTTTGCACCCCGCGGAAGAACCGCAGCAAAAGTCTGGCTGATTTGTCACCTCTCTATCCCGGGCTGAATGCCGCCCACCTGCGAGAGCTTTTGACCATACCTCACAATTCTGAAGGATCCCCAGTGGCGGAAAATTAGAGAGGCGATTGCCCTTGCGGGAAGCGCGAGCACGAAACACCCATTCCTTCAGCTCTGCGCCTATAATACAGAGGCTGCGTCTGGAATCGGATCATGAAAATACCTCGGCAACATTACAACAACTTTCCCTTGCAATCCGTGGTCATTATGGCATTGTTTACCGCGACGTTGATTTTCGTGGCGCTATGGCCGCAGTTAACTAATCTGGCGGCCAAGTTCGGTATCGCCGCCGCGCCGGGGTATATCCTATGGCATAACCGGCTTGCCCGCGGCCAGCAGCAAAGCCAAAGCACCGGCCGTCTACTGCTGGTAGACTTTCAGGCATCATGGTGCCCTCCCTGCCGATTAATGGATCGCACGGTTTGGACGGATCCAGCCGTGGCCAATGTAGTCAATCATCATTTTATCGCGATTCGTGAAGATATTGATTCGCCGACGGGAAAAGCGGATGCGCGAAAACTTGGCGTCCAAGTCCTGCCCACAGTACTGGTTTTGAACGCCCGCGGCAATATTGTCAGTGTCGCCCAGAGCATGGGGCCGCGGCAAACTCGACAATTTCTAACCCAGTCGCTAGCCACCGCCGCAGTGACTGGCACCGCCGAAAAATAGCCACCCGGCGGTGCCGATGAGGTCAACCTTTCTGGCCATAGTAAGCGCCGGGGCCGTGCTTGCGTAGAAAATGTTTATCCAGCAACTCATCAGGAATCGGCTGAACATCGGGTGCCAGGGCCAGGGTTTCCAGTTGCATTTTGGCCACCAGTTCCAGAACCAACGCATTTTCCAACGCTTTAGCGGCTGTCGGCCCCCACGCAAACGGTGCATGGCTTGCCACCAGAATGCCGGGGATTTGGGCCGGATTCAATCCACGTTCTTTGAAGCATTCCAAAATAATGCGACCGGTATTTAATTCATAGTCCGTCTGAATTTCTTCCGGGGTTAAATCTCTGGTTACCGGTACGGTACCGTAAAAAGTGTCCGCGTGGGTCGTACCCAAACAGGTAATTTCCCGTTTGGCCTGCGCAAAGCTTGTGGCATGGATGGAGTGCGTATGTACAATACCGCCGATGTTCGGACAATTCTGATATAAATATAAATGTGTGGGTGTATCCGAGGATGGGCGGGCACTGCCATCAATCACGCGACCATCCGCCAGCGAAAGCACCACCACATCCGCAGGCTGCAATTTTTCATAGGGCACACCGCTGGGTTTAATGGCCATAACGCCCGCGGAACGGTCTACGCCGCTGACATTCCCCCACGTTAACGCCACCAGCCCCAGAGTCACCAAGTCACGATTGGCCTGACATACCAACTGCTTAAGTTCATCATGCGGCATATTCAACTCCTGGCCTGATCGCGAATGTCCAGTAACTCTTTCATCACCGTGCCAAGATGGGCGGTGGAATCCTTACGGCCAAAGGCATCATGCAGTTGACGATATACTCTGAACAACCGTTCATATACCGCCACATGTCCGCTGATGGGCGTAAAAATACGCGCCGGCTCACCGACCATGCGGGCAATGGCGTCGTCAAAGGTGTCATGGCCGCCGCGGCTTTTTCCCGCAGCCACTGCCCCCGCAATAGCCGCGCCAAAGGCACAGGTTTGTCCGCTCCGTGAGACGCCCACCGGCCGATTCATGACATCGGCGTAAATCTGCATGGCCAAATGATTTTTCGCCGATATACCGCCGCCGTTAATGACCCGATGTACCGGCAGGCCAAATTCCTCAAAACGTTCCATAATAATCCGCGCGCCAAAAGCGGTGGCTTCAATAAGAGCACGATAAATTTCCGCAGGTGTGCTGTGCAAGGTCAGCCCCATAATTAACCCGGTGAGTCGCTGGTCCACCAGAATAGTGCGGTTACCATTATGCCAATCCAAACTCAACAGGCCGCTGGCACCCGGTTTCATTTCCGAGGCCGCTTGGGTCAACGCTTCATGGGAGCCTGCGTTTCCCTGCGGCTGCACCACCGATACAAACCAGTTAAATATATCCCCCACCGCGGATTGCCCGGCTTCCAGGCCAAAATAATCCGGAAGAACCGATCCCGGCACGATGCCGCAAAGCCCCGGTATATCCGCGAGCTTCTCGCTTTCCGGCACGACCATAATATCACATGTAGATGTGCCGATAAGTTTGACCAGCACATTACTTTTTATTCCTGCGCCCACCGCCCCAAGATGCGCATCAAAGGCCCCCACCGCTACGGGTATTCCCGCCGGCAGTCCAAAGGCTTCGGCATACTGCGGTGTTAATGCACCAGATGCCTGCGCCGACGAATATGCTTTTCCGGAAAGTGTTTTTCCGACCCGCACCAGGCCCGGGTCAAGTTGTCCAAGGAATTCAGCATCCGGATAGCCGCCCCAGGCCGGATTATAAAATGCCTTATGACCCGCGGCGCAAATTCCCCGCCGCAGCTTGCCCGGCTCCATCGTGCCGGTAATGGCGGCGGGAATCCAATCAGCAATTTCCACCCATGTATAAGCGGCTTGAAATACTTTTGGTGCCGTGCGGGCGCAATGTAGAATTTTTGCCCAGAACCACTCCGATGAATAGCGACCGCCGCACTTTGCCAGATATTGCGGGCGCAGCTTGCCCGCCACCGTGGTTATTTCTTCCGCTTCAGCGTGCGAAGTGTGATCCTTCCATAGCCAGACTTTGGCCGCCGGATCGTCGGCAAATGCCGGATCAAACGCCAGCGACCAGCCGTGTTGATCTACCGGCATGGGTGAACTGCCAGTGGTATCCACACCGATGCCGATAATCTGTGAGGGGGAAAAACCTGTGACGCGCTGCGTTGCCAATGCCAGCGCATCTCGAATCGCGGATTGGGTGCCATCCAGATAATCCTGCGGGTGCTGCCGCGCCAGCAACGGATCGCGCGAATCCACAATCACCCCGTCTGTGCCATGGCGATAATTGCACACGCCGGTCGCAATTTCGTCACCCGATGCGACATCCACCACCAGTGCCCGCACTGAAGCCGTGCCAAAATCCAGTCCAATGGCATAATGCGATGACATAAGTTCCTTCATTCGTCGATCACTTCGCTTCCAAGTTATAGCCCGTCTTTCCCCGCCCGAGTCCCACGTTCATCACCGGCCATTATTCATGCCGGTATACATCCCATTTCATATAATTACTTAAGGCATCTTCAATGCCCGCTGCAACCACCGCTTTGGTGGCCGCAACATGGTGTTCGTAACCTTCACGGCAAATAAATTGCAGCAGCGCCTGCAGGCGGTGAACCTTAAATACTCCGTACCCGCCGAACGTGTCCAGCTTTTCACCGGTAAATTCGCCTTCACCCACATAGGCTCTAATCAGGCCGTTGTTGTCATCGGTTGAAACGCGGCAATACGTAAATGGGCCGGCGGCAATGTTGCCAACTATTGTCCCGTAGGTATTGTCCCGCCCCACCGTACCGGCGATAATTTCCTGATAATCCATTTTCTGGCTTTCAAAGAAATCCTTCGGCAGATTGGAGCAGTGAAACACCACGCCCTTATCCGGGTCGGTTCCGTAATTGTTATTCCAATCCAAAAGGGCAGCGGGTTTACCCGACGCTGCCTGCAAAATATACATGCCCACCACCCCGGTGATGTCGGTTTCGCAGGCGCTGGGCATGAGTCCGTTGGACATCATGCTCATGAGCGTGCATGGAACCACGCCGTAAAATTCTTCCAGTGCGGTCCAGCATTGAATCGCCGTGGCCACCAGCTCGCGTTCTTTAATGAATTTTTCAATCGCCACGCCGAGCTTGGCCATTTTTATAACACTTAGCTGCGGAATACCACCCGTTGCGGTATAGCCTTGAATTCCGGCAAGCTTTTCCTTCACTGCCGCATCCGTATCGGATAATTTTGTCGCCACGCCCAGCACTTCTGAAAGGTCCAACGTTTCAATACTGATACCCGCGGTTTCCAAGAGTTTTTCGCTATACCGCACAGTGTTAAACGCTCCGGGCCGGGCACCAATAGCCCCGATTCGCGCCCCTTTTAGCGCCCGCACCACGCGGCACGTCGCCGCGAAGCGCTGAATATCCGCCGAGAACTCCTTGCTGCCCGGTTCTTCCGTGTGCAACGTGGTAAGAGAATACGCAATGCCATATTGCCGCAAATTATTGCACGCCGACATTTTCCCGCAAAAGCTGTCGCGGCGATCTTTAATGGTCATGGTTTGTGTACGATCATTAAACGCATGGACCAACACCGGCACATTCAGCCCGGCCCAGCGCAGCGTGTTGGCAATCGCCCGTTCATCACCAAAGTTGGGCAACGTCACCAGCACGCCGTCAATTTCCCCGCGATGCTTTTGAAACAGCTCCGCGTATTTTTTGGCGTCCGCTAAAGATTCCACCGCCCCGCCGTTGGTCTGCTCCGCCGGCAGAATAATAGTTTTAATCTGATGTTTGGCCAGTGTATTCAAAATCTCCTGCCGGCCGGTGACGCATAAATGGGCAGGAAAAAAACCACGGTTTCCAACAATCACGCCTAGTGTAGTCACGGAATCAATCTCCAAATATTGGGCCTTTGAGCCATCCAAAAACCACGAACTGCGTATGGTAAGCCATACCTTGCCACGCGGGCAAGTTTACCAGCCACGGCGGGACAGCGAGAATCATTTCGTACCAGGAATCTTACTATCTATCCCATTAAACGCCTTGGGAGTCGGTCCACATTCATCCTCCGGAAGGACGTGGCCCCAGTTTCCGCTGCAGCTTATTGGCCTTCACCGCACGGGTGCGCGCATCAACGGCAGTTTTAAGCCGATCCGCCTCATCAGGCACCGCTTGGCTGCTATCGGCATTCTGGCCTTCCGGGCTGCGTCGTTGAGCCAACTCCTCCAAGTGGTTTAAGGAATCACCAATTATCTGCTTCAGATTTCCTCCGCGTTCAGCCTCCGCCTGCGCCTGGATTGCCAAGCGTACCAGAGCAGGATCATCCACCATGGCTACAAACTCGGCAAGATTTCCGGCCGCCAAATCCGGAAGTTCCTCCAGATATTCCATCAACCGCGCCAGCAATGCCGCCATGTCCGAATCGAAAAAGAGATCAACCGCTATTCGATCACGAAATTCCTGATACAGCGAAAAATCACAGAGCAACGCCCCAATAATCCAATGCCCCGCCCGTTGCAGCCCCATGTCAACTTCCACCGCCGGCGCGGCATCCGATTTTTCAGTCCCCGCTTCACCGGACTGCCGGCCTGCGCCCACGGCCAGCCGACGAATTCGCGCATGAACTTCATCCGAACTTATCCCCACCAGATCAGCAATGTTTTTCTGCAACAATCCTCGGCGAATTGGATCCACCGACGCATTCAATATCGCCGGCGCCACCAGCCGCATCAAGGCCTCAGAAGCTCGTTGTTTACCGGCCAGCGAATCCGATGCTTGAAACGCTGTATACATTTTTTCCCAGGCGTATTCCAAAGAATCTTTGGCCTCTGCGATGATTTTCTCAAACGCCTCACCCCCATGGGTCATGCAAAAATCACAGGGGTCTTTACCATCCGGCACATGAGCGATGCGGACATCCACCGGATACCGCAGCAACAACTCAATCGCCCGGTCCGCCGCGCGCCGTCCCGCCTCATCACTGTCAAATACCAGTGCCACGCGATTGCAAAATCGCCGCAGCAAATTGATATGCTGTTCGGTCATTGCGGTGCCCAAGGTCGCTACCACATTTTCCACACCCGCCTGATGGCAACCTACCACATCCATATACCCTTCCACCACCACCGCCAACTGCTTACGAATCAGCGGCTGTCGCGCCAGGTTCAGCGCGTAAAGCGTTTCGCGCTTGGAAAATAACGCTGTTTCCGGCGAGTTCAAATATTTTGGCCCCTCCTGATCCGTATCGGTCTGGCCCGGCGTGTTTTGTTCCGGCGCAGCCGATGGAAGAATTCTTCCTCCAAAAGCAATGACGCGGTCACTGGAATCAACAATGGGAAATATCAATCGATTACGAAATACATCATACACGCTGCCGTCCGATCGGCTTTTTACCAGCCCCACCGACACCAGCGTTTCCGCATTGATCCCCTTTTTTCCCGCAGCAGTCGCCAAAGCGGTCCACTGTGTCTCCGCACAACCAATCTGAAATCTCTCAATTGTGGCGGCATGAACGCCGCGTGAAGTTAAATATTCCCGAGCCGCCTTTCCGGCGTTACCGGCAAGATTGCTCTGAAAATACCGCGCCGCCCATAAATTGGCATCCACGATTTTATCCCGCTGGGACGCCGCCTGCGGGTTACTTGCACGATATTCCGGCAACGTAATGCCGTAACGCTGGGCTAAAAATCTTAGCGTTTCCCCCTTGGACATCTTGTGGTAATTTTCTACAAACTTAAAAACATCCCCACCCGCGGCACATACGAAACAGTAAAATATCTGCTTCTGCGGAGAAACATACATCGACGGGCGGCGATCTTCATGAAACGGACAAAGCCCCACAAACTCTCTCCCCGCCGGCCGCAGGGCAATATGCTCGCCGATGATCTCCTCAATCCGTGCCGCCTGCCGCACCACCTGAAAAATCTGTCCCGAAGAATTACTCATCACATAAGATTCTAACACGCCCCGCGCCCCGCGTGTTAGCATGACGCGCAAAGGGTACCCCGCATCCCTAAAAGCCGTCCGCACCCGTTTAACCTTATGGATGAGTGTTAACTGGGCCGCGGAAATTAGATGGGCCGACTCGTTGCGCTCCGGGCCGGCGCAACCGCTGCGGCGCGTTGTGGGTTTGCAGCCGTTTATCGGCGTCGATCAACAATGACCGAAGGTTTACAAAGAATTCCGCCCAGTGACACATGCGCTCGCGATGGCCCCGAACGCGCTATCCGTTGCTACCTCGTCGTGCGGTAAACAGCGAATGTCAATATTGGCCGGCCGGATCTCGAAGCACAAACGCCAACTTTGCGGGAGCGTTGATGGTGGCGGCAGTTACCGTTGCCGACGAATTATTTACCGCCGGCGTGGACCGCATTCCCTCGTCGCGGTCACCGTCATCATGTTGGTAGCCGCGGTCATGGCCACGATCATAGTCTCGGTGATCTTCATGGCCACCGTAGAAGCAGCCGCCCATGGTTACCATCATTGCCGAAGCAAGAAATGGCGCGGCAATAAGCCGGAAACGAGTTTGGAACCTCATCATGAGAGTCCTCCATATAAGATAGCCCACCTGCGAAACCTACACATTAAGGCCCCCATTGCGGTCATCATCCGACAAGACTACCCCGATAAGCCCGCTGGACCATTATAGCACGCTGCCACGCCGATGTTCCGACAAGCGGCAATCACCACAACGGGCGGCTAGCAATCCGATCACCTGCAACTTCTCCTGACCAGATATAAGCCCCGTCTCTGCAGTTTTCTCTTGCCGGGCCGCGCGAATTTCTGATATGCCCAACCTCTGACATTTACACTTGGATAGGTTTCGCTGTTAGCCATGAGAGCGCCCTCGTACAAGGTGCCGGGAACTTATCCAACTGCCGCGTAATTATTTTTGTCGATGCAGCGCCGGATTCACTACCGCACACATCGCTGCGATATTCAAATGATAGTTCAGAAACGTCTTAATTTGTTCCGCTTCCAACGCAGGATTGCTGATCAATCCTGCGTGCGAGACGTCATGAACCGTAAAGTTATTCCGCGCCGCCAGCCAAGTATCAACGGCAGTGATCTCTTTGTGAAAGATTGCTTCTAAACGCTGATTTTCAACTGTTGTGGCCTTTGTTTTCCCCAACATCGCCTGTTGCGACGCCACAACTTGTCGCAGGTCACGTCGCATA
>JAJZGH010000062.1 GCA_021798635.1 Planctomycetota bacterium | reverse complement strand
CGCCAAGTCCCTATTAGCCAAAAATCAGGATCGCATAGACGGTATCATCCGGGCCTTGCATGGAGCTTCGGTGAATCTTAAGACCTTCGCCGTGGAAATTCGCCACAGCCCCTGGCGGCTGCTTTACAAGCCCAGTAAGAAAGACATCAACAACGTAGAAATTTATGATGCGGTGCGCGAGTTTGATCAAGCGGCACGCCACCTGCAACGCGCCGCCGACGTACTCAAAGCCTCTGCGGTTAATCCCCAAACCCCCGCCCGGCAGGCGCAATTGCACCAGCTCATGCAGAAACTCAACACCACGTTCAGCCAATTTCAGCAGGTGGAAACAAAATTCTGGAAGACGGTTAAATAATAGCGCTTCAAAGTCCGCCGTGCCAGTCGAAGGCGGAATCTTTGACGGCATGATAATTCTCATCAAGCTTGGGATGCAGAACAATGATCGCCGCAATGCGACGGGCCATGTTGGTTACTTCACGGGCCTCATCCGGCTGGATGGAACGGCCCAGAATGTTGCATTCGCGGTAACTCAGCCATTTCTTAATGACCTGATAACCGCCGATGTAATACTCCCAGACATTCGTGGGGATGTTGCACCAGAACGCGGTGTTGTTCAAATATATGTCGAGCGTTTTTTCCCCCAGCAGGTGGCGAATCGCGATGGCGTTCGTGCGGTCGGTTGCCGCCTGCGCCGCGATGGCATCGGTTTCTCTGGAGTTGTACCCTCGTTCTTGCGTTTTGCCTTTAGCGGGCATGACTACGCTTTGTTTTCCCCGGTGGCCCCAGCCGGCGGTGATGTCCAAATCTCCGGCGGAGGGATCAATCGCTGCACCGTCGACCTTCGCGACAGGTCCGATCGTTTTGAAAAGTGGAGAAAGTGCTCCTGCGGTCACGCCGGGCACACCGGCCACAGTGTCAAGAAGGGCCGCGATTTGTTCTCCCAACGCGGCCGATGCCAGCAGCATTTTTCGATTCGCGGGCAGCGGCATGCGCGGCCAATCGCGGCGAATTCCGTCGGCGTTATCGTTAATATAAGCCGGGCTATATCCAATGGCCAGGGCGTGCAGCCATAAGAGTTCCGCCGCCTTTGCGTCTGTGTCCGGTGCTTTAACGCCCAGCTTGGCAAGGTACTTTCGCGCAGAGGGCGAAAGATTGGCGTGGGGCTTTTGTTCTTCGATCAGTGGTTTGTCGCCCGAACTGCTATCCGGAGCAAGGAACGCAGGGAAGTGGCGTGCGTGCCCGGATATGCTGTCGTAGTCGCAGACAAGACGGGAAAAATAAAAGGGCGGTCCCTCCGGGGTTTTATCAGCGGTATCACGGGTGATCAGGAAGCGATTGCCTTTCACCCGTGCGTGGCCAAGCAGTTCCGGGCTGGGGCGCGAGAACAGCGGTTGAATAGCAGCGTCGAGGTAGGCGTACCGTGTATCCATGGGCTTAAAGGGGTAGCGTGTGATATTTTCCTTCCGATACACAACCTTGCCCTTAAGCCTATTACGTGTAAAAACCGCCTTAAATTCTCCCGATGACTTCATAAAGGCGGAGCGTTCTTTAGCGACTTCCGCGTCGGTCTTCACAGGGTTCAAGTAGTCCTTTAGGCCGGAGAGATCGCCGGCCTGTATTGCGATTAACGAATTGTTCCGTCTTTCCACCGGCCCGTTGAAGTGCTGCTCCCCGAGATCAGTTACCTTGGGCCAAGCTGTGTAATGGGCGGCCACGTTCTCCGGCCGGAAGGACAGGCGGTTTTCACGACTGGGAACGGCCAAGGTGTAAGCTTTATTGAAATTCTTTGTCTTCAGGCTCTCCAGCAGCTCGGCCCGTTTGTCGACACCCCAGAATTGTCGGAATCGGACGCGCGCCACCTTGCGGCGTTCAGGTTTGCGGACAATCACGCATACCGCGGTCCCAACTCTGATCCCTTCCCTGTTGTACGTCGTGGAAAAGACAGATGGATCAGACTTGCCTTCGGGTGTCAATTTCCCGGTTTCCCGGCTATCGCCATTCATGCAGTCCAGCCAAATGTCGTCAAATTCGCCAAGGAAGCGCTGGCGCATCACAACGAACGATGGATCGGACAAATAGGAAAAATTGGAGATCAAGGATATGACACCCATGCCGCTCATCTCGGCGATGCGGCGTTCCGCGAGGCGGAAAAAACGGACATATAGATCATCGAGGTTGAATTTTTTAATTCCCCAGCCGCCGGTGTCGGTTGGCTTATTCAACTCTTTTTTGTAAGGTTCAACCAACCCCTGTTCCTCCTGCGGGCTTGCGCCGGCGAAGGCGTTGTAGGGAGGATTTCCAAGCACGACCAGAATTTTGCTCTCGCGCTTCACCTGCTCAGCGGCGTCGCGCTCCTCCGCGAGTTCAAGCCAGGACATCACGTGTTGTTTGGAGCCTTTGTCCGGCTCCCAACCCGTCAGCGCGTTGGTCAAATAGACGCCCACCCGCTCCCCCGCTGTTTGTGATAGCCGGGCACCTTTAGCCTGTAGCATTAACCCTAACTGCAGGTGAGACACGACAAATGGAGCGGGCATAATTTCAAAGCCGAAAACCCGCGTCATTGCCGCCTGCTTCAGGTCGGACGCCGCCAGCGCATCGCCACTCTTTGCCCGCAATGTCTCCGCGATGGTCCGCAGCACTTCCACCAAATATGCACCTGTGCCGCAGCACGGATCCAACACCACAACGTTCGGATCAGCCAATCCGTCCGCTAGATTAAGTTCTTCGCGCAGCACACGGTCCACCCGGGCTACCTGATATTGAACAATTTCAGGCGGGGTATACCAGACACCCAGTTCCTTACGCAGTTCCGGATCATAGGCTTCCAGAAATGGTTCGTAGAAATATTGCACCGCGTGCTGATCGTCAAAATCCTTAAAAAAGGCACGTCGGTCCACCCGGTTCAGGACAGTGGCAGACCAATTCAGCGGTTCAACAAGCTCCAGCGGTCGAAGGCGGCTGGGTTTGGCTACCTCCTCATACAATGTGCGGATGAACGGAATATGCAAGGACCACTCGGCAGTCTGCCAATCAAATACGGCATCAGGTGCCGGGCCATCCCGGTGCCAGAGAACCCACGCGGAAAAAATCCCATAGAAAAGTGTTTGGACGAGCGTTGAACGGAAAAAATGCTCCCCCTTTTCTCCCATAAATTTCATCCCCAACGCCTCCTCCAAGGCCGAACGAACTGCCTGAAGGGCCGGCAGCTGCTTTTGCCGCTCCACGCGGGCAAGGGCATCACGGGCATAAGAGGCCAGAAACCAGGCCACATCCTTAGGATTGCACAGTGGTGCATGATGGAGGCAGACGCGACGAATGAACTCTACGAACTGGCTGCCCTTGGCCTGGGCGGTAGCGCGCGGGTGGGCGACAGCATCATTCCAGAACGCCTGTTCGCTTTCGGCCAGGGAAAAATTTTCCAGAATCTCCGGCCCGCCGGTACGGTCCGCCGTAAGCACCGCGAATGATCGCAAATTGGTTACGACGACCAATCCGTAATGTCCCAAATAATCGCGGACTTGCCTGCCGGCGGCAATGGTAAGAAGTTCCTGGGAGGTGCCTTTTACTTCGATGGCCCCGCGCGAGGGTAACTGCCCCTTCTTCAGTTCGCCGGAAAATTGATCAGCCGTGAACAACCCACCGTCCGGCAGCCCCGCACCGCGATTGCCAAGGCTGATAACGCAACGGACTTTGGGCTTTAGCGCATTGCCCACCGCATTAAATAGATTGGATAGAGCCGGGTAATAGGAAGTTTCCGGCACGCCGGCTCCGCTTGCGCGAATGGCTTTAAGTTCGCTAAGATACTCGACAAGAATATGCGTGGCGGGCGCATCAGCATGCGGTTCTTCCCCGTCCGGCGTAGCTGTGGAATAATCGTCTGCCATCGTCTGGTCCGTTCCTCTGCGCGATGAAGTAAAGATAACCTAATTATGGCCCGCTATCCATCAGCCAATTGATATCTGCTCGGCGTGCAGTGCGTTGCCTGAGAGTCTTACGCGCTATTACCTTAACGCTGCGTTTAACACGACCGCGCGGATGGCCAAATCCCCCTTGGCGACCGCTGCGGGTTTTTCAGACCTCGTAGGGAGTTGAGCAAGGCCACGGCCGCACATTCAATCGAGCACGGCCGGTCGCGACGCCCAGAGGAAATGTGCAGCAACGCAGGCACAGCCGACAGGGTGATTTCCCCCTCACGGGTTGTTGTCCTGCAACTTCGGGATGGGAGGGAGGGTAAATGGGGCTAATTTCAGCAGTTGTACGCCCGCCATGATGAAGGCTCCGGAAGCGTAGGGTTTGGTGACGTTGGGGGTGACCAGGGCAGGGCGGTCGCCGGGTTTTTGTACGTGGGCCAGATCACCGGCTTTATTACGCATGGCCAGCAAGCCGGCCCAGGCCTTTGCCACCACCGGCATATACTTCTTTTTTGATAACAGATGGTGATTGATTCCCCATGCCATGGCGTAGCAGTACAGCGCGGTACCGCTGCTTTCCGGCGTGGGAAATTGCTGTGCATCCAACAAACTTGGCCGCCATATTCCATCGCTACCCTGTAACGATGCAATTTTGGCGGCCATTTGATGAAAAAGCTTGACATATCGGCTGCGGTCCGGGAAATGCGCGGGCAGATATTTCAGCACGCGCGCGGTGCCCGCCAGCACCCAGCCTTCGCCACGGGCCCAGAATACCTTTTGGCCGTTGGCTGCGGTTTTATTGAAAAAGCGGTGATCACGGAAAAACAGATGCTCTTTTTTGTCATAGAGCAGATGCGTAACAAACCACCATTGCTGATTCATAGCATCGACATATTTCGATTGGTGCGTAAGAACTGAGAGATGGGCGAATGCGGTGGGGGCCATGAAAAGCGAATCGCACCACCACCAAGCGAGTTTTTTGGGGTTAGCACCGGCGGTTTTGAAATATTGCAGCATCTGGTTACACCGCCCCTCCAACGGAGCCAGCGGTACCAAACCGGGACGCAGCGATGCGACACTGGTAACGGCCTGCCCGAAACAGTAGGAATTTCCTGAACCTTCACTTGCGAGCTTGTGCCCAAAGCGGCGTATGTGCCAATGGAATTTATTTCCGATGTTCAGTAGCGGCTGGAGAAAGGCTTTATCGCCGGTGGCGCGGTATAAATCAACCAAGCCGATATAAAACACACCATGCACCCATCCGGTGCGCGGCTTCCTGGGAAGCATGGATATTTCCACTCTGGCGCAGCGTTCAATTTGTGCAGTAATCCGCGCCCGGCTGATCGTGGCAGCGCTGCATGGGACCGCAGTCTTACATAGTAACAGCGTGCCCAGCAGCAGAGCAGCACCTTTTGGAAACTTGTTTTTATTGTGCATGAGACGAAATCTCCTGTCGGGTCGGTATATATACCAGCCCTCTAATGACCGGCGGGTTGTCCATTCATTTGGGCAGGCCGAACTCATTTCCGCGCTGATCGCATCCGGGCCTTAGATTAAATCACCAGTTGTCAACGCATCCATATCATTAAATGCCTGGTTTTCTCCCCCCATGCCCCAACAGAACGCGTACGCCGCTGTGCCGGCACCCGCGTGAATGGACCATGCCGGCGATACCACCGCTTGCTGATCCGCTATGACCAAGTGGCGTGTTTCATCCGGGCGGCCCATGAGATGAAACACGCGGACATCAGGAGCCATATTAAAATACAAATACACTTCCGAGCGGCGTAAATGCGTGTGCGGCGGCATGGTGTTCCAAACGCTGCCGGAATCCAACTGCGTAAAGCCCATGACCAGTTGGCAACTCTTCATTGCGTCCGGATGAATAAATTTGTAAATCGTCCGACTGTTACACGTTGCGGCGGTCCCGAGCTTTACCGCCTGAGCGTCGGCCCGGCGAGCCAACGTAACCGGATAATCGCGATGCGCTGGGTAACTTAGAAGATAAAACCGGGCCGACTTTTCAGGCGTTTGGCTGCTGAAGCGGATATCCTTGCATCCCATGCCGACATACAGGCAATCCAGATTGTCCATGGCATACACTTTGTTATCGACGGTCACCGCGCCGGGATTTCCAATATTGAGAATGCCGATTTCCCGGCGTTCACAAAAAAAAGCCGAACGCATTTCAGGCACAGCTTCCAGCGGCAGAGGTTTTTCAATCGGCACCGCCGAGCCGATGATCGCCCGGTCGGCGTCACACCAAATCCGATCAATCCGGCCGGCGGTGAAAAGATTATCTATAAGAAAGTGCGTGCGCAGTTCCGCGGCACTGATCGTCGCATAACGCACCGCGTCAGGTAATAACATTGTTCGCATGATGGAAAGCCCAAATTAAAGTCAACACAGTAAATGCGGCGGCTGTCGAACCAGTAGACATCGCCTTACGTTAAAAATACCGCTCGTGGACACACAGCGGATATTACCGGATTTTTGTGTAATGTAAATGGCCGCGAGCAGCGACTTCCTATTGCGAAATCGCAGCGTCGCCCGCTTAGCCGAAATAGAATTGTCACCCGGTCATGAATTACACAACGCGGCCACGCAGCGCGGAATTCAACGGATTGCTCATCAGCCATCACCGGTTCCCGGATTGTGAGAGTTTTTCGAAATAAGCCTTCACTGGATCGGCATAGCCTTCAGGCATGGCACCAAGCATGGAGTCCGAAAGCTTATGCAGCGTCTTGTGGCCGATCGTGGAGTTATCCAGCGTCAGGCGTGATTCAGCCTGATTAATGACCTTCGCGGTATGAAGACTTTGATTGGCTAATTTCTGATACAGCAAGGCGGTATGATAATGATAGGCGTTCATGGCCTTTTGCGCATCCTGCATGAGCACGGCGGATTCTATAAGTTGGAAGTTGTTAAAGCCGGCCGCCCGTAACTCAATGCGCAGGCGATCGGTTTGATTCATCAACTGGGCCTGAATTCCGGCCATGCGTTTGATATCTTTTTGCATCCCCAGCGGGGCGGGGCCTTCCAGCCCAGCGCCGCCGTAGCCGGAGGCTTTTCCGCCGCCGGTAGCGCCGCCGGGCGGCTGCTTGGAGGAATCTTTTATCTGGCCGGAGCTGAATTGATCACCGGTTAGCCGCGTGGGCGTGCGGCGGCCGCCCTTATCGGTTGCTGTGGCACCCACCATTTCGCCGCTGGCCCGGCCCTCACGCCCGGAGCCGCTGCGGCCCTGAATTTCGTCATTTTTGGGCATGGTATTACCGGTAACGCCCTGCGCGCTCATATCACTGATCGGGCCGTCAAGAGCACCCCACCCCAGGCCTTTATTCATGGAATCGTTCCATTTGCTGCCCAGAGATTCCATATCGCTGGTAAGGTCTTCTTCATGTTGCAGCAGCTTGCCGATCATATCGGAAAGCTGTGCCGGCAGCGGCGGCACCGGGACATCATTTTGGGTGACGGGTTCTTCCATTTCCCATTTGGTGGTGTCGGGCTTTTGCAGCAGCCACTTTTCAATATTGGAAGAAAGCTTCTTGGCATCTTCCAGCCCTTCCTGCTCCAGCGGCGTGGCGATCTTAATGGCTTTGGCCGCCAAGGCTCCTTTGGCCATCGCCAAATCCACGTTCATCTGGGCGAGGTCATCTTTTAATGAAGCGTTGGCCTGATCCTGCTCCGTAAGGTTGCTCATATTCACAAGTTTCTGGTTGAGGAACTTGGACCATTTATCTTCCAGGGCCTGTGCTTTAAGCAGTTCATGTTTATCCTTGGCGTCAAATTGATTGATGGGTTTTTGCGCCAGCTTCATGGAAGTGTTCATCACACCGCGCTGCTGCTTTTCCAATTTCTTCAAGGCCAGCGCCAGTTGTCGCCATTGTTCTCGGCCCTGATCCGGGAAATTTGTGCCTTGATGCGATACCACAGAATCCACACCGCCGGCTTTCGCCCCGGCCATGGCCAGCAATGCCTTAATCGCATTAAGGATATTGAGTTCATGCGTGTGCAGCTTGTGAAATTCCAGCGGCACCGCGCCGGCATCAGACACCAGGCCCAGATCATCGGCACGGGCAATAGCCACGGTCGCGTCCCCATGCACAATCACGTGCAGCGCCTGCTCAATGGTGTCCATGGAATGGATGAACGGGAAATGTTTATAGGTGCTTTCCATATATTGCCGCAAATTCCGCTGTCCGCCCGCCACCGCTGAGGCGGTTTTATGGACATTGGGCAACGGCGGCAACAGGTGAATGCCGTTGGCCAGAATAATTAAGCCCTGCTGTTGTGCGAGCATTTTTTCCAGGCGCTGTTCCAGGCGAGCCCAGCGGCTGCGACTGATGGCGGAAATTGCCGCGCTTTGCAGCTTGATGCTGTAGATGCGGCCAAACGTCGTCTGCGGCCCATACTGCGCCTGCCCGATGGTGATCTGCCGATTATCCGTGGCTGTAAAGCGGTAATGTACACTTTGACCGAGGTGATAGGTATTAGTGGGAAGCGCGAATAACTCCCGAATGGTGCACGCTGTGGCGGGTTTGCCATTCTCGGCGTTGGGAATCTGCCATTGGCGGAAAGCGGTAAATTTGCCGCCATCAACGGCGGTTTGCAAGGTCATGGCGGTCAGGCCATAGTCATCAGTGGCTTGGGCCTGAATAGCAAGGGTCGCGCCGGGAAGCGCAAAAACATCTTTGTGGGGCACCAGAACATGTACCACCGGCGGAGCATCAGGCGTCACACGAACCACCAAGCGATCGGGTGCGGATGTGGAGGAGGCGGGAAAGCGTTGCAGGGCGTTCCCGTGCGAGTCATTTATCAGCCAGTTATAACGCACGCTCTGATCCGCGATCCAAGACAGCGAAAATGTTTTCTGATTATCGCTGGTCGCTGAAATTATTTTTCCGTCGCGCACTTCCACCAGCGCCGAGGCACCAATAACGGTGTGATCCAGTGTTACCGTTAGCGATATTCTGCTGCCAAAGGGAACCGCCACGGACGCGGCAGCGGCATTAAAGGCCTTTCCGGAAAGGGTGATGGTTCGCGGTGCGGTCTGCGTGTAGGCGGGAGGGGTAATGTGAATCTGATAGTGCTTAAGGGTAATTTTGGGCAGAACGGTAAGATGATATTTCAGGCTTTGTGTGCCGGCGGCCTGCACCATATACGTTAAATTCTCCGCGACGCTGCCCAGATGAAAGCGGAACGTGCTGTAATTGCGGCCAAAGGCCACCATGGCCGCCTTTTTTCGAACACCGCTTTTAAAATGCAGAAATAATGTCGTGGCAACAAGTTTGTGGCCCGGTGTGTTGATGCGCGCCATGAAATCCACCGGCTGTCCCGCCAGAACAGTTTCGTTACCCGGCTGGACATCCACTATTTGTGCGGCCCCCTGCATGGGCACAAAGTGCCCCGGTGCGGAAAGTACTGCCAGGCCGTGCGACATCTGACCGTGAAAAAGCAGGGCCAGTAATGCGCAGGCGAGGATAATGACCCCCGCCCGCAGGCAGACATTGCGTTGCTGCCGCCACGGTGCAATTTCCAAAAGATTATGAGTTTCAATACTGCTGCTGATTTCCTTAAGCACCTGCGGAATCAGCACGCGACGGGTATCCGTGCGGCCCGCGGCGGCTGGTGGAAGTTTTTCAAACTCATCCGCCAGAAGAACGGCATTGATAAAGTGATTGTCCAGCGGCAACTGCTGTGCTGTCGCCTGCTCCTCAACCCAGCGGGCGATCTGTCCATAGGCCGGTCGTTTCCAGATCATCTCATGCAGGAACCACCAGTAACCCGCCGCGATTGCAACTGGTATGGCCGCCAGCAGCAGCCACACGGCCCATGCTCCAACCTGAGAGCCCATGACGCCTGCCAGTAATAGCGCGCCCGCTGTAACGGGCACCACCAGCGCCGCAAACCGTGCCAACGCTCCGATAAACATGGCAGCGCGGAAACGGTTGCCCGCTTCCTCCAGTTTCTGGAGGATGTGATGAAAATCTTCAGGTAACGCCCCGGCTGGACTCATCGCGGTCATCGCTGACACCCCGAAACAATTACACCTCTGTACACCCGTTGCCCGCGGTCCACCCGGGTCGCAGGCTCTTAGTATAACGCCTGACCGGGGGGTTTTGTTGTAAGGAAATTATCAGACTCCAAAGCGAACGTCCATTATTGAGTTATCCCTTCAGCGTCTGTTTGCAAGCATCCGAAGAACAGGGTGGGAAACCGCTATCGGCGAGCCCGCTATACGGTGACAGCACCGGACGGGTCTGATCACCCGGACGCATGACAGGAGAAAGGTTTTATGTTCAGGCTGCGAAAACAACGTGGATTTTCTCTTATTGAAATTCTGGTGACGGTAACAATCATTTTACTGTTAATCGCTATTATTCTGCCGGCCATGCGCAAGGCGCGTGAGTTGGCCAATCGCACATCCTGCGCCGCCAATCTGCTGACATGGGGCCAGGCATCCCTGCTTTTTGCCAAGGATCATAAAGGATTCTTTCCCGCGGCGTGGGGCTTCGGCAACGGCAACGCCCAGACTTCGTTTCCTAAATATGGGATTTCCCAGGACCCGGTCAACGGGTGCATTTTTCCCCTGATCCTTAATAATGATCCCGTCGATGAAAATAACAGCCAATATGGTGCTGACTGGCGGCGGTTCGGCACACCTTATGCCACGTTTTTACAATACGGCGGTACCGGAGTAACCACGGAAATGTCCGGCTTTAATAATCCGGTCTCCAGTGCGCTAAGCGGCATGGAAATTCCTTACATTTCAGGCCTCAACTCCAGTAACTGGGGTTTCACAGGTTATGATCCGACAACCTGGGGATTGAACAACGGTTTAAGCGGGGCCCCCAAGCCCAGCACGTATGTAAGATTAGCATCCTGGATGGTTTGTCCGAGTTCCAACTTCCAGAACACGCTTTATGCCGGCGATCAGCCGGGCGACTGGGGCTATTGGATTACCAATACTTACATGTATGTCGGCGGAACAGTTGATCGCACGCGAAACAGCTTCGCGCAGTTGACCACCAGCTTGCCAAGCGGTTCACTGTTCGGCGGTCAGGGAATGGTTGAAACCAGCGGTTATAACGGCAATTTAACGCCGACATGGGGAAATCGTATTAATGAGCCGGCTACAACGGATCAAGACTCACCCCAATCCATTTTGGCCGCCGATGCTGTGGCCTGGGGCGGTAATAATCAGGAGCAAAACGGCATACCGATGAGCGGACAGGGCAATATGTATCTGATCAATCACCCCAGTTACAGCAATCCGGATGTGCCGTCATTCCAGAATATTGTCTATGCCGACGGCCATGTCAATGGTATCAGCTACCCCACCTTTTATGATTATTCAACAGGTGCTAATTCCAATACTCTCACGCCGTACAACTGGGCCATGGCGCACATGCCGCCGCTGAATGGTCGCCCGTCCCTGTTTTCCGGCTACACCGGCAGCAACAGCTATCTCAATGTCTGGAACTATAACTGGGCGGGCTGGTATTTCTATTGGCCCAACCAACCCGGTGGGAATTAATTCTCAACCCCAAGGCATTCGCGATTCATCTGCCCCGCTTACGCAAAGCGGGGCATTATTTCTGCGCCGCAAATCGGGCACGGAATTTCATAAGGCCGCCGATTCCACCACCCGCAGGGCGGCGTGCTTGTTTTTGTTCTCCCTCGGCGACGCGGCTGTAGCATCATGTTGAGGTACGCCATCGTCGCGGCTACTTGTCGAGCACCGGATGATAATCCGGTGGTTGATCCAGTGCCGCCAACCAACCACCGGGTTATCACCACGGTGCTCTGCGACGCGACGATGCCCCGTGAAGCCAAAAATCGTCCCGGCGCGCCGGGATCGCAACCCGGCCATTACTCGGACAGGCTCCTGGACGGCAAGGCGCGTTGATCGCGGTAGCGGCGGCGATAGGCACCGGGTGCCACGCCGATTTTATTGCGGAACGTATGGGTAAAATGTTCGTGACTGTTGTAGCCGGACTCGGTCGCAATGCGGGGCAGCGGCCAATCTGTTTCGGCAAGCAGCCGCTTGGCCTGTTCCAGATGCACGCGCTCAATTTCCGCATGGGGCGAATGACCGACGAGCTTTTGAAACTGCCGTTCCATATTCCTGCGCGACATCGGAACGATTCGCAAAAGTTCCTTGACGCTTAGAGGCTTACGGGCATGATTGCGAATGACCCGCATAACTTCCACCAGTTCCGGATCTTCAATGGCGAGACTGTCCGAACTGCGACGCGTAACAACACCAATCGGCGGCACGAGCGTGCGTACTGCGGATGTTTTTCGGCCTGCCATTAAATCCGCCAGCAGCACCGCCGCCTGATACCCGACCTGTTCAATGGGAACTGCAACGCTGGATAAAGGCGGATCCGCTAATTCGCAATCTAATGCCCCCGGGGATTGGTGCCCAGCAACCCAATGATTATTTCTGGTATTGAACTTTATCCAGATAAAACGTAAAGGGCTTGCCATTAGCCGCAGCGGCGGTCCAGAAAAAGCCTACCACAATTCGCTTAAGGTCCTTGCCCTTGAGGCTGATGGAATATTGCTTCCAATGTTCAGTTAAAGTGACGTTCAATTTTCCCTTGGCGGTATCGTGATATTTTTTATTCGAGGCAATAAGGCCGAACCCAAAGCTGACAACCTGCCCGGCCTTTTCGCCGCGTGCCCAGAAGATCAGCTTTTTTGCGCCGGTAAGATTAAAGCCTCCGGAATTATCGCCCCAGTTGTTGGCAGGATTCTGCCAGGCGATCCCGCCCCATCCACTGCTGGAAGTGTATTGGATTTTTAGACAAGTGCTGTTTCCCTTGCGCGGATGGGAGGTGCAGCTTCCGTTGTACTTGATCGCCGAGGCATTGCCCATCCAGCCCGCGGCAATATAGCCCGACTGCGCCTGACCATCCCGATAAATCACCAGCGGAAGTGACACTTTCGCGCCGGCATGTCTGTCCGCGGCAAGGGCCTGCCGGTCCACCAACCCGATGACCAGAACAGCGGTCAGCAAGGTGGTCAGTAACCCTGTCAGCAGAGAGAAACGTGTGGTACGCATCGTCATACTCCTTAGGTGTAAAGCGGGTTAATCCTTCGATTGTAACAACTCCGCCGTTATTACTTTACATATCTAACTTTGTCAATATAAAAGGTGAACGGAGAACCATTTGCGCCGCCGGTCCAGTAAAACCCGGTGATAATCCGCTCAAGATTCCGGCCTTTCAGATTGATCGCATATTTTTTCCAATGGGAAGTCAACGTGACCACTTTTGAAACATGTACCGAATCATGGAAGGGTTGATCAGAACCGATCAACCCCGCGCCAAACGTGATGCGTTCCCCACCGGCTTTCCCTTTCGCCCAGAACGTGAGCTTGGAGGCACCGGTTAAATTTAAGCCGCCATCGGTTTTTCCCCAATCATTGGCAGGACTCTGCCAGGCGATTCCACCCCAGCCATTGGCGGCTGTGTAGCTGATTTTTACGCAGGAATGCATGCCCCTGGGGCCGAAGTCCGCGGATCCATAGCTGATGTTTTTGTAATTGCCCATCCAGCCTGTGGGTATGTAGGGTGTGCCTTGGGCGTTGTTTCCCAGCAGCACCAGAGGCAGGTGCGACCGGGGAATTCGCATGGCGTGTATCGGCCCGGTGACCATCAGGGGAATGTTGCCCACCGCCGCAGCGTTATGATGGTTATATACGTAACAAAATAAGCGGTAATATCCGCCATTATCCGGCATTTTTACAATCACATGGCCGCCATGTTGCCCGATGATGGCGTGGGGATACTTCCGCGGCATCGGCCGGGATTCGCCGCCGTTGGGCGGTGTATTGGAAATATCGCGTCGCAATACCCA
Organism: Planctomycetota bacterium; assembly: GCA_021798635.1. The sequence goes on along the minus strand of JAJZGH010000062.1, from coordinate 6,543 downwards.
ATGATAGCTCAACGCGCCGCCGCCGGGTTCAGACGCATCGACATGTGCCCTGATTTCTGACTCTCGCTTAACTTTATCCGGGCCAACAAGATTCAGGCTTTTCATCTCCGGGCACAAATGCTTCGGCCAATGCCCCGTCCACACATGCTCAAGTTGATCCACCGCGCCCAGCCGTCGGCCATCCGGCAGTATCAGGCCGAACCAGGTTGGTGTGGCTTCCACCTTCCAGCCCCACGTAAATGCGTATGAGCCTAAACACAACCCCTTGGCTGCCAATACGCTGTTGCGATAGGTACGGGCATAATACAACGCTTTCTGCGTGCTGTTCATTTCCGGCGGCAGGTGCAAATTATCGCGGCCTTCTTCCCATACTCCGGGCGGGCCAAATTCTGTAAGGACATACGGCTTGACACCGCCGGCTTTCAGATAGCGCTTATAAAGCGACGGTCCTCCGCCGTAAGAATTAATTCCGATGATATCAATATCCGGGCAATACTCATTGATTTTCTGAACCTTGTGTCCGCCTATTTCCGCCACCACGGTCATGGTGGGGTGGTTGCGGTCCAGTCGATGGCACATGCCGGCAATCTTTTCTACCGCCTGCCACAGCACTTTATGGTCATACCCATTTTCCATTTCATTGCCGATTCCCCAGGCCAGCACTGCCGGATCATGGCGATAGTCGAGAACAAATTTTTTACATTGTTCATACTGGGCCTGCACCTGGGCTTTATTTTTGTAACTGAAGCCATTGCCCGGATGGGCCAACCACATGCCGACGGTATACGTCATACCCAGTTGGGCAGCGCGGTGGAGTTGGTGCTGAATGCCGTCAGCGCCCCATGTACGATCAGAATTTCCCCCGGCCGCTTTGAGCTTCGCCAGAGAATAACTTCCGCCTGCGCCTTTTATGAAATAGGGCTTGCCGCCCCGCAGGAGTTGCCATCCGCCCCCGGTTTTAACCAGTTGCACTTTTACCGCAGCAGCCGAAACGGTGTTACCAACTGCGGGAAGCAACGCGATTACAGCCAAAACGGACGCCACTGAGAAAATCCGCGTTCGCAGAAACTTAATTAACCTCACGCCTGTTCCTTTCCGCTTAAGATTATGGCTACCGAGGCGATGCCAATGCGCTGAACCATTTTCTCTCCCGATGGGATCTTTAACAACGTGCTATCGCAACCTCTAATGAAACTGTTGCATCAACTGATGTTACGAAATATCGCTGTTGCTGTCAATATTCCGCACGGCCGGCGCTCCGCATGGGCGTGGCAATTTTTCCGGGCAGCGCCGACATAACGCTAAATCGGGCGGAAATCACAATGTTTTTTACCGTTGCGCCAGGAGCCTGCCAGAGATTCTTTTATCGTGTATTCCACCACCGGCAGAGCCGGCGACTAAGTGGAGTTTCCCCGCACTGCCTTGTCGCCCGGATTTATTGCCGAGCCCCTTCGCATGATACGATAAACCACAAGTTGCCCGGGTGAATTCTGTGGCCGTCCAGCTCATGCACAATAAACACTGTTCTCGTGGGCAGAGCGGAAAGCCCGGCACTATCGATTTATTGCTCGCCGGAGGAAAGGGCGGATATTTTTTCCGTCAGACGGGATTTGGGCACAGTTGCCATATCGGTAATCCAGCGGATGGATTCGTAGTGCGAAGTAATGTCAGGGCTGGTTCGCGGTTTCCGCCGGGATTGGCTGGTGCCCACAAAAATGGTGTATTCCAATCGCCGATGTGTGAGTTGATGCGTGACACCCGTCGCTAAGCGTGTAAGCTCGATGTTGAGCCGGGTGAGCTTAAAAAGTTGCTGACGAACCGCAGCGGGGGTGCGGTGGGGAAGTTCAAACGCCGGAAATTCCCAGAGATGTTCCCACAGGCCGCCGGCCTTGCGTTGCGCCATCAGGCGGCCATTGGGCGAATCAATAACGACTGCGGCCAATTTAATGCACGGGGTGGGAGTTTTTCCTTGTTTTACCGGCAGTTGGCTCTGTTTATTGCTTTGCCGGGCCAAGCAAAAACTCTCCAGCGGGCAACTTTCGCAGCGCGGGCGCATCGGTGTGCAAACCGTGGCCCCGAGTTCCATGATGGCCTGATTAAAATCTCCGGGATTGGTCGGCGGCACCAGTTCCCCGGCAATTTTCCAGAGCCGCTTTTGGGTTTGCGGCTTGGCAATGTCGTCACGAACCATAAAAAGTCGCGTCAGCACGCGCATCACATTGCCGTCCAATACTGGAACTTTTTCATGAAAGGCGATGCTGGCGATGGCACCGGCGGTATAGCGGCCGATGCCGGGAAGTTTCAACATATCATTATATTTGCATGGAAACGTGCCGTGATATGTTGATACGATGATTTGTGCGCTCTGGTGCAGGCTTTTGGCTCTGCGGTAATAACCCAGGCCCGCCCAGAGTTTCAATACGTCCTCAAGGGGCGCAGCAGCCAGGGCGCAAATATCCGGGAAACGCTTTAAAAAGCGGTCGTAATAGGGAATTGCAGTGGCGACCTGCGTCTGTTGGAGCATCACTTCGGACAGCCAGATGGCATACGGATCGGCGGTATTTCGCCAGGGCATGGGCCGTTTGTGCTCGTTGAACCACGGGCCAAGGCGCAGGCGAATCTGCTTCTGAAGGGCCGATGGAATCGGGTTAAATTGGGCAGATTTCATTGCAAGAATTCTATCCGCAGGAAAAGAATCGGCAACAGCTTCAATCAGGCGGGCAATTTTTGATTTTCCGGCCTCCTTGGACTTATCCACAGGGGTCGTGGAAAGACCACAACATCTGGTAGAAAATAAATCCAAGTGACGCAAGTCTTGTGGATATAATGGGTTAGTGATGTGGAGAACCTGTCCGTCAATATTTAGTGACAAAAAGCATTGACACCACAAGATATAGTGCTAAAGTAACCTATGTGAGTCTTATTGAGTTCTTAATAATCGCGAACGCGTGGTTATAGGGACCCGATAAGGCCGACGATTTTGGTTGAGATGATTCAGGGGCGAAGTTCCTTTCTCTTGAGTTTCAACTGATATTGTGATACACTAACAAAAACCGAACCGTTTTTACGGATTATTGCAGGCAGGCAACATGGCAATTCTTGCAGACTCTCAAATTGAAGCATCCGTCACCATTCAGCCCTTTGAAAAGGCAGTCAAGCGTCCCGGGGCGGTAAGCTACGGGGTTTCCAGTTATGGTTACGATGTGCGTGTGGGACCCAAATTCAAAATTTTCACCAATGTAAATTCTGAGGTTGTAGATCCGAAGCGTTTTTCGCCGCGCAGTTTTGTCGATGTCGACGCCGGTAAAGATGGCTATGTGCTCATTCCGCCCAACAGTTTCGCCTTATGTGAGACCGTGGAATATTTTGAAATCCCACGGGATATTCTGGCTATCTGCGTAGGCAAAAGCACCTATGCCCGCTGCGGCATTATCGTCAACGTGACGCCCTTGGAGCCGGAATGGAAAGGCCGCGTCACCATTGAAATTTCCAATACCACGCCGCTGCCGGCCAAAATTTATGCCAATGAGGGTATCGCTCAAATTATTTTTCTCCGCGGTGAAAAAGTTTGCAATATCAGTTACGCGGATAAACAGGGGAAATATCAGGATCAACCCGGGCTGACATTGCCTAAAGTTGATTAACTGAACCGGGATCGGATCGGATTTGTTTATCCGGTCCGTTGAATGAACTATGCCGCCGGCCACGGAAAGCCGGGGCTTTCATGGAGTGGCCGGCGACGCCGCAGGATGGGACGTCGCCGGCAAATTTAAGTGCACGGAAGCAGGAGTAAAGGCTATGAAAATCAATCGTCGGTTTACCAAGGCAGGCGTGGACGTTTATTCCACGATCAAATTTACCAAACGCACGAGCAAAATTTCCAATGTGGATGGCTCGGTCGTTTTTGAAATGAAGGATGCGGAAATTCCCGCAGACTGGTCACAATTGGCCACCGATATCATGGTCAGTAAATATTTCCGCAAGGCCGGCATCCCGCAAACCGATGCCCAGGGCAAACCCGTGCTCCATGCCGATGGCAAGCCAAAGCAAGGCCCGGAAACCTCCGTGAAGCAGGTGGTGCATCGTCTGGCCGGCTGCTGGACCCAATGGGGGCAGGAATACGGCTACTTTGAAACCAAGCAGGACGCACAGGCGTTTTATGATGAACTGGCCCACATGCTCCTGACCCAAAAGGCCGCCCCCAATTCTCCGCAGTGGTTTAACACGGGCCTGCATTACGCCTATGGCCTTACCGGTCCCTCTCAGGGGCATTGGTACGTGAATCCCAAAACGCATCAGCTCGAACAAGCCACAGATGCTTACACGCATCCGCAGCCGCACGCCTGTTTTATTCAGAGCGTCAGCGATGATCTGGTCAATGACGGCGGAATTATGGACCTGTGGGTGCGCGAGGCCCGGCTGTTTAAATACGGATCCGGCACCGGCAGTAATTTTTCCAAACTCCGCGGTGACAATGAATCGCTTTCCGGCGGCGGGAAATCTTCCGGCCTCATGAGTTTCCTGCGTATCGGGGATCGGGCGGCGGGGGCGATTAAATCCGGCGGCACCACGCGCCGGGCCGCAAAAATGGTATGTCTGGACTTGGATCACCCGGATATTGAAGAATTTGTTAACTGGAAAGTGCGCGAGGAAATCAAAGTTGCCGCCATGGTCGAGGGCCTCAAGCACCTGCCCAGGGAACAACAGGAACTGGCCAAAAATTTAAAGCTCAAACTGGATTATGATTTTAACGGCGAAGCCTATGCCACCGTTTCCGGGCAGAATTCCAATAATTCCGTTCGCGTATCAAATAAATTTATACAGGCGGTGGAAAAAGATTCCGACTGGGAACTTATTCGCCGCACCGATGGCAAAATCCACAAGACGCTTAAAGCCCGCAAGCTTTGGCAGGAAGTCGCTTTTGCCGCCTGGCGTTGTGCGGACCCCGGTGTGCAATATGATGACACCATCAATCAGTGGCACACCTGTCCCCAAAGCGGGCGCATCAATGCCAGCAACCCGTGCAGCGAATATATGTTCCTGGATAATACCGCCTGCAATCTGGCCTCCATTAATCTCATGAAGTTCTTTGATGCCGCTTCAGGAAAATTTGATATTGAAGGCTTCCAACACGCCTGCCGGCTCTGGACGATTGTGCTGGAAATTTCCGTGCTTATGGCGGCCTATCCCAGCCGGGAAATCGCCCGCTTGAGCTATGAATATCGTACGCTGGGTCTGGGTTACGCCAACATCGGCACGATGTTGATGGTAGCCGGTATCGCGTATGACAGCCCGGCGGCCCGAGCCATTTGCGGGGCCATCACCGCGTTAATGACCGCTGAATCTTATGCTATTTCCGCGGAAATGGCCCGCGAACACGGCCCATTCCCCGGCTTTGTTCCCAATCGGCAGTCGATGCTGCGGGTGATGCGTAACCATCGCGCCGCCGCGTACGCTTCGGATCAATATGACGCTTTGTCCGTAAAACCCGTGGAAATCGACGCCGCCCAATTTGGCACGCATCCCACACTTGATCCTACGCTGCTGCAGGCCTGCCGCGAGGCATGGGACCGGGCGGTTACACTGGGCGAGCAACATGGCTATCGCAACGCCCAAACCACGGTCATCGCGCCGACCGGAACCATCGGCCTGCTGATGGATTGCGATACTACGGGTGTGGAACCTGATTTTGCTCTGGTTAAGTTTAAGAAACTTGCGGGCGGCGGTTACTTCAAAATTGCCAATCAATCCATTGAGCCGGCCTTGCGGAACATGGGCTATTCGCCCGGCGAAATTCATGACATGTTAACGTATGTGATGGGCACCTTGAGCCTGCAAGGCTCGCCGCACATTCATATCGAATCACTTAAGGCGAAGGGCTTCACGGATGAAGAACTGGCGAAAATAGAGGCATGCCTGCCATCTGTTTTCGAGCTGGCCTTCGCCTTTTCTCCCTGGACACTCGGCGAGGCGGCTTTAACCCGCCTTGGCTTTACCTCCCAGCAATGGCAGCAGCCGAATTTCAATCTGCTGCGATCTCTGGGCTTTTCCAAGCGGCAGATTCGCGAAGCCAGTGATGTCATTTGTGGTTCGCAAACCATCGAAGGCGCACCGCATATTAAATCCGAACATCTGTCGGTCTTTGATTGTGCCAACCGCTGTGGTCGCAAAGGCAAACGCTTTATCCACCACATGGGGCACATCCGCATGATGGCCGCGGCCCAGCCGTTTATCAGCGGAGCCATCAGCAAAACCATCAATCTGCCCAATGAAGTCGGCATTGGCGATATCGAAGAAGCCTATCGCGAAAGCTGGCAGTTAAGCCTGAAGGCTGTGGCACTGTACCGCGATGGCTCCAAGTTAAGCCAGCCGCTGAATTCCACATCCGATGATGATGCCTCCGATGATGCGGATATTGACGCTTTGAAAGTTGAAGCTGCTGCCGCCTGCACCCCATGCGGGGACCCTGGCCCGGCTTTATTGGGGAATGGGACTGTTCCCGCCGGAACGCTTGAAACCGGCTCTGCCGGCGGTTCCAAAGTG